>VXMN01000181.1 GCA_009841055.1 Acidobacteriota bacterium
TTCCAGTGTCGCGTGTTTACCCCGGTCCATGTCAGTTCCACCTGGTCCATGCCGTCCCTGAATACCGTCCTGGCCGAAAGGGTCGGCCCTTCCCGAATCTGGTAGCCGAACTCCTGCCAGGTCGCCCGGCCGTCGCCATCCAGATCGGCCTTGAGTACCGGATATTGGCGACTGGTGCCGAAGTGCCAGGGGTCGTCGGGTTGGTCATCGCCGTCCAGGTCCACGTTCCAGTTCCGGTACAGGCCGGTGTAGCCGGTGGGCGCCTGTAGATCCTCCGTCCTCCTGGCGCGGAAGGAATAGCTGAAACTCGACCAGACCGATGTCCTGCTGTCGAAATAGCTGTCCTCTATGAATCCGGAGGCAAAGTCCACCAGTCCGTCCCCCCGGCTGCTTGAGAAACTCCTGGCCTGGCCGGTGGCGTAACTGGCCATGATCCTGCCACTGCTCTCTCCGGCCAGTCCCCCCGTAACGAAACTGGCCGAAATGAAACCCGTGGCGTAGCTGGCGTTGATCGTCCCTTCGTTTTGTCCCACCAGCCCGCCGGCGCGCCCCCAAGCGCTCACGCGGCCGGTGGCGTAACTTCCCGAAATGAAACCGCGGGTGGCTACCGACCACACCCCGTCAGTCAGAACCCAACGGGCGGCGTTCCACCCCACCAGGCCGCCGGCGGCTGTCCCCAAGTGGCCCCTCAACTGAACAGCGGAATAGCAGGATATGATCGTCCCCTCGTTCCACCCCACCAGCCCGCCCGAATTGGACAAGCTCCAAATGACACCCGTGGAGTAGCTGGTGAGGATCTTCCCTTCATTCCATCCCACCAGGCCGCCGGTGTTGTTGTAGCCGGTCAGATCGATATCGATCACCCCGACATTGCGGATGACGCTGGACGACCGGGCCTCGGAATCGGAACCGGCATAGCCGAACAATCCCGTAAACAGGGCACGGTCCCTGCTGTTCGAATACAGGTTGGCGATCGCGTGTCCGTTGCCCTCGAAGACGGCATGAAAGGGGTTTCGCCTCATCGAGACCTCGCGCATGTCTATATCTCCCATGCTGCCTGCGCCGCCGATGGGAACCCAGCCCGCGCCGTCGTTCCAGAAGTCGTCGCCCGCATCGATGCGTCCGCTTCCGTTGGTGTCGAAATCCAGGTCGGCGATCAGTTCATAGCCCGCACACCCGTCGGAGATGTCACAGCCCATGCCCGCAGCAGCGTCCGCAAAGGCAGCGGCATAGGCGGCCGCGCCTTCGAGGGCGGGATTTCCGTCTCCGTCCAGGTCATGGCGGACCGCATCCAACTGGGCCAGAGTCCGGATCTCGATCAGCCTGTCTTCGTCGGCGTCGTAGTCGACCGCCGCCACCGGCCAGACCGTGACCGCAAACGACTGCTCCGCGCTTGAATTGGACCCGGAAGTGTCGGTGGCCGTCACCGTGACCACCGCCCGGCCTGCCGATGCCGGAGTGATCGTCAACTCGGTTCCCAACACGTTCACCGCCACGACACCCGTCGACGAAGAGCTGGCCTCGTAGTCCAGCGCATCGCCCTCAGGGTCTCGGAAAGCCCCCGAGACATCGATCGCCACCGTTGCAGTTCCCTCCCGCAACGTCATGTTTTCCAACTCTCCCACTGCCGCCGGCGGCTGGTTGGCTGCACCCACAATCACGGGGAACCTGGTGCTGCGGGCCGCTTCGCCCCCCGCAACCACGGCCGTCACCTGGTAGTTGTAGGTGGCGCCGATACTCACTCCGGTGTCGGTATGAAGGAGGGCCTCGAGATCCTCCGCGACGGCATCGACGGCGTTGCCGTCGTCCCGGTAGAGGGTATAGGTCACAGCCGGGGCCGGCCGCCAGTGGTTCGTCTCCACCATTGTCCAGCTCAACTCCACCCGGGCCTGTCCGGCCGGCGAACTTGCATTCAGCATCGGACCTTCCCGCAACTGGTAGCCGAATTCCTGCCAGGTCACACGCCCATCGCCATTCAGGTCCGCCGACAACGCCGGATATTGGGCGGCCGTGCCGAAGTGCCAGGGATCGTCAGGCACGTTGTCCCCGTCCAGATCCAGATTCCAGGCCCGGAAAATGCCGCGGTAGCCGGTGGGCGCCTGCAGGGCGGCGGTAGCTCGTCCCGCCACCCCGGCGGTCGGTGACTCGGTGCCGTCCACGACGCCGTTGCCGTTGGCGTCGTCCTCTCCGAAGCCCACCTGCACCCCCGAGGTCTCCCGGTCCCAGTAAGTGGATCGAAATCGCGTGGGCCCGGTTCCGGCCAAGCCGCCCACCGCGCTCGTGCCTGAAACCACCCCCGTCGCATAACTCGCCCATATCGTGCTGCAGGCATTGCCCACCAGGCCGCCTACACCGCCCCTCTCGAAACCGCAAACCTGGGATCCCGATCGCCTTGACCCCCGTCCCGACACCATTCCGGTGGCATAGCCGGCCAGTATCTGGTCGTCCGACGCCCCCACCAGACCGCCGACGGCATCCGTACCGGTCACATCCCCGGTCGCATAGCTGGCGGTGATCGGGTTCGCCGCCTGATGTCCCACCAGACCGCCCACGCCTCTGGCGCCCGACACCGAGACCGCGGCGTAGCTGGCGGATACTGTTCCCGAGCGGCCCGCCAGCCCGCCCACCGCGTCCCGGCCCTCGACCCGGCCGGTGGCATGGCTGTCTCGCACGCTCCCCTCGGAAATATCTCCCACCAGAGCCCCCACGGAATCCTGGCCGGTCACGTCGACTCCGGTCAAACCCACCCCGCGAAGCGCGCCTCCGGCCGACCCGAACAAACCGACCCTGTCTTCCCCGGAGCGATCGATGTAGAGGAATGACAGCACGTGCCCGTTCCCCTCGAAGGTGGCCGTGAATCCATTGTCCCTTTCGCCGATGGGCAACCAGCCGTCGCCTCCGTTCCAGTAGGTGTCGCCCGTACCGGCGTCGCCGCTTGCGTCGGTGTCGAAGTCCAGATCCTCCCGAAGCTCGTATCCGGTGCAACCCTGGGAGCATCCCATGTCCAGCGCTCCCTGTGAGAAAGCCGCGAAGTAGGCCTGCCAGTCCCCCGGATCGTCCACCTGACCGTTGCCGTCCAGGTCGTAGCGCATTCCGTCGAGCTGCGCCAGCGTCGCAACCTCGATCAATCCGTCGTCGTCGGTGTCGTAGTCCCGGGTCCCGACCCTGACCGTAACCGTAAAGGACTGCACCGCGCTCAGACCCCCCGGATCGGTCGCACGCACCGTCACCGTCGCCAGGACGGGCGATACCGGAGAAAGCGTCAGGCTGGACCCCGTCATGCCGACCGCGATACGCTCCGGGTCGCTCGAGAGGGCCGCATAGGTCAAGGTGTCATCGTCCGGATCGTCAAAGGCGCCGGATACGTCGATCGTCACGGCAGAGTCATCCGGCGCCAGCGTCCGGTCGCTCAGGATTCCCGACGCCGTAGGCGCATGGTTGCGGTCCTCGGTGGCGACCACGACTGCAGCCACCGCGCCCGGAGCCATCACAATCCCGGCGCCGGAATCGCGGTCCACCCCTTCGGCCTCGATGTCGAGGGCGCTTCCGCTCATTGCCGCGCGCAGGGACGCGAGCGTGAGGTTGGCGGGGCCGCCGGCCGCCTCCAACATCAAGGCTGCAATCCCTCCCGCGTGGGCCGCCGCATACGTGGTGGCCGAGAACAGGTACAGATAGGCGACGTCGACTCCATCGGCTGCCGCAATGTCTGGCTTCTGCAGCAATGTTCCGCCGGAAGAGGAGAAATTGCCGGGCGTGATCGGAGTTCCGTCGGCCTGGTAGAAGATCCGGCGCGGTCCGTCCGAGCTGTGCCACCGGACCGATTCCGTGCCGTCGAAAGGAGGGGCATAGGAACCGCTCTGCCGGATGCCGACGGCTGCCACCGTAACCGCGTTCTCCGACGCCCGGTGCCCGAAAGTGCTGCCGGCGGTCGCAACTTCCAGTCGACCGTAGTTGGCGCTGAGACGCAGGTATCGATCCGAGCCGGAAGCCTTGACGATGACGAGACGGGCATCCGTATGGAAAAGCCCGCGCGAGTCGATGACCTCAATCGGGTCCTGGGTGCCGTCCTGGGTATCGGTGGAACTCGCGATGACCTCCCCGTTCTCGTCGACCAGAAACAGGTCGTAGTCGTTCGCCGAAGCGCCCAGCGGGTCAGCCCACTGCAGAATGAACTCGTAGTAGCTGTCGCTGGTGATCCTGTTTTCCTCCAGACCACCGCCGAAGTCGTGGCGGACGCCGACCTGGGTGCCGTCGACTCTCAGTGGAGTTCCCGCGGCGAAGTCACCCTCCCACACCGCGGAGGAGCCGTTGTTGAGGTTTCCGAAATCTCCGGCCGCGGAAATGTAGACGCAACCATCGGCCACGGCTGCATTGACCGCCTGGGTCACCACGTTGTCCTGAAAGGCGGATTCCCGCAAGTAGATTGTCCCGCCGATAATCACGTCCGCTCCCGCGTCGCACAACGCCTCGATATTGACCGCAAGTTGCGCTTCCCCGCCTTCCCCCGTCGCGAAGTAGAGTTCGGCCTCCGGCGCCAGATCGTGGGCGATCTCCAGCAGGGTGATGCCGGCGGTGCCCTTCCCTGCCTGTCCCGGCAATACCGTCACTCGGTCCGGCAGTTCACCCGCCGCCTGTCTCCGGGCAAGGGAGTCGACACCGGATGCGATCACTCCGATCCCAATGCCGGCGCCGTCGACCCCATGGGTCTGCCGGGCCAAATCCACCTGGTGGGACAAGATGCCCTTGGTCCGGACTACCCCGTGGGTCGTCGCGGCCGGCGGTGCTCGACTCGCGACTTCGGGTGAGACCCCGATCCTCTTGCCGTGGGTTACCGCCTGATCGGCCGTTCGGATCGACCGGACACCCCGGAGTGAGGCCACCGTCTCAATGCCCTTCGCCGGAATCTGCGCCCGAACGCTCCCATATTGCGCCACGCTGTTGACCACGGAGCCGCCCAGGTCCCGAATGCGCTCCAGCACCTCAGGCGTCGCCTGGCTGCGGATATCTACGGTCACGGTCCCGTCCTGGGCCTTCAACAACGTGGAACTCACCTTCCTCTGGGCAGGCGTCCACCGCTTTTTCGCCTCCAGTAGTTCCCCGATCTGTTGCACAGCCTTCCTGGAAAGCACGTTGTCACGCGGAGTCCCCTCCCGTTGGGCCCTGGTGCTCACGGCCTCGGTCTTCGCACTGCCGGCCATGCCGCCAGGCTCCCGCGTCCGCACCCGTGCCGGCGAACCGGTCTGCCCTTCCTCCCGCAGACTCCCGTCCGTCACCCCGTTCTCCGACGGGTGGTCGCGGTCGAGTGCACCCGCCATAAGAACGGCCCATCCCAACCAAGAGATGGCTCCCGCACGTCCCAGTCGGGCAAGCAAGCCAGTCATCGCTGGGTGCACCCGTGAACCTGCCGTTTCAACCGACAACGGTAAGCTTCCTTTCCAGCGGCTGGCCGCAGCCTCAGACGCCTGTTTCCCGGGTTGTTGCCTCCAGGCGCCGTGAAGACGACCGGCCGGGCAGCGGGTCCGATTCGACAACGACTCCCGGATGGGAAGCGGAGGCGCGTGGAAAACTGCCACTCGACAAGGATCCGGATTCAGGGTGAATGTCTTGCACTTCGACTTCGTTTACCGCAGTTGTGCCTTTCCAGTCCCTTCCAATTTGGTAGTTTTTTGGAGAAGCGAAAGCGGGCGTCAGACGGACCGCCCGCTGAGTCTGCTGACAGGACTGCACTTACCCGAACTCGACCATCGACAGCATCAGGCGCAACAGGTCCGTTTGTCGGGAGATGGGTTGTGTCCGATAGATCTGAAAAAGGTGCGAATAGACGGAGGAGAATCGGCGTGGAGGATGGCCGGCGCGCTGGCCGTCAGGGCCACGAGCCGTGCCGGCGCCGAGCGAATGCCTTGGGCCATTGGTGTTCGGGAAACCCTTCGGCACATCGAGATGTGTCACCCAAGCAGTTGAGCGACAACTATCGGCAGGGCGATGCCGTGGTTCGACAGAAATTACCGGAGTTACCCAAATTATCCGGCGGCTCCGGCATTTCCGAAGATCGGTTCCACTGGAGACAATCCTTCGCTGACCGTCTGGGACAGTCCCATTCGGCAGGGATCGGCAGGTTCGTAGTATTCCTTAGGATTACCTGGGATGGCGGGGAACTTTTCCAGGCAAAGAGGACCGGCCAGGAACTGCACTGTGCTTGGATGGAGTATTACTGCTTGAGCCCGCTTCCGTCCTGCAGGTTGCAGGATGCGGACCGGCGTTTCTCCCTCTCATCGGCGGTGGCATGCGAGTCCAATGACAGATCGTCATCGAGGACGACCCCGTAGATGCTCAGAGCCGACTCCCTCGAAAGCAGCTCCTGAACCACGTCCTGACGGACCTGCTCGGCAGGGCGTTCGCAGGGATCTCCCCAGCCTCCGCCTCCAGGAGTGGTGCTGATCAATCGGGAACCCCTGGTCAGGACCCGCGTCACCTTGGAGGGGAGCTGCTCCACCGATCCTTCGGGCAGAACCACCCTGCAGTTGCCGGTGGAAGCGCTCCTGCCGCCGAAAATGCCCCAGGGAGCCAGCTCGAACCGATCCGAGCTGAGTGTGACCGTCACCCTGTCGGCTTCGATTTCGAACTCTCGCCGCATGCCGTAGCCTCCCCTGAACTCGCCGGCCCCGGCGCTGTCGGGGACCAGGCCGTAACCGTGGATGAAGAAGGGATAGGTCGATTCGATCACCTCGACCGGGGCGTTGCGGGTGTTGGTCATGTGCATCTGCACCGCCGAGGTGCCGTCGCGGTCCACCAGCGCGCCCTGGCCGCCGCCGTAGGTCTCGATGTAGTTGAAGAGGGCTCCGCTGCGGGGGTCGCGGCCTCCGATGTTCAGCAGGTTCATGGTCCCCGAGCAGGCAGCCGCCGCCCGCTCCGGAATGATCTGAAGAAAGGCACCCATGAGAGCGTCCACGATTCTCTGGGTGGTGACGATGTTGGCGTTGCAGAGGGCTCCGGGGAACTGAACCTCCATGAGTGTGCCGGGTTTGGTCAGCACCCGGATGGGGCGAAAGGCTCCCGAGTTGGGGGGCAGGCCCGGGTCCAGCAGCGCCTTGGCCAGGTAGTAGGCGCAGGCTTTCACCGAGGGCGGACGGCAGTTGATGGGACCCAGGGCCTGGGGATCGCTCTCCCGAAAGTCGGCCGTCAGCTCCGACCCCTCAACGGTGACGGTCACGCGGATGGCGATTTTCTCGGTGGAGATCCCGTCCCCTTCCAGGAAGTCCTGTGAGGAAAAGGAACCCTGGGGCAGTTGGCCGATGGCGGCCGAAAGGCGCCGCTCCGAGTATTCCATGATCTCGTTCATGTAGTGGAGCACCGTCTCCCGGCCGTATTTCCGCACGAGTCCCTGAAGCCGTTCCTCGCCCACGTTGTTGGCCGCGATCTGGGCAGCCAGATCGCCCCGGAACTCCACCGGGGTCCGCAGATTGGCGGTGATGAGCCGCACCAGGTCCTCATCGATGCGCCCCCGCTTGACCAGCTTCAGCGGGGGGATCTGCAGGCCCTCCTGAAAATGCTCCCACACGCCGAAGGCCATGCTGCCGGGGGCGAAGCCGCCCACGTCCACGTGGTGGGACATGTTGGCCACGTAGGCCACCAGGTGAGGGCCGTCGAAGACGGGCGAGACCAGGGTGACGTCGTTGAGATGGCCGGGGCCTTCGGGGTAGGGGGTGTTGACGATGATGTCGTCTTCGGGTTCCAGGGTCTCGGGGGGAATGGCCGCAATGGCGGTCTGCACGGCCGGCAGCATCACCCCCAGGTGGAGAGGCGTGCCCACCTCGCCCTGGGCCACCAGTTGGCCGTCCGGGGTGAAGACGGCGCCGCTGCAGTCCCTGCGGTCCTTGATGTTGGTGGAGAAGGAGGTCCGGACCAGAGCCGCCACCATCTCATCGGCCACCGAGTAGATGGCATTGGTCATGACCTGCAGGGTGACGGGGTCGGTCCTGACTTGGGAACTCGGGTTTCCGGCAGTCATCGGCGGTTCTCCCAGGTGATCATCAGATTGCCGAACTCGTCGGTTTCGGCCCGCTGGCCGGGCAGGATGAGGGTTGTCGAGTCCAGTTGCTCCACGATGGCCGGCCCGCGCACCACCGAGCCCCATCCCAGCCCGTCGCGCCGGTAGATCCCGGCGTCGGTGAATCGGCCGTCAACGTAAATCTTCCTGGATCCCTCCAGGGCCGGGCCCGGATCGGGCTGCCGGCCGGGGAGCCGGCTCAGGGTCGCCGGCGCGAGTCGTCCGATGGCTGCCAGCCGCAGGTTGACCACCTCGGCGGCGGCCTGATCGTCGTGGTATCCGTAGGTCTCCTGGTGGCGCTGGTGGAATCGCCGGACAAGGGGACTCAGATCGGCCCAACCGGAGAGTTCCTCCAGGTCGAAGGAAACAGGAAGAGAGAATCCCTGCCCTTCATAGCGGAGATCGGAGGCGGTGACAAAGGCCACCAGGTTGGAGGCGACGCCTTCCTTTTTCATCTGGGCCAGGGCCGCCGACTGCATTTCTCCCAGCAGGGCCTTGAATCGGCCCAGCGAGGCCTGCCGCTGCTTCCACAGCACCGTGCGCACGTAGTCGTGGCGAAAGTCGGCCGTGATCAGGCCCAGGGCGGAGCTGACCCCGGGGACCGGCGGGACCAGCACCCGCGGGATCTGCAGGTCGGCCGCCAGCTCGGCCGCGTGCAGGGGGCCCCCACCCCCGAAGCTGACCAGGGTGAACTCCCTGGGATCGTAGCCCTTCTCCACCGAGAGCCGCCGAATGGCCTTGGCCATGACGGCGTTGATCACCCGAATGATCCCTTCGGCAGCTTCGACCAGCTCAAGACCCAGGGGAGTGGCAATCCCTTCCCCGATGGCCCTTGCGGAAAGTTCCGCATCGATGGCCATCTCGCCCCCCAGCAGGTGGCTGGCATTCAGGCGACCCAGGACCACGTTGGCGTCGGTAACGGTGGGCCGGCTGCCTCCCCTCCGGTAACAGGCGGGTCCCGGATGGGCGCCGGCGCTCTGGGGTCCGACCTGCAAGGCTCCCCCGGAATCGACCCAGGCGATGCTGCCGCCTCCGGCGCCGACCGTATTGATTTCGATGGCCGGAATCTTGAGGATCTGCCCGGCGATCTCGGTTTCCTCGGCAAAGTGGAGGTTGCCGTCGCGGGCCACGGCCACATCGGCGCTGGTGCCCCCCACGTCGATGGAAATGATGTGGTCCAGCCCGGCCTTCCGCCCCAGCACCAGTCCGCTCAGGGCCCCGGCGGCGGGTCCCGACAGCACCATGTGCACACAGTGGCTCTGGGCGGTCTCGGAGGTCATGATGCCGCCGTTGGACTGCATGATGTGGAGTCCCGAGGGAATCTGCAGCGAGCCCAGCCCTTCCGCAAGCCGCTGGAGATAGCTGCCCACCGAGGGCATGACATAGGCGTTGACGGCCGTGGTGCTCAACCTCTCGAACTCCTTGAACTCGGGCAGGATGTCGGAAGAGAGGGAGACGCGGGCCTCGGGGATCTCCTGCCGGATCCAGTCCCGGAGCGTCCTTTCGTGGGACGGGTTGACGTAGGAGTGCAGCAGGCAAACGGCGATGTCGCGGACTTCCAGCTCATTCAGCCGGCGCAGCAGTTGACGGGTGGGCTCCTCCTGCAGCGGCCGGCTGACCTGCCCCGTATAGAGCATGCGCTCCGGGACTTCAAAGCGCCGCTCCCGCGGGATCAGCGGCTGGGGACGTTGCTGGAAGTAGTCGTAGAGGCGGGGCCGGTCCTGCCGCATGATGTAGGGCACGTCCCGGAATCCGGCGGTGACCAGCAGGGCCACTTCGGCCCCTTTGCGCTCCAGGATGGTGTTGGTGGCCACGGTGGTCCCGTGAATGAAGAACCCCACCGACTCGGCGGGAACCTCGAACTGGTTCAGCACCCGGCGGGTGCCCTCGATGACGGCCGTGCTGGGCCGATCGGGCGTGCTGGGGACCTTCAGCAGCCGGAAGCTCTCCCCTTGCTCGTCAAAGCAGACGATGTCGGTAAAGGTTCCTCCGACGTCGACTCCAATTCGGACGGACATGATTCTCCAATGCCGGTGGGGCGGAGCGGCTGCAAAAAAGGTGGGGCGCTGTCAGCCGAACAGGGCTCATTGCCCCGGGCAGGCATTGTAAACGGGAGATGCGGTGGACGCCAATAGACTGTTTACCCAGAAGTCATGCCGATACTGAAACGTCGCACGCAACACGACCGGCAATCCCCGCTACTTGAGAGTAACGACTTGCTCTCTGCAATATCGTGAACTCATGGTTCAGAAGCTTTCCAGGTCGAACACGGAGATGTTCATGGCGCGGGCGATGGCGATCATCCGCCGGTCGTAGCTGGCCAACGCGACTGACTGGCCCTGGTTGCGCAAGAAGTCGCATGACGCCAGGTGCAAGGCATCGAGTGTGCGTACGGCAACAGACCCGGGAAAGGGCTCACGCGCACGCGCCAGCACGGGTGGAGAGAGCTCCAGAAACACGACTCGTCCGATGAGACTGCGAACCGCCTCGCCATGGGAATCGGCGAGCCGGCGCGCGTGCAGTCGAGTCCAGACCTCGTACTCCAACAACCGGCTGGCCACCAGGGTCTGGCTCCAAAGCGAGGCGGGCGGACGGCGATCTTCCGCCAGGAGCTGGGCGAGTGCGACAGAGGTGTCGAGGTAGATCACCGTTCGCTTCGATCGCTCTCCAATTCGGAGAGAAGGTCGCGGAGTGGCGCCACCGGCCCCGGTGTCCGAGGTTCTCCGGCAACCGGCAGCAGGGGTGGCGTCAACCAGCCCTTGCGCACCGCCTCGGCCAGCAGCGCGTCGGCAAGAACCGGGCTCCTGGTCGATTTCGGAGGACCGATCTCCGCGACGACCCGGTCCCGGTCCGTCACCAGAACGGTTTCTCCCGAAGCTGCCAGCCGCACGTACTCGCTCAGGCGGTTGTTCAGCATCTTGATTCCGACTGATCTCATACACCACAAGGTAGCAACTAGTTGCTACGAGGTTCAAGGAGAAAATGACGCGGCGTCAGGAAGTATGGAGTCTCCTCCCCTTCCAGTGGACCCAGGCCTGGACCGCTGTGGTCGCCAGCACCACCAGGGCCACCGTCTGGTAAGGCGCCCGGGACCCCAGCCACAGGCTCGCCAGGCCCCCGCCCAGCGAGCCCGCGGCAAAGCCCACCGCCAGACTGGCTTCGTGCATTCCGCTGACCAGTCCCTGCCGCTTCCGGTCGAAGGTGGTGGTGCTGTAGAAAATGCTGGAAAAGTAATTGTAGCCCGACAGCAAAGCAAACAGGACCAGGCCCAGAAGCAAAAACGGGACGGTGCGACTGTAGGCGAGCAGGGTCAGTCCGGCCAGGGCGCACAGTTGCGCCAGCAGGGCGGCTGAAAAACGGTAACGCCAGAAGGTCAACCAGAACATCAGTGAATAGGTGATGATGACCATCGACCGGTTGGTGGCCACCATCAGGCCATGGATGGGAGCACCGATCTCCAGCTCGGTGGCCAGGTGGGGAAAGAGGTGGATGATGACGCTCACCCCCATGGCGCTGGCCACGTTGGCCAGCCAGCCCAGGTAGACGAAGGTGCGGGCGGACCTGGGAACCACGGCCGTTTCCCGCTCGGAGGGTGGCAAGGCGGCGGGAGTGGGAGCAGCGATCGGGAAACCGGTCCGAACCAGCACGCCCAGCATCAGCACCAGCCCCACCAGCAGGGGCAGGGTGGGACCGGACGGAAAGAGCCAGCCTCCCACGGCCTGCCCCGCGATCATTCCCAGGTTCCAGGAGAGGCAGAACCGGAAGAGCCGCCGGCCCTGCAGCCTGGGGCCAAGCTGCGCCAGACCTCCCCGGGTCAACCAGGAGATGACCGGGGGAAGCATCACCCCGACCGACGCGCCTCCAATCGGCGCATACAGGTAGAACCATCGATGGTCGGAATGCCATTGGATGCATGCCAGCAGGACCAAAGCCTGGGCGGCGGCGCCGACGGCGACGACACGGCGCCCGCCCCAGACGTCGGAAGCCCAGCCTCCGATGGGAGCCCCCAGTCCGAAGCCAAGCGAGGAGACCGCCCCAAAGATTCCCAGGGCCATCAAGCCGGCCTGATTTTCGGCCATCAGGCGGGTCACCGTGAAGACGAACAACATGTAGGCGAAGTCTGCCGACAGGGCGATCCAGTAGAATTTCAGCTCGCGTCGAAGCATGAATAATGAGAAGAAATATCCGCGGAGAAACTCAAGGGAGTCATCCACGAAGGGATATCAAGAATTGCAAAGGGCCACGAAGGAGGCTTGCCCTGCTGAGCGGATAACCCCTCAACCGGCCCCGTTTTGCACTATCATAGCCCCGTTTGCAACCCGGGAGGACGGTGTGCCGGTACTCAACGCCGAGGCAGTCGGAAAAACCTACACCCAGGGAGAGGCTCCCGTGGTTGCCGTGCGGGAGGTGAACCTGACCCTGGAAAAAGGAGAATTCGTCGCCTTGACGGGACCGTCCGGATGCGGCAAGTCGACCTTGCTGCATCTTTGCGGGGGAATGGACTATCCCACCCGGGGACGCATATGGCTCGACGGTACCGATCTCGGGAGCCTGGACGAAGGCCGGCTCACCCGAGTCCGCCGCCGTCAGATCGGCTTCGTCTTTCAATCCTTCAATCTCCTGCCCACCCTCACCGCCCTGGAAAACACGGCCCTTCCCCTCATGCTGGACGGCGTATCCCCTGACGTCGCCAGGCGGAAGGCCGCCGGATTGCTTGAGCGCCTGGGCTTGCTCCATCGCCTGGGCCATTACCCCCAGCAGCTCTCGGGAGGAGAGATGCAGCGGGTCGGCATCGCGCGGGCGGTATGCCACGACCCCTTGCTGCTGCTGGCGGATGAGCCTACCGGAAACCTCGATTCCGCCAACGGCGCCGATGTGCTGGAGCTCCTGCAGGAACTGAACCGGTCCCTGGGAGTCACGGTGCTGCTGGCCACTCACTCGGCCGAGATGGCGGCTGCCGGCCAGCGCGTGTTGCAAATGGTGGATGGCAGGATAGAGTCCCGTCGACCCGTCTCCAGGCCCGACCTGGACGATGGAATGGGATGAGTCCCCGACCGGCAATCCCCCGACCCTTCAAGGCACGGCCACTAATGGACCTCTTCCGGACATTCATCCTGCGCCGGCTTCGCCAGGAAAAGCTGCGCGCCTTGGCAACCGTGTTGGGCGTTGCCTTGGGCATCGCCGTGGTGCTGGCGGTTCGGATGGCCAATCAGAGTTCTGTCCGCAGCTTCGAGACGGCGCTGGAAATGGTGGCCGGCAAGACCTCGCTGGAGATCGTCGGCTCCGGTCAGGGCTTGCGGGAAGAGCGATTGCTGGAACTGGGCTGGCTGGAGCAGTTCGGACAGATCAGCCCCGTCATCGAAGGAGAAGCCAGGGCTTCATTTCCCTCGGGGGAGAGGGAGTGGCTGAAAATCCTGGGAGTCGACATTCTCAGGGACGAGACCCTTAGGGACTACCGCCTGGTGCGCTTAGCCGATCGGCAACAGTCCCCGACACCCCGAGAGTTCCTGGAACTGCTCAGCGACCCCGGCGCCATCGTGCTGACGCAGAAACTGGCCCGACGCTACGGCCTGGACCCGGGCTCCGGCCTGGACCTCGACATCGGGGATCGCCGGGAAACACTGACGGTGCGCGGTCTGCTTCTGGACCGGGGGCCGGCCAGGGCCCTGAACGGAACCTTCGCCTTGATGGACATCGCGGCCGCCCAGTGGTTCTTCGGGCGCCTGGGTCGGATCGACCGCGTCGACCTGCGATTGAAGCCCGAGATCTCCATCGACCGGGCCGAAGCCGCCATCGCCGCCCGGCTGCCCGAGGGATTGGGCGTCCAGCGTCCCTCCCGCCGCGGGCGCCAGGTGGAAAAAATGCTGGAGTCCTTCCACTTCAACCTGACCGCCCTTTCCCACATCGCACTGCTGGTCGGCCTGTTCCTGATCTACAACACGGTGTCGCTTTCGGTCATCACCCGGCGCCGGGAAGTCGGGATCCTGCGGGCCGTGGGCGTCTCCCGGCGCCAGGTGGCGGGGTTGTTCCTGGCCGAAGCCGGCCTGCTGGCGGCAATGGGGTGCGCTCTCGGCATCCTGCTGGGTGGCTGGCTGGCCCGCGGCGCCCTCACACTGACAGGCTCCACGCTGGACCGGCTCTACATCCGATCCGCTGCCGAACCGGTGTCTCTCGGTCCGGAACACCTGGTCCTGGCATTCGCGGTGGGCATCCCCCTGGCCTTGCTGGCGGCACTGGTCCCTGCCCTGGAGGCTTCGCGGGTGCCGCCGACCGAAGCGGTCCGCGACGCCGACCGGGTGGAAAGCCGTTTCCGCTTGAGTTGGAGACAACGCTGGCTTCCCGCGATCCTTTCCGCCCTGGCCGTCGGATTCGCCTGCCTGGATTCGGTCGACGGCCTTCCCCTATTCGGCTACGCGGCCTGCCTGTCTATTGTATTTGCGGTGGCCTTCCTGGTTCCGGTGGTGCTGCATGTCTCAGGACGGGTGGGTTCCCGACTCACCAGGCGGTGGACGGGGGTGGAGGCCCTGCTGGCCAACGCCAATCTCAGCGGATCCATCCCGCGCATTTCGATCTCGGTGGCGGCCCTGGCCGTAAGCCTTTCCATGGTCACGGCCATCACGATCATGGTCGGCAGCTTCCGGGAAACGGTCCAGTACTGGGTCGAGCAGACGCTAAGAGCCGATCTCTTTGTGGCCCCGGCCACACGCTCCAACGTCTATTCGGAGTCGACCCTCTCTCCCGAACTGGTGCGGCTGATATCCACAAGCTCCCGGGTGGCTGCCGTCGACCCCTTCACCGGTTTCAACATCGACTACCAGGGCCGCAGGGTCTTGCTGGGATCAGGCGACTTTGAAGTGCACTTGAGCCATTCAGGGCTGCTCTTCAAAGCGCCACGCCAGGGGGAATCGGCCATGAGAGCGGCTATCGGGGAGGACGCTGCCGTGGTTTCGGAAAGCTTTGCGCTCCGGCACCGAAAGGCGGTGGGAGACCGGCTGGTGATCACCACGGACCAGGGACAGCGCGCCTTTCGAGTCGCCGCCGTCTACTACGACTACTCGAGTGATCAGGGAGTTGTGGTGCTCGACCGGAGCACCTTCCGCAAGTACTACGGAGACCGGCCGCCCCGCAGCCTGGCGGTTTATCTGAAGGAGGGACTCGACCCGGAACGGGCCCGCTCGGAAATTCTTGCGGGACTCCCGCCCGAATCACGTCTTTTCGTGCATACCAACGCGTCTCTGAAAACGGAAGTCCTGAGAATCTTCGACAACACCTTTACGATTACCTATGCTCTGGAGGTCATCGCCGTGGCCGTGGCCATTCTGGGGGTGGCGACCACCCTGGTCACCCTGATACTGGACCGCAAACCGGAGCTGGCCCTGCTGCGATGGGCCGGAGCGGAGCAGCGGCAAATCCGGAAGATGGTGGTCATCGAGGCGGCGCTGTTGGGTGCGGTGAGCCAGGGGCTGGGGGTGGTGGCCGGGATTCTGCTCTCCCTGATCCTGGTCTTCGTGATCAACGTTCAGAGCTTCAACTGGACCATTCAGTTTCACCTGCCCGCGGGCTTCCTGCTGCAGTCGTCGCTGCTGATCCTGCTGGCCACGGCCCTCTCGGGCATCTACCCCGCCTACCGCGCCGGCCGGATGCCGCCCGCCCAGGAAGCCTGAGAGTCAAGGAAAGGGAACCGTGTTCATGGTGCGCCGCCGGTCCGGCGGGCAGTTCAAGTCGGGTCGCCGGCTCGACAAAGGGCTCTATCGCTTGGTGAAGTACCCGATCCTGCCCGCGTGCCGGCCCCGGTTCCTGTTGGCCGTGGCCCTGATTCCCTGCCTGCTGGCAGCAACGGGCTGGACCCAGACCTGGCGGCAGGCGCAGCCCGGCTACCGTCTCCAGTTTCCCCGCGACCACGCCAGCCACCCCGAGTACCGGATCGAGTGGTGGTACTACACCGGAAACCTGGCGGACAGCGGCTCGAGGCGGTTCGGCTTCCAGCTTACCTTCTTTCGGGCGGGACTCCGAAACCGGCCGGAAAACCCTTCCCGCTGGGCGGTGCGAGACCTCTTCATGGCTCATCTGGCTCTCAGCGACCTGGAAACCGGTGTTTTCCGCTTTGCCGAACGGTTGAACCGGGCCGGACCGGGATGGGCCGGCGCCTCTACCGAAACCTATCGCGTCTGGAACGAGAGTTGGGAAGCCGCGCTCGACCGCGACGGCCGCCACCGGCTCCGCGCCCGCGACCAGGACTTCGGGATCGACCTGGAGCTGGAACCCGGCCGGAAACCTCTCCTGCACGGCCAGGCCGGACTCAGCCGAAAAGGAGCTCAGGATGGGAATGCCTCTCACTACTATTCTCTGACGCGCATGCCCACGCGCGGCCGAATCCGGATTGACGGCCGGGAATTCGAAGTCGACGGGCTGAGTTGGATGGACCATGAATTCGGCACCAGCTTTCTGGAGCCGGAACAGATCGGTTGGGACTGGTTCGCCCTCCAGTTGGACAGCGGCCAGGACCTGATGCTGTTCCAGGTGCGGCGGTCCGACGGGCGACTCGATCCTCATGCCGGCGGGACGCTGCTGGAGGCCTCCGGACAATCCCGGGCCCTGGGCAGGTCCGACTTCACCATGGAACCGGTGAGGACCTGGCAGTCTCCCCACAGCGGAGCCCGCTATCCGATCCAATGGCGCCTGAACCTTCCCGGCCAGAGGCTCAGCCTGACGGTGACCGCCGCCCAACCGGACCAGGAGCTGCGCACGCCGCGCTCCACCCAGGTCACCTACTGGGAGGGCGCAGTCGTGGTGACGGGCACCCGGGGCGCCGATCCGGTTACAGGCCGGGGATATCTGGAGATGACCGGCTACGCCGGCCAGTCGATGAGCGACGTGTTTCGGGGAGGCAGTGGAGAGTGATGAATGATGAATGATCAGTACTGTCCGGTTAAGCTTTCACGACCTTAGTGTAACAGCTTTAATTCCA
>VXMN01000281.1 GCA_009841055.1 Acidobacteriota bacterium
ATGCGAGGGCTGCCTGGGTGCTGCCGAGGGATCGTCAGGCAGCAGCCACAGCCAAGCCAGGGACATCCCTACGATTGCGCTGACGAGGACAACGGACTCGAGCCTTTCGTTCAGCCTGGAAGCGAGACCCTGAGGTCGTTGCTGCGCCATGGGGCCACCCAAAGGGGGAATTCAGACCCGATTCGACTATTCTGAAACGCCAGGAAAACAACCTAAGCTAACAGATCGTCCCGACGCATTCAAGCAAAAGGAAGGCTAGATGTACTGGCTGTGCTCCTTGAGCAGGCACCGATCCATGACCACCGTCAACCCGGCCTCTTCGGCCTTCCGGGCCGCCTGCCCGTCAACGACACCCTCCTGCATCCAAATGGCTCCGACACCGATCTGCATGGTCTGCTCCACCACCAGGGGAACGGCATCCGGACGACGGAAGACATTGACCAGGTCGATGGGTGTGGAAGAAGGGATATCGAGCAGGCTGGGATAGCAGAGTTCTCCCAGGACTGCCTGGTGGTTGGGGTTTACGGGAACGATTCGGTAGCCCTGGGTCTGCATGTAGCGGGCCACTGCATGGCTGGGCCTGCCTGGATTGGCTGAAAGACCGACCACGGCAATGGTTGTGGAACATTCGAGCAGGCGCTTGATTTCCCTGGGATCGTTCATGGGTCCACAGGCCGACATAAGCCCGAATGAATCGCCGGGTCGCCAATGCAGGATACGGGTTTTGTCAGGCGTTTCGGCACGATGGACCGCAGTGCCTGTTCCTGTGCCCCTGCGGGCCGGCATGGGCGAAAATCCGGATCTTTTCCAACTTGCCGGATCCAATCTGAGCCGTCCGGTCTCAGGCTTCGCCGGGAATATCCGACGTCGAGTCCAGGAAGCGCATCACCTCCTGGCGGCTCAAGTGGCGGTAGTCGCCCGGTTTCAGCCGGGCATCCTTCAAGAAGCCTATCTGGACGCGCCGTAACTTGATCACAGAGTGTCCGACACGGTCAAACATTTTCCGGATCTGGTTGTTCCTGCCTTCGATCAACGTAATTCTCAGCCAACAGTTGTCGGACCGCTTCACCATGGAGACTTTACAGGGAGCCAGCCTTCTTCCGTTCAGGGATAGCCCCTTCGAGATCTTGGCCAGATTCGCCCGACTGGGAGTCCCTCTCACCTTGGCCATATAGGTCTTGGGACAATGGGGGCCGGCTGAGGCGATCCGGTTGGCGAACTCGCCGTCATTGGTCAAAAGCAACAGTCCTTCAGTATTGAAGTCCAGGCGGCCGACCGAGTTTACTCCCGGTGGACACCCCCGAATCAACTGGCCCACAAGTGGCCTTCCGGCCGGGTCTGAAAGGGTGCACAAATACCCTCGCGGCTTGTTCAGGAGCAGATAGGTCTGCCGTCCGGGCGGACGAACGCGCTTTCCGTCGACTCGAATATGGTCACGGGAGGTATCTACTTTCGCACCGGGCCGCGTGACCGGCTTGCCGTTTACGGAAACTCTTCCCTCCTGAATCAAGCGCTCGGCCTGGCGCCGGGAACAAACGCCGGCGTTGGCAATGACTTTTTGCAGCCGGTCAGTCACCATGGTCCTTACTTGAAACGAATGAAAAAAGAGTGATCCACGAAGGGCCACGAAGAACGACGAAGGGCCACGAAGCGTGACGACTCTGCTTCATCGGCAGGGCCGCGGGCCGGCAAGCCGGCGCGTGCCCCCCCTTGAGAAGCAAGAGCGATTGGAAGAGGCGCCCCCCGGGAGCGCGGGCGTCCCGCCCGCATGCTGTGCCATTCGGTACCGCTAAGGCTCCCCGTGAAGCCCCTGTCGGCCACTCTGCCGGCGGGAACGCCATGGGCTCGGACCAGGCAGAGTCCTGGTGGCGCCGTTGCCGGTCGAGCCGGGTCGAGGAGTTGGGCGAGGCCTTGCCAGTGTTGTGCGGGCGGGACGCCCGCGCTCCCGGGGGGCTTCATCCCATAACGTTGTCGCACCCAAGGAGGTCCATCGGACTTCGTATCTATTCGTGTTCATTCGTGGTTCGTCTTCAATGGACGACTATTTGTCATCCCCCGAGGAGCCGCCGCCCATCTCGTTCCGGCCGACCTCGCCTTCCGCACCCGTATCCGATTCGACTCCGCTCACGACCGCTACTCCCTCCAGGGATGCCTGCGCCAGTTCCTGATATTCATCCAGGCTGGGGAGTTCTCCCAGGTTCTTGAGGCCGAATTGAAGCAAGAAGTCCCGAGTGGTCTTGTAGAGAATGGGGCGGCCCACAACGTTCTTGCGTCCTCCGGCGGATACCAGCTTTTTTTCTACCAGAGTTTTCATGACGGCCGCCGCATTGACTCCCCGAATCTCCTGGATTTCCGGGAGAGTGACCGGCTGCCGGTAGGCGATCACCGCCAGGGTCTCCAGGGCCGGCAGAGAGAGCCTGATCGGTGGGGTCTGGTATTTCAGAAACTTCCGAACCCAAGCGTGATGTTCGGGCTTGGTGGCCATCTTGTAGCCGTCGGCGATTTCCTTGATCTCGATGCCGTGCTCGGGCGAGGCGTAGCGTTGGCGGAGATGAGAAAGCGTTTGGCGAATGGCAGCTTCGTTCTCCTCTCCCAACAATTCGATCATGGAAGCCACGGTGACGGGTTCCTCCGCCAGGTAGACCAGCGCCTCAACGATCGGTCTCAGCTTTTCCTCATTCATCCCGCACTCCGATATCAGGAGGGTTTGTCTACCACTGCCAGTTCTATCCTGCCGGTCCATTGTTCAAGGTCACCCATCACCTCGGTAAACCTGTCCTTGCGCCTGGCCACAATTTCTCCGAAACGCTGCTTTTGAACCAGCACAATGGCCTGTAGATAGGACATCTCCAACAGGGCGACAAAAACCACCACCAGGGCCTTTCGGCTCCGATAACGGGCAAACAGCCTTTCGACGGGGACATCACCCCGAGAATCCTCGAAAATGTTCTTCAAGTCCCGGAGAACCTTCCCGATGGTCACCTCTTCCTGCTCAATTTCCAGGGATCGGGCAGCTCTTTGCCGTTCCTGGATTCTTTGGAGACAGATGATCAGGTCGAAAGAGCTGGCTTTCTGCTCGGGCTCCACGGGTGTTTCCTGAAAGTCCCTCACTCCCGGCAGGGTCCAACTGGCCCTCTCCAACACTTGCTTCTGGTGGAGCATCTGAGCGGCGTTCTTGAACTTTTCGTGTTCCAGCAGCCGATGCACCAGCTCGGCCCGGGGATCGTCCTGCTCGCTCTCCGGCCCAAGCGGGTCGGCAGGCAGGAGCATCCTGGACTTGATATGGATGAGGGTTGCCGCCATGAGCAGGAACTCGCCGGCCAGCTTGATGTCGAGTTCCTGCATGGCCTGGATCGTGTCCAGGTACTGCCGTGTAATCCTGGCGATGGGAATATCGTAGATGTCGATCTGCTGCTTTCGAATCAGCTCCAGCAACAGATCCAGGGGGCCTTCGTACGCCGGCAACCGAATCCTGTAAGGATCGTCCATGGGGTTGTCAGGTCAACTTCATGGCCTGTCGAACGGCCTGCATGGTCTCCCCGGCCTCCCGGGCGGCCCGTCGATTCCCGTCCTGGATGATCTCTCCGATCTCGCGACGACGTCCCGCGTAATCCCGGCGGCGGTCCAGCAGCGGGGAGATCTCCCGGATCAAGCCGTCGCTCATCCACTTCTTGCAGTCGACGCAACCGATCCCGGCGGTTCGGCATTCTCGATCGACAGTCGCCCGTGTCTCCTGCGATGAGTAGATCTTATGGTAGGAAAAGACCGGACAGATTTCAGGATTGCCCGGATCGTGGCGGCGCTTTCGGGCCGGATCGGTCATCATCGTCCTGACCTTGGTGCGAATGGTATCGGGGGAATCGGAAAGGGAGATATCGTTGCCGTAGCTCTTGCTCATCTTCCGACCGTCCAGTCCGGGAAGCCTGGGGACTGGAGTCAACAGGGCTTGAGGCTCCGGGAAAACCGGCCCGTAGAGGGAGTTGAAACGCCGGCCGATCTCACGAGTGAGTTCCACGTGAGGCACTTGATCTTCACCCACCGGCACAGCGTCGGCCCGGTACATCAGGATATCGGCAGCCTGTAGCACCGGATACCCCAGGAAGCCGTAGTTGCCCAGGTCCTTGTCGGTAACATTGTCTCGCTGTTCCTTGTAGGTCGGAACCCGTTCCAGCCATCCCAGCGGCGTGATCATGGAGAACAGGAGGTGCAGTTCGGCGTGCTCGGGAACTGCCGACTGCACGAAGAGCACCGACTTTTGCGGATCGAGACCGGCCGCCAGCCAGTCGATCATGATCTCGGTGCGGAACTGGTCGATTTCCGAAGTGTCGGCGAAATCGGAGGTCAGCGCGTGCCAGTCGGCAATGAAATGGAAACTCCGGTATCGCTCCTGCAGTTCCACCCAGTTCTTCAGGGCACCCACCACGTGCCCGAGATGGAGCTTGCCGGTGGGACGCATCCCACTGGAAATTCGAGGCTTGTTTGACTCTGAGGGAACCATGCGAACAGGGTCGCCCACAATGACTAGGCGGCGATGATCCGGCGGACGATTTCCATAAAGGGGCTCAACACTGCACCCAGGACACCAAGGTAAAGACATCCCAACAGTATGATAAATCCGTAGGGTCGAATCCGCTGGTATGCCTCAGCCAGACCACGCGGAAGAAAGTGCGGCAATATCCAGCTACCGTCCAGGGGAGGGATGGGAACCATATTGAATACCGCCAGCGCGGTATTGAGAAACGCTCCCAGCACGCACATCTGCAATAGCGGCTCCAGCACCGTTCCGCTGATCGCCCCTCCGGCCATGTGGTAGCTCTGGAGACCCTTGATAGCCAGCAGAAACACTGCCAGCAGCAACAGGTTGCTGATAGGTCCCGCCGCCGAGATCCAGATGTCCGCCTTGCGGCGATCCCTCACAAGGAGGGGATTCCAGGGAACCGGCTTGGCCCATCCGAACAGAAGCGCCCCCGAAAAAAAAGCCAGCGTAGGGAAAATCAGGGTTCCAACCAAATCAATGTGGGGGAGCGGATTTAACGTGACCCTTCCAAGGTATCGCGCCGTGGGATCTCCGAACCACTCTGCAGTCTTGGCATGAGCCGCTTCATGCACACTGAGCGAGAACAGAAAAACGACCATGAAAAAAAGATACTGAATCAACTGAGCGGTGTCGATCACGGAAGCTCCGGTGACGCGGGCAGCGCTCAACCCCCTAACCCGCCAAGAAGGCCTGAACGCCACAATCAGCCGCAGCTTAGCATAGGTAAGCGGAGAAACTCTAGCCGGGTCGGAAGCGCTGTTTGGAGCCGGAGCGGGGCTCCTTGTTGGATCGAAGTGCCGATAGTATAATGGCTTGCAGCGGATCGCCCCCATCGGCGAGGTCTGCCGAGCCAGTCCCAGAGAGCCTTATGAGCCTGCTGCTGCTTCGCTTGACCATCGCATTCTACTCGGTAGGCCTGCTTCACTCGTTCCTGACCATCATCACCCGCAAGAAGACCCTGTTTCGGGTTGCTCTGGCCGGCATTTCGCTTGGATTTCTGTGCCATCTGCTGGCGTTTTCGGTAGCCTGGTTCGAAACCAGTCACCCGCCGATCAGCGAACTGCAAGAGGTGCTCTCCTTTTTCGCCCTGGTGATCGTGCTGGCATTCCTCCTGGCCTATGCGCGCTACCGGCTGGATTCATTGAGCGTGTTCGTTTTCCCGCTGGCATTCATCTTGACGTTGGCCGCCAACCTGACGTCGGAGCCCAGCCAGCCCTTTCCCGAGATGCTGGGAAGCCTTTGGCTGTACCTGCATGTGCCCTTCATCTTCCTTGCCTACGCCGCCTTTTTCGTAGCCTTCGCCTCCGGTTTGATGTACCTGATCCAGGAAAACGAGTTGAAACGTCGCAGACCCCAGGCGTTCTACTATCGCCTTCCCTCGCTTGAAGTCTGTGACGAGTTGGGTTATCGGGCTCTCAGCATCGGTTTTCCCCTGCTGACTCTGGGATTGGTGGCGGGTGTCCTCTGGCAGGCGCCGTGGGAGCTGGACAAGAAGATCATTGCCTCCTTCAGCACCTGGATCGTCTATGCCGTCCTTATCGCCTATCGACTTTCCGAGGGTCTGCGCGGCAGGCGCGCGGCCTGGATGTCCATCCTGGGCTTTATTCTCATCCTGGCGGCCTTTTTCGGGACCCGCTCCCAGGGCAGCGCCCATCCTTTCATCCAATGAGTCTGCTACTGGTAGGACTTAGCCACAGGACAGCTCCCGTCGAGGTCCGCGAGAGGCTTCACTTTCCGGACTCCCGGCTGCAGGAGGCGTTGCAGCGACTCACCTCACAGTCGGCCATTGCCGAGAGCCTGATCCTGTCGACCTGCAATCGCACCGAGGTGCTGGCTCATTCGGCGGACACTCAACGCGGCCTGCTGCTGGTCAGAAACTTCATCTCCGATTTTCACCGCCAGCCGGAAAAGTCGCTGCACCCCTACCTGTATGACCTGACCCATTCCGAGGTGGTGCGCCATGTGTTCCGGGTGGCCAGCAGCCTGGATTCGATGGTATTGGGGGAGCCTCAGATACTGGGCCAATTCAAGACCGCCTTCAGTCTGGCCCGCCGGATCGGATCCGTTGGAGATGCTTTGAGTCCCCTGATCCATCGCGCCTTTTTCGTAGCCAAACGGGTGCGGTCGGAAACCGCCATCTCCAGCGCTGCAGTTTCGGTAAGCTTTGCCGCCGTGGAATTGGCCAGGAAGATCTTCGACCACCTGAGCGGACGCACGGTGTTGCTGCTGGGTGCGGGAAAGATGAGCGAGCTGGCGGCCAAGCACCTGATTTCCCAGGGGACCACCCAACTGCTGGTCTGGAACCGGACCTACCGGCGAGCCGTGGACATGGCCGGCGACCTGAATGGAGAGGCCATTCCCACGGAAGAGCTCTTTCGCCATGTCGAACGTGCCGACATCCTCATCTGCTCCACCGGATCTCCCGGGCACATCCTCACCAGGTCCGACGGGCAACGGCTGATCCAGTTGCGCAAGAACCGACCGGTCTTCATCATCGATATTGCCGTTCCCCGGGACGTGGATCCCGAGGTGAACAAGCTGGACAACATTTTTCTCTATGATATCGACGACCTGCAGCACGTGGTGGACGCCAACCTCAAGCAGCGCCGCAAGGAAGCTCAATTCGCGGAAACTATCATCCAGGAGGAGGTCCAGTCCTATATCAAGCAATCGCGAGGACTGGATGTGGCCCCGGCTATCGTCTCGCTTCGGAAACACTGGGACGACATCCGCAGGGAGGAACTGGCCAGGAACCGAAAGAAGCTCGGTGCCCTGAATGACGAGCAGGAAGCGGCTCTGGAGCAACTGACTCGGGGGCTGTTGAACAAGATCCTGCACGGCCCCATCTCGGAAATCAAGTCGTTGGGGCAGGACCCTGCCGCAGAGCAAAAAATCGCCACTATCAAGAGGATTCTGGGACTGAAGCAGTGATCGGTGGGGGTTGAGTTTTCTATTGGGGAGGCATCACCCCTTCACTATGGGACGCCGCGGCTCACAGCGGCGAAGCAGGGTGTTGCGGGCGAGGGACCACACCCGATTCATCTCTGCCCCTGTTGTCACTCCCGTCATTCTTCGGATTTCGGTTGCTGTCCGCACTGGGTGCCATCATGCCTGATAAACCCCTCGTCATAGGCTCGCGAGGCAGCCCTCTGGCGCTGAGGCAGGCAGACCTGGTAAAGAGCCGGCTCAGCGAGGCTCAGCCTCGCCTGCCCATCACCGTCCGTCGCATCCTCACCACGGGGGACCGCCGCGCCGGACCTCCCCTGCACGAGATTGGGGGCAAAGGGGTCTTTACCAAGGAGATCGAAGAAGCCCTGCTTCGCGGGGAGATCGATCTGGCTGTGCACAGCCTCAAGGACCTTCCCACCCGCCTGCCCGATGGCCTCTGCCTGGGAGCCATCACCACGAGAGAAGATGCACGGGACGCCTTCCTCTCCAATCGTTTCGGTAGCCTGGCGGCACTTCCCCGCCGGTCCACCGTAGGGACCAGCAGCCTCAGGCGACAATGCCAGCTTTTGCACCTCCGCCCGGACCTGCAAGTGAAGAACCTTCGGGGGAATCTGGACACCCGCCTTCGCAAACTGGATGCGGGAGATTACGACGCCATTATTCTGGCCTGCGCCGGCCTGATTCGACTGGGACTGGATCACCGCATTCGGGAGAAGCTATCCGTCGACACCATCTGTCCGGCCATCGGACAAGGTGCTCTGGCGGTGGAGGTCCGATGCGACGACCGCTTGACCCTCGACCGGATCCAGGGGCTCGACGACGGGGATTCCAGAAGAGCTGCCGAGGCGGAACGCAGTCTGCTGGGCCGGCTGGGTGGGGGATGCCAGGTTCCCATCGCCGGCTTTGCCGTTGTCCGCGAAGCGCAGCTGCAACTGACCGGCCTGGTCGGCGCTGCCGATGGAAGCCGTCTGATCCGGGAGTCCGGCCAGGCAACTCCGGAGGAACCTGTACAGTTGGGCCGAGCGGTCGCCCGCAGGCTTCTCGACCGCGGCGCCGGCGATCTGCTGCAAATGACGGGCTGAACAGTGTGAATCCGGTCTTACCTGCCTGGACGGAACTCGCAGGTCCAAGTTCCGTCTCTTCTGCAAAAAAAAGACATATTTCACCCATTGCATGAATTAATTCCAGCCGCTGCTTCACCACTGTCCGGTTCAGCATGGCGACCAGACAAAGTGTTGCTGTCGGAGTCGTTCGGTGGTAACATATTAGTTACCAACATCGATGATTGAGATTCAGGAGTACCTTGACACCCGGGGCCGGAGCCCATTTGCCCGATGGTTCAATCGACTTGACGCACAGGCCGCAGCCAAGGTGGTGACGGTGCTGGTCCGCATGGAGAATGGCAACCTTTCCAACTCCAAGAGCGTGGGTGCCGGCGTCCTGGAATGTCGGATAGACTTCGGACCCGGTTACCGGGTCTATTTCGGCAGGGATGGCGATGATCTGATCGTTCTCCTGGGCGGTGGGACCAAGCCGCGTCAGCAGAAGGACATAAATATGGCCCAAGATTTGTGGCAAGAATACAAGCGGCGCAAGCGAGGGGAGACCTGACACTCATGTCCCTGACGAGAAATACCAAGGAAACCATTCAGGCACGCATCAAGGCGGATCCTTCCTTCCGTGAAGCACTCCTTAGGGAAGGGGTTGAATGCCTGCTCTCCGGTGACGTGGAAACCGGCAAGGCGGTACTGCGCGATTACATCAACGCCACTGTCGGTTTTCAGGAGCTTGGCGACATGACCGCCAAGTCGCCCAAGAGTCTGATGCGCATGTTCGGTCCCAACGGCAATCCTCAGGCTCGCAACCTGTTTGCCGTTCTCGGCTGCCTCCAGAAGCAAGAGGGTGTTCACCTGAAGATTCAGAACGTCCGATAAGAAGGTTCCGCGCGATCCGGTAAGAGGTGAGACCGGCGAAGTCTGGGTCGGTACAATCCCAGCGTGATGAACGCCGGCTGGGACCACACCTGCCATATCCAGCGACACAGAACAGGTCCATGAAAACGGCCGTCTATCTGATTGGCGCGGGTCCGGGCGATCCCGAGCTCATCACCTTGAAAGGGCGCCGCTGTCTGGAGGCGGCCGACTGCGTGATCTACGACCACCTGGTGAACCGGGAATTGCTGCAGTACGCTCCCGGCTCGGCGGAACGAATCTATGTGGGCAAGCAGGGGGGGCGGGACCATATTTCCCAGGCGGAGATCAATTCCCTGCTCCTGGAGCGTGCTCGCCAGGGGAAAACGGTGGCCCGCCTCAAGGGAGGCGATCCCTTCATCTTCGGACGCGGTGGCGAGGAGGCGGAGGTGCTGGCTCGAGCCGGAATCCCCTTCGAGGTGGTGCCCGGCGTCTCGGCAGGCTCGGCTGCACCGGCCTACGCGGGAATTCCCCTGACCCATCGTGACTACGGTCCTACGGTGGCTTTTGTGGCAGCCCAGCAGGACCCGACCCGGGAAGACCCTGCGCTGGACTGGAAGAAAATATCCTCGGCCTCCGACACCCTGGTCTTTTTTATGGGAGCCCGGAGCGTGCGACAGGTGGTTGAGCAACTCACCCGCCACGGGCGGAGCCCTTCCACACCCATTGCTCTGATCCGTTGGGGAACCCGCCCGTCCCAAGAGGTCGTGACCGGCACCCTGGGGTCCATTCTGGATCGGGCCGGGCCAATGGCCCCTCCCACCCTTATTGTTGTCGGCGAAGTGGTCAGGCTCAGGGAGCGGCTGCGATGGTTCGACAATCGGCCCCTGTTCGGAAAGCGGGTCCTGATCACCCGCCCCCGCCACCAGTCCCGGGACTTCCGCAGGGCGCTGGAGCTGCTGGGCGCCACGGCCGTCTCCTTTCCCACCGTGGAGGTGCGCGAACCGGACTCCTGGGAAAAACTGGATCGTGCGCTCGAGACCATCGATGGATACGATTGGCTCATCTTCACCAGCGTCAACGGGGTCAAGTACTTCTTCCAGAGATACTTTCAACACCATGCCGACATTCGCCAGCTCAAGGGGGTCCGCATCGCCGCCATCGGGCCGGCCACCCGCCGGGCCGTCCTCGACTTCAAGTTGGCCGTAGACACGCTACCGAGCGACTACCAGGCCGAGGGACTGGTGGAGAGCCTGCGAGGCAAGGTGGTCAAGGGCATGCGGGTGCTGCTTCCAAGGGCCCGGGTCGCCCGCGAGGTGCTGCCGCTGCAACTGCAGCGACAGGGCGCCCGCGTGGAGGTGGTCGAGGCCTATCAAACCGGCCTGCCGGACTACGCACTATCCGAATGGGCGCAAGTCATCGATGACGCGCCTCCCCACATGGTGGTCTTCACCAGTTCCTCTACCGTCGCCAACCTGGCCGGCCTCATCCGCCCCAAGTCCCTGGCCGAGACATTGCAAGGCGTGACCGTGGCCTGTATCGGACCCATCACCGCCGGCACTGCCCGAGAGTCGGGTCTACAGGTGGACCTCGTCCCGGAAAAGTACACCACGGCTTCGCTCATCGAGGCCATGGAGGCCTATTTCTCGCGTAAGGGAATGTGAGAGACAGGAGTATAAAGGGCGCCGGAGGGGTGAAGCCGGCTGGCCATCACCACGACTTCGGCCGCTTCGAACCGCAACGACTCCAGCCGTTCCGCCTGCATTGCCGCCACCAGTTTCCGAACGTTTCGGCCCGATCGGACCCGCCCCAACGTGAAATGGGGAGAAAAGGGACGGGACTCGGGAAGGAAGCCTGCCGCAACCAGCTCCTTTTCAACCCTTTGCTGCAGACCTCCCAATTCCTCGGGAAGCTGTTTCAGTCCCGCCCAGATAACCTTGGGCGCCCGCCTGTTGGGAAAGCAACCCAGTGCGGTCAATTCGAGCGGGATGGACGGAGCCGGCACAGCCGCCCGTTGCACTGCCTGCACGACGTCCCGCAGGCGTTCCGCCGGGACCGACCCCAGAAACTTGAGGGTCAGGTGGATATTGTGCGGCTTGACCCAACCGACTGGCGCGCCGCTTTCCCGCAACCGTCGCTGGATGGAAGCCAGCCGATCCCTGGCGAAATCGGGAAGCTGGAGACAGATGAAGGTTCTGACGGCTTCCATGGGTGAGGACATACCAGGGGCGGCCCGGGACGGTTTCAGTCCAGAACCACTAAGGACGGCGGGCCGGGAGGTTCTCCCAGACAGTATCCGAGACTGAATGCCACCGATTCGGTCAAGAGCTCCACCAACGGCCCGGTTTGATAGCATAGAGCCTTCTGAAGCGCCATCGAATACCGTCCGGCCAGCTCGGAGCGAATCACGGCGGGCGGATATCCTGCTTTGACCAGAAAGAAATTCGAGAACAGACGCAGTGTCTTTCCGTTGTCCCGGTCAAAGGGTTGGATGTCGGTCAACTTCAGCAGCACCAGCGCAGCCTGTTCCACCTCGTGCATCTCGGCGAAGCTATCCGCCCGACACCACTCGAGGGCCGCATCGACCAGCTGTGGAACCAGTTCCGGCTCGGCAGGGTCGTGGGTTTCCAGAAGGGGCGCCGCCGGGCCATGCCGGTAGTCGGCTGGGTGGCCCTGCGACTGTCCCATGAGTCGGCTGTGCAGGTTCCTCAGGTCGGCAGGAGTCGGCGCGGCGGACTGTTGGGCTCTCTCCAGGAACCAGCGCCAAGCCTTGACGTGACACTCATGGTGACGCCGTCTTTCGTCTTGCCGGGATTCCGGTAGGGGTGTGTTCCCTTTCCCGGAATGATCCAGGGCACAGTTGTGTCCGGCCCAGACGTCTCCCGTCAATCGCTCGAACGCCTCGTTGGCGCCGGGAGCCCCCTGCCGCTGTGTCCACCGGCCCCGTTGTTCGATGATGCCGCCGAACAGCCGGCGGGTCTTCAACTCGAATCCGTTTTCCACTATTGGCCCCACATTGCCGTCCCTCAACCGACATCCCTCTGTTTCATGGCCTGACGGGCCTCTCGCTCCATGGTCTTGCGTTTCTCCTTTTCCCGCTTGTCGAAGAGCTTCTTGCCCTTTGCCAACGCGATCTCACACTTGGCCCGGCCATTGTGGAAGTAGATGCGCAGCGGCACCAGGGTCATGCCGCGCTCACTGGTCTGCCCAATGAGCTTTCGAATCTCCCGGCGGTGAAGCAACAATTTCCGCGGCCGCAGGGGTTGGTGGTTCATGCGGTTTCCCTGCTCATAGGGACTGATATGACAGTTGAGCAGCCAAACTTCCCCACCTTTGACCGAGCCATAGCCATCCTTCAAGTTGACCCGCCCGGCTCGAATGGATTTGACCTCGGTGCCGCGCAAGGCCATGCCGGCTTCGAAGACGTCCGAGATGTGGTACTGGTGGAAGGCCTGCCTGTTCAGGCTGACTGTCTTCTCTCCGGTTCGGTGCGTATTGGAAGGCTTCATGAGCCCGGCGCTGCTTTTGGAGGGCTATTTGCGCTGGTATGGATTGGGTGCACGGCGGCTGGGATTCACGGTCGTCTGCCCCCCGGACGGCCGTGGGGACCGCGCCTGCCCGGGCTGTGCCGCAGGGGATTGGCCAACGCTTGGAGGCCGGCTGCTCAAGGATTGGCCGTAGGGCCGGCTCGCCGGAAAGGAAGCGGCCGGCTGTGGGGTCAGCGGGGCTTTGGGCTGCACTGCAGGTCTGATCTTCTGCGTCCTGGAAGCGGTCCTTGCCCCTGAACCCGACCGTGGGTTGAAAGGTGTCGCATTGCGGCCGACAAAGGGTCTGCGGGGAGCTCGTGTGGCCGGGCGACTGCGCCGGGCCTGTGGGGCGATTTTCTTGGATTTCCCGGATACGATCAATCGCGACAGCAGGTCGGGACGACCAGCCCGAGCCAACAGGAAGTAATCAAAACCGCTCCCTTCCATGATCTTCAGAACAGTTGCCTTGACTCCCAGCCCTCGTATCTCCAGCAAGGGGACGCGCTTGGACTTTAACTCGTTGGGGATATCCACTTCCATTTCCGCATGCCGGCCCAGTAGATCCAGGATGTTTCCGTAACTCTCGTTCGAAGCCGTCAGGTTCACCACACTGCCGTCAAAGGACAGGTTGACCTGAGCTGCCACAGGTTGGTGCATCATCACAGCAACCAGCACCAATGAAACCATCCACCAGACCTTGCTCATGGTTTGCCCTCGTTGGCCCGTTTCATGCTCCATCGTAGCACCGCTCCCGATACAAGACAACCGACGCTGGACGCCAACAAAAATTGGCCGACATGCAATAGCTTTCTATTCGCCGCATTCGCGGCTGGGTTAGCGCAGAACCCATACGACCCCGGGTTGACACCCGGGGCTACCCTGAGCCGCAGCTTCGCAGCTCTATAAGGATGGCCTGTAGTAAGCGTTTCCGTGGCCTACCCACGTCAACCGCAGCTTCGCAGCTCTCACCGAACTCGCAATGCTGCAAGGGGGAACGTGCTTGTCTATTGGAATATTTCCCCGGGCTCTGAGCGTGGAAACTTCTTTCGGTTAATATCTGTCCCCGTAGGGGATCCTGCTTGGCCTACGGATCTCCCTTCACAACTTTGTCGGACAACCGTGTTCCTGGATCCGTTTCTTGTTGCAGGACCGGGTTTGGTAACATGGGTTTACGGGAGGACTGGAAATGGCGTCGTCCGCTTCGAAATTCGTCGTTGACCTCAATCAGGACCAGTTTGAATCGGAAGTCGTTGAAAGGTCCCACACCATCCCGGTGCTGGTGGACTTCTGGGCACCCTGGTGCGGTCCCTGCCGCAGCTTGAGTCCCGTCCTGGAAAAGCTGGCTGAAGAGTACGCCGGAGCCTTCCTGCTGGCCAAGATCAACACCGATGAAAATCAGGATCTGGCGCTTGCCTTCCAGATCCGCAGCATCCCCCAAGTCGTCCTTTTCCAGGAGGGGAAGGCGGTCGACCAGTTCGCGGGCGCCATTCCGGAAGCCGAGATTCGGCAGTTTCTCAAGCCCTACTGTCCCACTGAGATCGACAAGCTCTTTTCCCAGGCCCGCGCCAAACTGGAGGCCGGGCAAACAGAGGAGGCGAAGGAGCTTCTGCAACGGGTCATCGACCGGGAACCGCAGCACTCGCCGGCCCGCCTGGCCCTGGCCAGGCTGTTGATCGGGAAGCAGTTGCCGGAACAGGCCCGGTCCCATCTCCAGGCCATTCCGTTTCTGGCCGACGAAAGGGAGGCCGCCGACCGGCTGGGACAGGTCATCGGATTCCAGGCGGACTGCCAGGAGGCGGGCGGTCAGGCCTCCCTGAGGAAAATCCTGGAAAGCACTCCACAAGACCTGGCCGCGCGCATGGCCCTCGCCTCCTGCCTGGTAGTGGCGGGACAGTATCGAGAAGCCTTGGAGGAATTTCTGGCGGTAGTCGCCCGCGACAAGCACTACCGGGAGGACTCGGCCCGCAAGGCCATGCTGGCCGTTTTCAGCCTGATCGGAGAACGAAGCGATCTGGCGGAAGAATTCAGGGGGCGCCTGGCCCGAACTCTCTACTAGGCACCCCTGTTGTCAGCGACCCGACAAAAGGCGCTTCCAGACCGTATCGGTCACCGGCATGACCGAAAGACGCGGCAGCCGAACCAGGTCGAAGTCCCTGAGTTGCGGGTCCGACTTGATGTCGGCGAGTGGAATCGGTATTGCCAGCTTGCGCTTGGGCTTTACCTCCACCACCACCAAGCGGGGATCGTCCCGCTCGGGATCGGGAAAGGGGTCGCTGGTGACCTCGGCGATGCCCACCACCATCCTCTCTCTGCCGGTGTGGTATATCAGGGCCTGATCTCCACGACGGATCTGTCTGAGGTGCTTCAGGGCCAGGTTGTTGCCGACCCCGTCCCAGAGGGTCTGCCGGTCCGCTTCCAGATCCGCATAGGCGTAGTCCGAAGGTTCCGTCTTCAGCAGCCAGTAGGCCATGGTAGTTCTCCCTATTTCCCGAGGGGCCGCGAAGGGCGAATTTCCACCCGGCTGGGAAGGGACCGGGGGTGGTGCCGCAGCAGATCCACCACCACTTGGGCCACGTCCTCCGGCGTCAGCTTCCAGCCGGCCTCCCTGCCGGTCCGATGCCCGCGGAACCCGGTGTTGACGCTTCCCGGAAGGATGGCGCTGACCCGGATATTGTCGTGGCGCAGATCCTGCATGATGGCCTCGCTGAAGCCGTTGAGGCCGAACTTGGAGGCATTGTAGGCCGAGCCGCCCGCAAATCCCTGGGTTCCCGCCAGGCTGCCGATGTTCAGGATATAACCGCCCCCGCGCCTTCTCAAAACGGGAACAGCCGCATGGCAGCAGTGGTAGACCCCGGTCAGGTTGGTCCCGATGACCTCTTCCCACTGCCGGGGAGAAATCTCGGCGATATCGCCCATCACTCCCACCCCGGCGTTGTTCACCAGAATGTCCAACCCTCCGAATTCCTCGAGGGTGAAGTCCACCAGGGACCGGACCTGATCGTAGCGGGAGACGTCACAGGCCGTTCCCCTGACCTTGCCGGCCCACTGTCCTTGCAGTCGCTCGACGCAGGCAGCCACCGCCTCCTGCTTACGGGCGCAGATGACCACCCGGACGCCTGCCTCCAGCAAAGCGCAGGCGACGGCCAAGCCGATTCCCCGCGTTCCGCCAGTCACAATGGCTATGCGATCCTTGATCGATTCCACGGTGAGTTACCTGAGACAAAAAAGAGGAATAGGGGACGCTGCCCAAGTGTGCTATTAATGGCTTCCCCGAGCGTTGCTCCCGCACCTTGGACGCCCATGAACGTTTCGCTGTTCATCCCCTGCCTGGTGGATCAGTTCTTTCCCAGCGTAGGCATCAACCTGGTCAGGATACTCCGGAAGGCGGGAGTCTCGGTCGACTACCCGCGGGATCAGACATGTTGCGGTCAGCCAGCCTTCAACTCAGGATATCACGAGGAGGCTACCCAGTTGGCTCGGCGATTCCTGGAAGTCTTTGGAGAAGCCGAAGCCATTGTCTCGCCTTCCGGCTCTTGCACCAGCATGGTGAAGGTATTCTACCCGGAGATACTCCAGGATCCCGGCCTTCACCGGCAACTCCGGCAGGTCACCGCCAGAACCTACGAGTTCTCGGATTTCCTGGTCAACGTCATGGGGATCACGGACTTGGGGGTTAGCTTCCCCCATCGCGTCACCTACCACGATGCCTGCCATCTGCTCCGGGAATTGGGGGTGCATCGGGCTCCCCGCGAGCTGATCCGGCACGTGCGCGATATCGAGCTGGTGGAGATGGAAAACAGCGATGACTGCTGCGGCTTCGGGGGCACCTTTTCGGTCAAGTTTCCGGAGATTTCCACAGCCATGGCGCAGGACAAGAGCGCAGCCATCCTCAAAACCGAGGCGGACTATGTAGTGGCCAACGACTCCAGTTGCCAAATGCAGAACGGGGG
>VXMN01000328.1:0-8074 GCA_009841055.1 Acidobacteriota bacterium
TCGTGGACTTGCGTAATCAGTTACACCTCGACCATATCTTCCCACGGTCCCGGTTCACTGAGCGGTGGCTCTGCTCTGCAGGCGTCCCTCGCGGAAGGGTAGACGATTTCATACAGATCAGAGACGGTCTTGCCAACCTTCAACTGCTTCAAGGCGCAGAGAACAACGAAAAGCGCGCCAAGATGCCTAATGAATGGCTGCGCCAGTCCCAACCCGATGCCACAAGCCGTCAGGCATACTTGGACCGCCACCAGCTGGGAGATATACCCGATTCGATTACCGAATTCGATGCCTTCTACGAGGCGAGGCGAGAATGTTTGAAGGCAAGGATCAAGCAGTTGTTGGGGAAGTAACTGCTTGTTGCGCTGGTGGCGTCAGAGGGAATTCGCCTAAGTGCCGCAGTCGGCGTACCCGCCTGAGAAAAACTCTTGCTTCGGATTGAACGCGTCGAGAGGCTGAAAAAGCACGTTCGGCGTGCCGTGGGTACCCAGCGGGTCAACTCCGGCTATGCCCCCAATAGGGATCTCAAGCCACCGTTCGTAAACGGAGACGGCAGGGCATGAGGTTGCTTGTGCAGGGTTTTCTCCATGGCTAATCCCTATCCGATCATTGAGGTGCAACCGGAGTGGGTCGTTGAGCCCGAGGGGATGGGGAGCAAGAGAAAGTTCTGGTACCGTCAGACCGAGGAATCAGCAGCCTGGCTCTTCAAGTATCCGCAACCGAACACCGGTCAGCACTGGGCCGAGAAGGTCGCCGCCGAGATTTCCGAAATACTGGGCATCTTGCATGCGAAGGTAGAGCTGGCGGTGTTTGAAGGACAACAAGGATCGGTAACAGAATCATTCGCCCGCGGCGGCCGGGAACTGGTCCACGGAAACCAGATCCTGGCGGTAATCGTACACGGTTACGATCCCAAGAGGGAATTCGGTCAGACAAGTCATACCCTGCCGAATATCTGGCAGGTAATGGACCGAATTTTTGTGGCGCCCGAAGTTGCGAGACGGGCCAAGTGCTGCCTGGCAGAATACCTGGTACTGGATGCGCTAATTGGTAACACCGATCGTCATCATGAGAACTGGGGGATACTGCGGAAGCGGACGGGTGAACGCTGGACGGGTTTCATAGCGCCGTCCTTCGATCACGCGTCATCGTTGGGTCGGGAACTTCTGGATGTGCGCCGTGAAAGGCTGTTGGCAGAAAATCGGGTGGCTCACTATGTTGAAAGAGGACGCGGTGCCGTTTACTGGTCGGAGGATGAGCGGCACGGACCGAGTCCTCTGGAGTTGGTAAGGCGGGCGGCTGGCAAGTATCCGGACCTTTTCCGACAAGCAAGCCGAAAGCTTGAAGGGATAGACGAAGCAGATTTTCGTCAAATTGTCGAGCGGGTTCCCCCTGGCTGGATAACGCTTTCATCTCAGGCCTTTGCCCTGGAACTGCTACGCTATAATTTTAAACAACTACAGGAGTTGCTCCTATGAGCGAGAAAACCTTATTCCTAGCGTGGCAGGACAAGAGAAAGGAAAGTCGACTCTGGTTCCCGATTGGTAGGCTGGACGCCAACGTCGAAGGTTCGCTCTACCGATTTCGCTACACAGGCGGGGCAAAACGAGCAGAGGAACAGGCAGGGTTTCCGTTGTTGGTCGAGTTTCCCGAGTTGGAACAAGACTATCAGTCTTCAGAGCTTTTTCCGTTGTTCAGGAACCGAGTCATTGCGCCGGGGAGACTGGACCGCGCAGGCTATCTGGCTAACCTTGACCTCCCGGAAGATGCGAATCCGTTCGAGATCCTGTCTGTAAATGGCGGTACTCGCGTGACGGACGCATACGAGGTCTTCCCGAAACTCGTGAAGCGTGCGGATGGCAGTTTCAAATGCCGCTTCTTTCTGCACGGCTCAAGGCACGTCAATCCACCGGCGCGGGATCGGATTGACCGCCTAAAGCCGAGAGAAAAACTGTATATCACGCTGGAGTTAACCAATCCGGCGACAACGTTGGCGGTACAAGTGCAGACGACGGACTACCATATGATTGGCTGGACGCCGCGCTATCTTGTAACCGATCTGACGGCGGCAATGGCCGAAACCGCAAACTATTCGGCGCATGTTGTGCGGATCAATCCGCAACCTGCCCCGTCAAAGCAGCGCGTTCTGGTTGAGATGCGCGGTTCTTGGGACGAGCATGAACCTATGACAAGCGAAGATTTTGTGCCGGTGGTTTAATCAAGAGGTGGGAAGGATGAAGTCGGACTTGCCGGGACTAGCGTTTGAGTATGCGTACAACGATTCATATAGATGACCACCTGTTCGCCGAGATCAAGGGGATTGCCGCGGAAACCGGGAAGACACTGGCAGCCGTCATTCAGGCCGCTCTCCGCGAGTCTCTGTCTCGACGCCGCGTAAGCGAGAGGCCTGCCATTGATCTGCCTCTGTTTCATGGAACCGGAGTCATGCCCGGTGTGGACCTGAGTGACTCGGCCTCTTTGCTCGATCTCACAAAAGGGGACAACGGTCCTGCCTGACCCGAATGTCCTGGTTGCGGCCTATCGCAGGGATGCTCCGAAACACGCTTCCTGCCGTTCGTGGCTTGAGGCCTTGCTTGGCGGGGATGAGGCATTCTTCCAAGTCCTCCCGGCGAGGCACTGAAGTTCGCTAACGTGATCGGGATCCAGCCCCATTGTTTGACAAAATTAGCTAACTTAGCTATTCTGGAGTTCCCATGAAGAAAGTCAACATGCACGAAGCCAAGTCGCAGCTCTCGCGGCTTGGAAAATTGGCCTGGGAGGGCGAGCAGATCGTGATTGCCAAGGCCGGCGAGCCTTATCTGCGCCTGCTGCCGTATCGCGAGCAGAAGACCAAGCGTAAGCTGGGGGCGCTGAAAGGACAGATCTGGATTGCTCCGGACTTCGATGAGACACCCCAGGAGGTCATCGACGCCTTCTGGAACTCGAAGATATTTCCCGATGAAGAGAATTAGTCGTGCGCTTGCTGTTGGATACCCATGTTCTGCTGTGGTCGTTGACTGAGCCCCGCAAATTGAGTCCTCGTACCCGCGATGCTTTGCAGGATGCAGGAAACGAGGTCTTCGCCAGTTCGGTCAGTGGCTGGGAGATCGACGTCAAGCGAGCGCTGGGGAAACTGAAGGCTCCGGTCAATCTGGAAGCGGCGGTCCGGAAGCAGGAGTTCATCCCACTGAATCTCACGTTTCATCACGCGGAGCAGGCGGGTGCTCTTCCCCAGCATCACGGAGACCCGTTCGACCGAATGCTGGTCGCGCAAGCCCAGGCGGAAGGGCTGATCCTCGTCACCCGGGATGCCCACATCCAGCTCTACGGGATTCGCACCATGGACGCCTAGGTTAAGTCACAAGTTTGAGGGTAGAAGTGGGAAAGAGGAAACGTGAAGTCGGATTTGCCGGAGAGGACGTTTGCGTTCGCCCGGCGGAATGAAGAACAGACAGCAGTGACTCCAAACTTCAAACTTTATCCTTCCCCTTCCTCCTTCAAACTTCTAACTTCCTACTTCAAACTTCGCGAGGCGTGATGGTTGACGTGGTGGGATTGGGGTGTTGCTGTTTTGACCTGCTGGGTGTGGTGCCGCACATGCCGGGGCCGGACGAGGAGCTCCGCATGCTGGAAACCCGGCAGCAGGGGGGCGGCGAGGTGGCCACCGCCCTCGTCACCCTGGCCCGGCTGGGGTGCTCGGTGGCCTGCGCCGGCAAGGTCGGGGACGACGCCTTCGGCAACTTCATCCGCAGGGAATTGGAGGGGTATGGGGTCGACACCCGGAACCTGCTGGTGGAACCCGGGGCCCTCTCCCAGGCCTCGGTCGTGCTGGTGGACCGAGCCACCGGGCAGCGCAGCATTCTGGCCTGTGTGCCCACCTTCAGCGAGTTGCAGCCGTCGCAGTTGCCGCCGGGGTTGATCGAGCGGGCCAGGGTCCTGCACCTGGACGGCGTTCACCGGGCGGCCGCGCTGGCAGCCGCCGGGCGGGCCCGGCGGGCAGGGGTGCCGGTGGTGCTGGATGCGGATGTGTTGGCCCTGGAAGGCGACATCTCCGAGATGCTGCGCCGGACCGACGTCCTGATCGCCTCGCTGGCCTTTGCCGGCTCGTTTGCCAAAACGGAAGACCCGGACCGGGCCATCGACCGCCTGCTGGACTACGGTCCTTCGGTGGTGCTGGTCACCCTGGGGGAACAGGGCTGCCGCGGGCAGGCCGAGGGGCGGAGGTTCCACCATCCCGCCTTCCCGGTGGATGTGGTGGATACCACCGGGGCGGGCGATGTCTTTCACGGGGCCTATATCTACGGGATGTTGGAGCAGTGGGAGCTGATGAAAACGGTCGAGTTCGCCTCGGCGGTGGCCGCCATCAAGTGCACCCGGCTGGGGGGACGAACCGGCATTCCCGATCTTGAACAGGTCCTTCGATTTCTCCGGGACAGGAGTTCCCGCTACTTTCAGACGGATGGGCCGGAAGGGGGCCAGCCATGAGCAAGGAACGAACCGTCGACGTCGGCAAGAAGGTCCGTTACGACCGCATTGTCAATCCCGGCACCGGCAAGACGGTGATGATCCCCCTGGACCATGGCGTCATCCTGGGCCCCATGGCAGGCATCGAGGCCCCCCGTGAAACGGTGCGGAGAGTGGTGGCCGGAGGGGCCGACGCCGTCATCTTCAACGCGGGAATGGCGGGAAACCTCTACCCCGAGTACGCGAACCGCTGCGGCTCGGTCTTCAATCTGTCCAACATCATCACCGGCGAAAACGACCTCACCCTGATCGGCAGCGTCGAGTACGCCCTGAAGCAGGCGGCCGACGCCATCTCGGTTCAGGTCATGGTGGGCTCGCCCCACGAGCGGCACATGCTCGACAACTTCCGCCAGGTGGCCGTGGAATGCCAGCGCTGGAGCCTCCCCCTGCTGGCCATGATGTACCCGACCGAGGAGTTGCTGAAGCGGCGGGGCGCCGAGGCCGAGTTGCTGGCCGCTCGCGCCGGTGCCGAACTGGGCGCCGACATCGTCAAGACCTCCTATACGGGAGACCCGCGGACGTTTGAAAAGCTGGTGGCCTACTGTCCGGTGCCGGTGGTGGTGGCCGGCGGACCCAGGAAAGGGACCACCCGAGACATGCTGGAGATGGTCAGGGCGGCCATGGATTGCGGAGCAGCCGGGGTGGCTCTGGGGCGCAACGTCTGGCAGAGTTCCGATCCGGCCCGCACCACCCGGGCCCTGGCGGACATCATCCATCGGGGAAAGAAGCTCGACGAACTCGAGGGCGCATGGGAGTGAGAGTAGGGGTGATTAGTCCTCAGGCGGCGTGGTGCGGTCCTTTTTCAGCCGCCCCCTGCGCTTCTTGTCGGCAAGGCGGCGCTCGCGGCTCTTTCCGGTGGGTTCGGTGGGAAGGCGCTTGCGGGGCCGGACCAGAGCTTCCCGGATCAGGGTTTCCATCCTGTCCAGGGCCGCTTCCAGGTTTTGACCCTGGAGGCGGTGCTTGCTGCTGACGACCCGCAGATTGCCGTGCCGGTCGAGGCGAGTTGCCAGCCTGGTTCGGATGCGTTTCACCGAGGGCCATCCAATCACCTCAGCGGCGCCTTCCAGGTCCAGCCGAAGGTCCACCCGGGTCTCCACCTTGTTGACGTTCTGGCCCCCCGGCCCTCCCGATCGAGAGAAGATTGCACGCAGCAACCAGGCCGGAAGCAGACGCCTCGGTGAAATCCGCAGGTCTCGCAGCTTCGATGCCATCACAACCGCCCTTCAATCGGTTGTCCGCAACGGGTCAGTTCCTCATGGGAGGGTATCACCCCGCCTGTCTGTCGCATAGTCTCCGAGAGGAACTTCCACCCCTTTTGAGTTGCTTCCGGTCGCGGCCGGCCTTTACGCAGATCAGTCATCGGGATCGAATGAGGTCACCCCCGCTCGCCGGTCCCTTGACGATTTCCGGCTGGAACAGCCGCACATAAAGCCTTATGCTAGAGTTTTTTGGTGGCCGATTCCGCGGTAAGACACCTCTCCATCCCGGTCCCAGGTCGACTGCTATCATGAGATTCCACCACCTTTACTCCGCCTTCCGCTTTCTGACGGCGGCGGCTCTGGTGCCGTTGCTGCTGCTCCCCGCAGCTCTTTCCTCCGGAGCTGCCGAGAGTCGAAGACCCGACCGTTCCAAGAGGCTGAGGTTCGAACGGCCGCTGCCCGAGTTCAAGCTGAAGGACCTCGAGGGACGGACCTGGAGGCTGTCTGACCTGAAGGGGAAGGTGACCCTGATCAACGTCTGGGCCACCTGGTGCGTCCCCTGCCGGGTGGAGTTGCCCTACATACAGAGGCTCCACAAGTCCCTCGAGAACGTCCCCGGGCTGCAGGTGCTGACTCTCAACCTGGACGAGGACCCACGACTGGTCCCGGGATACATGCAGGCCGGCGGTTACACCTTTCCGGTGATCCGCTCCTTCGATTTGGCCGAGAAGATTCATTCCATCAGCGAGGTTCCCCAGAACTGGCTCATCGATCCCAGGGGGCGGCGCTCGGTGCAGAGCTTGAACGGACACGGGGAAGTCTGGCTGCGGCGGGTCCAGGCCGTCATGGAAAGGGTGCTGGCGGAGCCGTAGATTCAACCGGCTTCGGTCCTTCCGTAAGGAGGCAGGAGTCATGCTCAACCGCAGGGAGATTCTCAAGACGGCTCTGGTGAACCCCTGGTGGGCCGCCGAGCCCTACGCCCAGGCCACGCGCGGATTGCCTCCCTTGAAGATCCGGGAGGTCAAGGTCATCGCCACCAGCCCGCGGCCCCACTATTCCTGGGTCTTCGTCAAGGTCATCACCAGCGAGCCCGGACTCTACGGGCTGGGGTCGGCCAACAACGCCTACCTTTCCTGGGCCGTCAAGGCCGCCATCGAAAAACACCTGGGTCCCTTCTGGGTGGGCAAGGATCCCGAGCGCATCGAGGACCTGTGGCAGTGGACCCATGTCCGTTCCTACTGGCGCAACGGGAGCATCACCAACGTTGCCCAGGCGGCTCTGGACATGGCCCTGTGGGATATCAAGGGCAAGCGGGCCAACATGCCCCTCTATCAGCTTCTGGGCGGAAAGGTCAGGGAGGCGGTGCCCCTCTACGCCCACGCCAGCGGCGAGACCCCCGAAGCCTGCGTGGAAAACGTGCAGGCCTACATGGAGCAGGGTTTTAGCCACGTTCGCGTTCAGATGGGAGGCGGCTACGGTGGAGGCGGTTTCGTGCCTCCGGGAGAGGGAAGTCGACCCGAGAGCGGCTTCCGGGGCCCGGCCTTCGATGAGGAACTCTACCTCGAGACGGTCCCCGGGATGTTCGAGCAGGTACGGGAAAAGCTGGGCTGGCAGGTCAAGCTCCTCCACGACGTCCACGAACACCTGACGCCGACGCTGGCCCTGGAGTTCGCCAGGCGCATGCAGCCCATTCGCATGTTCTTTGTGGAAGACATCCTCCCGCCGGAACAGATCGATTACTTTCGCCAGATCCGGGCTCTCACCTCCACCCCCATGGCCATGGGGGAGTTGTTCACTCACCCCCATGAATGGCGGCCCCTGATTGCCGAGCGGCTGATCGACTTCATCCGTTGTCGGGTCTGCGCCATTGGAGGGATCACCCAGGCCAGGAAGATTGCAGCCCTCTGCGAGCAGTTCGGGGTCCGGACGGCCTGGCAGGAAGGCGGCGAGAACGATCCGGTGAACCAGTTGGCGGCCTACCACGTGGACCTGACCATCCCCAGCTTCGGCATCCAGGAAGACAACGTCTTCCCGGAAGAAGTTCACGAGCTGATGCCGGGGACGGCCCGCATTCGCGGCGGCTACCTCTACGGCAGCGACGGTCCGGGCCTGGGCATCGATATCGACGAGGCCATGGCCGGCCGCTACCCCTTGGCGGACGACCACCGCAACGCCGACTGGACCACGGTCCGGGGAATGGACGGCTCCCTGGTCAAGCCGTGAGCGAATAGGGGACGTTGTTGAATTACTGGAATAACTTGTAAATAGCCCACAAGAAACGTTATTGAATCAAAGCCAACTAGCAGCGGCTGATCGAAGTTATTCCAGTAATTCAACAACGTCCCCAGCAC
>VXMN01000328.1:8084-16591 GCA_009841055.1 Acidobacteriota bacterium
ACATCTTATTTTATATTATTATATTTAAAATAAAAAAAACCCCCCCCCCAGCACTGCCTCAAGAAATATTCCAACGATAGTCACCCGGGCGCAAACCACGGGAATTCTCCATGCCCAAGAGAATAGCCATCATCGGCGCCGGGATCTCGGGCCTGGGGGTCGCATGGGCCCTGAACAGGCATCCGGACCGATTCGACTTCAGGCTCTACGAAGCCAACGACCGCATCGGCGGCAATGCGGTTACGGTCGACATGCCACAGGCCGACGGGACTTCCATCCCGTTCGACATATCGGTGACTGCCTGCATCCCGAGGGTGTACCACCACGTCGTTCAATTCATGAAGCAGCACCGGATCGAACTCGTCGACACCCGGTTCAGCTACAGCGTGAAGTATCACGGTGAAATCTACGCCCACGATCTGGATACGGCCATTCGCCGGAAGCTGCAGCCGGAGATCGTCAAGTTTCAAAAGGTGCTGGCGTTTCTGAAGACCTTCAATGGGCTCAATCGCTCCAGGTCGACCCTTCTGGCCATGCTCAATCCCTTCAACTACGTGAGCATGGGGACCGTTCTCAACTGGGGAAGGTTTTCCGGGGACTTCAGGTACAAGGTCCTGAAGCCCATGTTCGTGAATTTCCTGATGGCGACCAACGTGTTCGACATGCCGGCGGCGCTGTTCTCCTACTACCTGGAGTTTTTCGATATCGAGCGCGCCACCCCCATGAAGACCTGGGATCAGGGCACCCGGCGCATCTATGAGGCCATGTCAGCCGATTTCAGGGAGAAGATTCTGCTGAACTGCCCGGTGCGAAAAGTGTATCGAGGGGGGACGGGGGTCAAGGTGGAGGATGCTCACGGTCAAACCACAACCTTCGATGAAGTGGTTTTTGCCTGCAACGCCAATCAGACCCTGATGATGCTGGACCAGCCGACCTGCTTCGAAACCTTCCTCCTTTCGGCCATACGTTACGAAAGCGAACTGCATAACCACACCATCGTTCACTCGGATGCATCGGTTCTGCCCGAGAACGAGGCCCGGCCTCTGGAGACCCGAAGCAACCACATCGAGCAATACGGAGCCCGGCCGGACAACTACGAAATCACCTACATCATGCACAACCAGCAGCCCTGGGCTCACAACTCGGACAAGCCCTGCCTGGTGACCTACAATCCCGTCAAGCCGGTGGATGAGGGGAAAGTCATCCGCAGGCGGTGGTTTCAGCACATCGTTCACGATGTGCGGCACATTGCCCTGCTGGTGTTCCTGTTCCGGTTCGTTCAAGGGAAGCGGAGATCCTGGCACTGCGGGGCCCACACCCTGATCAACAGCCAGGAAACCTGCTTCGTAACCGGTCTCGCCGCGGCCAGGCAGTTGGGCGCCGGTTATCCCTTCGACGATCCCGAAACCCGGAAGTGGTTCAATTTCTACGGCCAAACCCTGTACGGCTGGCGTTTCAGGCGAGTCTGAGCGCGTGTTTTACTCGGGATGCCGCTGCTTGCGGATGTCCGGCAGGACAAGGCTGGCGGCCCAGCCGACGGTGAAGGAGACCAGGTTGGCCAGGAAGAGGGTCAGCCAGGGGTGGAAGGGGTAGCGGAGGGTCTCGGCGAGCTGGGCCGCCCAGGCCATTCCCAGCTCGGCACCAGCCCAGGCAAGGGCTTGGTCGATCAGGGTCCAGGCCGAGATCAACACGCCGCAGGCCAGGCCGACATACACCCCCAGGGCATGGGCCCGATTCACGAAGAAGGCCAGCAGGAACATCCCGAACAACCCCCCGCCCAGAATCGAGAAGACGGTAAAGCTGAACTGCAGCGCTTGCTCCACGCCCAGCAGCAGCACCAGTCCCACCGCCAGACCGAGCAGCCCCCAAAACGCCGAGGCGGCCCTGCCCAGGAACAACTGGGAGCGGTCGCTGGCCTTGGGCCGGAAGTGGAGATAGAAGTCCCGCACCGTGACCATGGCCATGCTGTTGATCATGGTGTCCAGGCTGGACATGGCCGCGGCGCACATGCCGGCCAGGATGACCCCGGTCATCCCCGCCGGAATGTGGGTCACCACGAACCAGGGGAACACCTCGGTCTCGCTGGCCGCGATGTGGGCCGGCAGCTCGGCAGGGTGCAGGCTGTAGTAGGAATAGAGCAGGCTGCCGATCAGCATGAAGAGGTTCCAGGTCACCACGCAACCAATGGCTCCGAACCAGATGGCTTTCTGGGCTTCGCGAGTCGAGGGCGAAGCCAGGTACCGCTGGGCGGCATCCTGCTGGACGGTGTAGTTGCTGAGGAAGCCGAAGACGCCGTAGGCGAAGGTGACCAACACGGTCATTTGGCTCAGATCCAGCGACCAGTCCACTATCCTGAACTTGTCCGATTCATTGGCAACACTCAGAAGCTGGGCACTTCCGTCCTCTCCGAACCACAGCATGGCCAGACAGAAGAGTCCCCCGCCGAACAGGGTCACCGACTGGATCACGTCGGTCCAGATCACGGCCTCCAGACCTCCCAGAATGGTGTAGACCAGGGCGATCACGCCGCTGACCAGCACGATGGTGAATGGGCTCCAACCGGTCATGGCGCTGATGGCCTTTGCCATCAGGAACAGGACCAGTCCGGAGCGGAACAGACGGCTGATCAGGTAGAAGCAGGAGGTGTAGCAGCGGGCGCCGTAGCCGAAGCGCTCCTCCAGGAACTCGTAGGCGCTCATCCGGACGCGCTGCCGGTAGAAGGGGATCACCACCAGGGCGATGAAGATGGCGGCCAGCGGAAACATCATGTTGCCGAGATGGGGTCGCCAGTCACCGCCGTAGGCCTGTCCCGGTAGGGCAATGAAGGTCGCAGTGCTGATGGAGGTTCCAAAGAAAGAGCAGCCGACGGCCCACCAGGGGATGGCCCGCCCGCCGATGAAGTAGGCCTCGGTGTCGGTCTGCCGTCGGGCCAGGCGGGTTCCCAGCCAGGCGACGACTGCCAGGTAGGCTGCGACCACGATCCAGTCGATAGGGGCCATGGGTAAACTCAACCGGTCAGACGGGACAAGAACAGTAAGGGGACGCGAACGGGCCCTCCCCTTACCAGTTGGGCAAAACGCCTATCCTACGCCGCTTCTCCCAAAGCGGACACTTCACGTGCTATGAACACCGGTCACTTCACATGCTACCGACAAGCGCGGCCTTTTTTGTTGACATCCCCAAAGGCCGGTTATAGCCTAGCGCTCCTCCCTCAACAACCATACACCTTCCATCACCCGGCAGTGAGGTTCGTCTTCGCGGCCTGCACTTCAGGGCCGGATGTCCGGTTTCCGACCGAGTGCGCCCGCCGGCCGATGCTTCCTGCCGACCGAAGCACAAAGGGGGATCTGCATGAGAAAGCACACTTTGACGATCGTCTGTTCGACCTTGCTGCTCGCGCTGGCGAGCATCGCCGGCCCGGCTCAGGCGGAGCCGACCACGAGTCAGTCCGACACGCCTCAAAAGAACGGGGCCGGGAAAATGCCTTCCAAGGCCGTCGACATCAACACGGCCACCGAAAAGCAACTGTCTTCGCTGCCCGGGATCGGGCCGCAAATGGCCAAGCGGATCATCGAGGCCCGGCCCTTCAAGTCGATTCAGGAGCTGAAGCGGGTAAAGGGCATCGGTGACAAGAAGTTCGAGCGGCTCAAGTCTCACGTGGTCTGCGAAGCCAAAGCGAGCCAATGAGACCGCACCTCTGTCTGACTTCTTCCCCTTGGGCCCGGCGATCGTCCTGTGTCGGGCCCGTTTTTGCCGGCGTGGCCGGCGCAGCTCCCCATTCCAGCCTCCATCACCAGAGCACCACCAGGACCAGGTAGGCGACCAGCGCCAGAAACAGACCGTTCCAGAGCGAGGGTTGACCATACCAGGGCAATCCGCCGGGCGGGACGTCGAAGGGATACTCGGGCGCAGAGGACAGCTCCTGGCGGGATTGCTCCAGCCAGCTTCCCCGGGTTGCCGCCAGGGGTTCGGGGATCCAGTCCCGGCGCTCGGAGGGATCCCGGTGGCCAAATCGGACGGTGAGCCCCTGCAGCTCCCGGCCCGACATCCATCCCCATCGCCAACTGAGCCCCAGCATGGTTCCGGCGGTAACCAGCGGGCTCCAGAGATAGGCCCACCAGGTATTGGTCCACCACAGGGGCAGGGGCCATTCCAGGGCTTCTCCCAGCAGGGCGCTGAGGCCGTAGCCGATCCCGGCCAGCAGGCCCGCCAGCCCGGCGCGGCGATGGACCGGAGTCAGGGTTCCCATGACGTACAGGGTGAACAGGGGCATCACGGTCACGCTGGTGATGCGCAAATAGAATCGGACCATGCCGTCCTGCAGAAAGGGAATGTAGAGGAAAGAGGCGGCGATGATGAAGGGTGTCGCCCAGCGGGAAACCCTAAGGTAGTGGGCGTCGTTTTGTCCCTTCACCAGAAACCGGGCGTAGACGTCACGGGTGAAGACGGCCGCCAGCGAGGAGCCGATGGAGTCGTAGGTGGAAATCCCTCCCGCCAGCACCCCCGCCACCACCAGTCCCACCAGTCCGGGGGTCAGGTACTCCTGCACCAGCAGCGGGTAGATCTGGTCAGGGGCCGGGAGCTCCGGCATGACCGCTCTGCCGAGAATTCCCAGGGTGATGTTGAACCACATCACTCCCACGGTCACCACGCTGGCGGTCAGAGCGGCGGTCTTGAGATCCCACTCCGAACGGGCCGCCAGCAGGCGCATGGACTGGGAGTGGTTCACCAGGCAATAAGCAATCAGGACGATGACCCAGCCGAAGATGATCAGGGGGGCCGGCACCCCCGGCTGGTCCCGGCCGATGTGCAGCATGCTGTGGGCCAGTTGGGGATCGATCTGCTGGAATCGACTCTCCAGGCCCGACCACCCCCCGACCGCGCTCCACAACACCCACCACAGGATGACCGATGCGATCAGCATCACGATGGACTGCAGCGCGTCGGTGGCGGCGACCGATCGAAGTCCGCCGGTGGCCGTGTAGAGGGCGGCCGCCATGGAGATGGCCGCGACCAGCCACCAGGCGGAGCTCCCCCAATGGGTCAGGATCGAGAAAGTGAGGTAGAGCGAGAAGGCGATATTTCCCAGGACGTTGGTGCGGTTCTGGAGCTGAATGAAGGCGCTCAACAGGCGGGCGCCTGGGCCGAAGCGGTATTCCAGGTACTCGGCGTTGGTGAACATGCCGCCGCGGTAGAGCGGCAGGAATACGAAGTAGGCCGCCACCATCCAGCCGATGGGCAGCCCCAGCCACCAGGTGGCCAGGTTGGAGAGCCCGAAGGTGTAGGCCCCGCCGACCACGGCCACGTAATCCCCGCTGTCCACGGCGGTGGCGAACATCGACAGCCCCACCATCCACCAGGGCAGGCTCTTGGCGGCCAGCAGCCAGTCGGAGGAACGCCGGGTGCGACGGGAGAGCAGCAGCCCGTAGCCGACGATGGCGCCGTTGGCGGCAACCACGATGAACCAGTCCAGCAGGGTCATGAGAAGAGGATCGAGTGATTGGGGGAAGCGGCGACCCCGGGTTCAGTCGGAGGCCGACGGTCGTCCCTTGGGCGAAACCCGCCGCCGGTTCGGAAAAGCTAGCTGAAGTTCATCATCATGGACTGATAGATCTCGGTGGCCTGCAGGACTTGCTTGCACTCCACCCATTCCACGGCCCCGTGCGCCTGGTCGATGCTGCCGGGTCCAAGCACGATGGCCGGGGTTCCCACCGAGGTGAACTTGCTGGCGTCGGTGCCATAGGGGACGCCGGCGATGGTGGAGTCGCCCAGGACCGCCCGGGAGGCCGCGCAGGCCGCTTTCACGACGGGGGAATCCTCGGGGGTCTCCATGGCATTGTCCAGCAGGAAGGGCTCCTCCAGGCTCACCTTCAACTCGGGGTCGGCGGCCCGGGCCCGCTCCAGCGCTTCTTCGAATTCCGCCAGCGTATCCTGGGGAGACTCCCCCGGAATGGTGCGGCGATCCACCTCCACCACGCACTCGTGAGGCACGAAATTCACCTGGGCGCCCCCGTGGATCACCCCGATGTTGAGGGTGGGGCCGCCGGTCAGGGGGTGGTCCTTCCGCTGCAGGCCGGGCAGGATGTCTCCCTCGATGTCGGTGATCAGCCGGGCCATCTTGACGATGGCGTTGATCCCCAGATAGGGCTTGGAACTGTGGGCCGCCACTCCCTCAACCCGGATGCGAAAACGGGCCAGTCCCTTGTGGGCGCGAATCACCGCCAGGTCGGTGGGCTCCGCCACCACCACTGCCTCCGATTTCACCGTGGCCGCCAGGTTCAGGGCGCCGCGAAAGAGATACTCCTCGTCCACCGCGCCCGCAAACTGAATGGTGCAGGGGGGGACCTGGCCCGATTCCTTGAGGCGTTTCATGGCGTGGATCATGGCCGCGCCGCCGGCCTTGGTGTCGCAGGACCCCCGCCCGTAAAGGAGGCCGTCCCGGATATGGGGCTCGAAGGGGGGAATGGTCATGACCCCTACCGAGGCGGTGTCCATGTGACACTCGAACAGGAGCACCCGTTGGGGGTCCCGGCCGTGCAGGGTGCCGATAAAGTTGCTGCGCCCCGGCAGGACCTCTCGGGTTTCGTAGCCCATTCCGGCCCCGCGGAAAAATTCGGAGAGGTATTCCACCATCGCCGATTCGCCCCTCTCGCCGCCCGGCAATCCGGGATTGACGCTTTCAATGGCCACCACGTCCTGCAGCGTGGCCAGCACCTCGTTCTGGCTGCGAGTCCAGGCTTCCCCCATCGTTTACTCTCCTTGTGCGGATCTTCGGCTCGGACCACCGGTCCGGCCCAATCCTAACAGGTTCTGTTCGTTAATGGCTTTTGCAAAGGGAACTGCCCACGGCTTCTATCCGCGGACATCTGCCCACAGGTTTTCAGGCGGCCTCCATGACCCTGGGCACTCCCGCCTGAAGGAGCATGCGACGGGCGTCCTCCCGGTAGCGCTCTCGGACATCCCGGGTAGGAGGGCGGCAGCGGCTCGAAGGCAGGCCCACCAACTCCATGCACAGCTTGTCCAGATAGCCGTCGCCCGAGGTGTACTCCTGCTCGATCTGGGACCACAGCTTCATGAAGGGTTGCGCCGCCCGGGTCAACATGTCCTGCACCTCCGGGTAGTCCTTCCGTTTCATTTGCTCGATCAGCCGGGCTCCCCACTCCGGCCAGTAGTTGCAGACGTGGACCTCGAAGCCTCGGGCCCCCAGCATGTGGCTGGCCACGAAGTGCATCTGGTTGTCGATCACCGAAAACCGCCGGCCGTAGGCTTGCACCACCTGCTCGAAGCTCATCCAGTTCGGGTGGGGCGTGGCCCACTTGAGACCCACCACGTTGGGTATTTCGGCCAGCCTGCCGACGAGGCCCAGAGAGACCCCGGTGCTGGTCCAGAAGGTGTTGTAGACGATGATGCCGACGTCGGCGGCTTCAGCGGCCGCGACCACGTATTCGTAGAAGTCCTCTTCGGAATGGCCGAAGTAGAAGGGACAGGAGACCTGGATGTAGTCGGCGCCGAGGTCCCGGGCGGCCCGGGCCAGGCGGCGCAGTTCGGCAGTGCTGGTGGTCTGGGCTCCCATGGCCACCGGGGCCCGTCCCTCCACCGCCTCGACCACGGTTTTGGCCACGACCACCCGCTCCTCAAAGGTCATGGTGGAGAAATCGCCGGCGGCGCCCCCAGCCAGGAAGACGGCGTTGCCGCTCTTGAGACCTCCCCCCAGCAGGAAATCCACGTGCCTGCGGATTCCTTCCAGGTTCAACGACAACTCGGCGTCGTCGTGGAACAGCGTGGGAACGGTGACGTAGCAGCCGGACAAGCGTTTCCGGGCCTTATCGAAATCCATGGATGATGGTTCTCCTGGTCAGTCGGGTGCAAATGTTGGGGATGTGGGGATGTCCGGGGCGAACTTCCCGCCGACGGCGTCGCGGCGTCCAGATTTTACGTCATGCTCGACCCGGAGTGCTCAGATGCTTTTCAATTCTTTCCGATTCCTCTGGAAACCTGGCCATAAATTCGCCGCCTCCGTCGACACCCGGCGCGCCGGCCCGGGAATTCCAGACAAGTCCGGCCCCCGCCCTGTGTTGCGGATCATACGAGAGTGAAGCAAGAGAAGTTCATGGCCTGTCGAGAACAAGACTATTGATGTCAATAAACCATCTGCTCATGCTCGACATTGAACCGGTTACCAGCCAACAGAGGTCATGGGAGGAAGTCTACCCGGGAGCGCGGGCCGGGTTGCCGGGCCACAGCCGTGTCGATGCGGCACAGCCGTCCCGCTTCGTGTCCCTTCGTGGTCCTTCGTGTGTCTTCGTGGATCACTCTTTTTCTTTTGTTTCAAATGAGCCCCGCCCCTGCCCTGCCGGGCAGATCATTCGAGGAAGAAACTACCGATCTCTTTTAAAGACGAACCACAAATGGACACGAATGAACACGAATAGGGAAAGATTCCTTTCGGTTTTTCTTCGTGTCCCTTCGTGGTCCTTCGTGTGTCTTCGTGGTCCTTCGTGTGTCTT
>VXMN01000360.1 GCA_009841055.1 Acidobacteriota bacterium
CCCCCCCCCCCCCCCCCCCCCGCCCCCCCCCCCCCCCCCCCCCCCCCCCCCCTCCTTTCTGCTGGAGAACGTTCGGGCGCGCTGGCGGTCGCTCTCCGCGCAGGATTCCGCCAATCTGGTGGCGGAGATCGAGCGCTGGTACGAGCCCCTCTGGAGGTTCAACAGCGTCGGCCACTTGAACGATTGGCTGGAGCCGGTGACTCCCCTGGTTGGCGGGCAGAGTTTCTCCGTTTCCCTGGAGCCCCCGGAGCGGAAGGGACCGACCGCGCTCTACCTCTGGACCGGCGACGCCGGAGACGGGACGGATGGAGACACCCTGGTGTGGAAGCGCCCCCGCTTCGAGGGCAAGCCCATTCCGGTGCACGGCGACAAGCCCCGGCCCAGCGACCTGCCTCCGATCCTGCTGCGGGACCTGCCGTTGGTGAGCAGGACTCTGGACACGACCCTGCGAAAAACCTTCTCCGACAGCCGGCGCTATCTTGCGGCGGCGGCACGGTTGGCGGGACCGGGCTCCCCGCCGGAACTGGAGGCCCTGGCCGCTCGGGAGGGACTGAACCCGGATCTGCTACGGCGTTGGACCGGTTATCTGGGAATCGGACCGCCGAGAGCGGGTCTGGAGAAATCTCTGTCCCAGGCGATGGAAAATCTCCAGAAAACGGCCCAGCTCAACGGCTGGCGCACACCCTCTTCGGCAGCGGCGCCGACTCCCTACCAGGACACTGCCTACCTGGTGGCGAACTCCGGGGATCGAAGCTGGCGGATTCCGGGCACGGTTCCTCCCAGGTCGGTGGTGGTGCATCCCACCCGCCGGCGGTGGATCGGGGTGGGCTGGCGCTCTCCGGAGGAACTGACGGTGGGGGTGGAAGCGCGGGTGGAGGACTCCCACCTGGACTGCGGCAACGGCATCGAGTGGATCCTGAAGCTCCGCCAGTCGGGGCTGGAACGCATCCTGGCATCGGGGAGCCTGGAAAATGCAGACCGGGCCATTCGTCCGGGCCAGAGTTTCCGGCTGCACCGGGGGGATGAGATCTCGCTGCTGGTGGGATCCCTCAAGCACAACGCCCGCTGCGATCTGACCCGTGTCGACCTGACCGTCCGGGAAAGCGCTGAGGCCGCGCGTGTGTGGGACCTGGCGGACGACGTCGTCGACTCGGTGCTGGAGGGCAATCCGCACGGCGACGCTTTCGGGAACCCGGGCGTCTGGCATTTTTTCACGCCGGAAGAGTCTCCCGGCGATCGTTTGCGTGCGGTTGCCCCGGGTTCGGCGCTCTACCGCTGGCTGGACACCCTCTCGAGCCCCACGCCGGGTCATCGGTCGGCGGAGGCCGCCGGTCAAGTGGCGACACTGCTGGACTCGGGCCCGCCGGCCGATGGAGACCATCCGGACACCCTCCTCTATTCCCGGATCACGGCCCTGGATGGACCCTTTCTGAGAGACGTGGACCTGGCCGCTGCCGGACGGGAGGTCGAATCCTCGAGAAGCGATCGCTCGACCGACCCCGGGCCAGGTGTCTCCAACGGACTGGACGGGATCGAATTCGGCCGTCACCCCGGAGGTCAGCCCCTGGACGAGGGCAGTTTCCTGGTGCATGGACCCTCCCGCATCCGGGTGGAGGTGCCCGGGAGGATTGCCCGGGCCTACAACTTCGTGGCCGAGGCGGCCCTGGACTCCGGTTGGGGCCGGGCAGGCAGCGTCCAGGTTCACGCGGGACTGCAAGTCCCGAAGTCGATGCAGGGTCTCGTCCCCCCGGTGGGCGCCAACGACGCCCACCCGGAAGCCAATGCCAACCCGGAGCCGGCCAGGTTTCCCGTGATTGTGGGGAACGACGACGCCCGAGCGCGGTTCCGGGAAGCCTTTGCCGCCTACCGCCAATGGTTCCCGCCGGCCCTGTGCTACACCCAGATCGTTCCGGTGGACGAGGGCATCACCATCTCTCTGTTCCACCGGGAAGACAAGGCGCTCGGTCGGCTGGTTCTGGAGGAAGAGGAGAAGAGAGAGCTGGATCGACTCTGGCACGAGCTGCGCTACGTGAGCCGGGACGCGCTCGCCATCGCCGATTCCTTCGACGAGTGGTGGAATTTCGGAGCCCACTACAAGAAATTCAGCCGTGAGTCGCGGGAGGAGCCGATTCGCCGCCGGGCCCGGCAGTTTCGGGAAGAGCTGCGGTCCTCGGAGTCTCGGCACCTGGATGCCCTGCTTCGCTTCGCCGAGCGAGCCTGGCGCCGCCCCTTGGAGGCCCGGGAGAAGGCGGGTGTCCTGAGTCTCTACATCTCGCTGAGAGACGAGGGGCAGGAGCATGATTCGGCCCTGCGCAGCCTGCTGGGTCGGGTGCTGGTGTCTCCAAACTTTCTCTATCGCATCGAGCAGCCGGCGGCCGGAGTGGATCCGCAACCGGTGTCCTCCTGGGAGCTGGCCAGCCGTCTCAGCTACTTTCTTTGGTCTTCCATGCCCGACGGCGAGCTGTTCCGACTCGCCGCCGCCGGCTCCCTCCGGGACCCGGAGGTGCTGGCCGGCCAGGCCGGCAGAATGCTCAAGCATGCGCGCATTCGCGCCCTGGCTTTGGAGTTCGCCGCCCAGTGGCTGGGATTCCGGGAATTCGACCGGGACCAGGGCAAGAACGAGCGCCTGTTTCCGACCTTCACTCGCCGGCGTGCCGATATGTACGAGGAATCGGTCCGGTTCTTCGAGGAGCTCTTTCGCCGCGACGGATCGGTGATCGATATCCTGGATGCCGACTACACCTACCTCAACCAGGAGTTGGCCGACCACTACGGGATTCCCGAAGTGTCGGGGAGCGAATGGAGGCGGGTACAGGGAATCAAGCGCTACCAGCGAGGGGGCGTGTTGGGGATGGGCAGCATGCTCAGCAAGCAGTCGGGTGCTTCCAGGACCAGCCCCGTCCTGCGCGGAAACTGGATATTCGAGACACTCCTGGGAAATCATCTGCCCAAACCTCCTCCCGACGTGCCCGAGCTTCCCGAAGACGAAAGACACACCGAGGGCTTGACGGTGCGCCAGATGGTGGAAAGGCACCGCAGCCTGCCCGGATGCGCCACCTGCCATGACCGGATCGATCCGCTGGGGCTGGCCCTGGAGGGTTTCGATGCCATTGGGCGCCGCCGCACGCGGGACCTGGCCGGCCGGCCGGTGGACTCCGGGGTGGAACTGCAGCCGGGCATCGAATTTCGGGATCTGGCCGGACTGCGATCCTATCTGCTGGAGCAGCGCAGAGAGGAGTTTCTGCGGAATTTCTGCCGAAAGCTTCTGGGGTATGCCCTGGGGCGCTCGGTGGAGGTGTCGGATGAACGGCTCCTGGACGAGGTGCTGAAGTCCCTGGAGAGAGCGGACTTCCGTTTCTCGGCGGCAGTTGCTACCATTGTGCGAAGTCAGCAGTTCCTGAACCAGCGCGGACGGGATGCGGGGAGTCCCGACCAACCATGAATTCCCTTGAATCGCTCCAACGGAAGCGGGATACCGGCTTCACCCGGCGAACCCTGTTGCGCGGCCTGGGCGTGAGCCTGGCGCTGCCCTGGCTCGAGTCCGTTCCGGCCTGGGGCGGTGTCTCCTCCCGGCCTCGCTCAGACATGCAAGCGCCGCTTCGCTTCGCCTGCCTTTTCGCCGGCAACGGCTTCTACGAAGGGGAATGGTGGGCCCGGACCGAGGGGCGGTCCATGAAGTTGGGCAAGGTGCTGGAGCCGCTGGCGCCCTGGCGGCACCAGTTGAACTTCCTGCGGGGACTCTACAATGCCGAAGCCCTGAAGGGGAACATCCACAGCTCACAGACCGGCAATCTGCTCTCCGGAGCGCTGCTGGCGCCCGGGGGAAAGATTCGTTCCGGCACCAGCATCGACCAGGTGCTGGCCCAGCGCCTGGGGAGTCATACCAAGGTGCCCAGTCTGGTCCTGGGATGCGAAAAGTCGATCGCCAGCGTCCACAAGAACTATTCCATGCTCTACAGCTCCCACATCTCCTGGAGCTCTCCCACTACTCCCACTCCGCTGGAGATCTATCCGGCCCTGGCCTTTGACCGCCTCTTCCGGGACGGTGGCGCTGAAGCCGGCGATGCCAGCGTGCTGGATGCCGTCCTGGAGGAGGCGACGGACCTCCGGCGGCGCATCAGCGCCCTGGACCGGTACAAGTTCGATGAGTACCTCAACTCGGTCCGCGAGGTGGAACGGCGAATCGAGCAGGCGGGAAAGGAGCGAATGCTGCAGGGTTGGAGACCGACACTGGAGAAGCCGGACCGGCAACGCCCCTCCGACGGATTGCCCCAGGACATCCACGAGCACATGCGCCTGATGTGCGACATCCTGGTGCTGGCCTTCCAGACCGACAGCACCCGCTTCTGCACACTCAAGCTCAATAACGATCTCTCCCAGCTTCGCTTCCCCCACCTGGGAATCGATCACACCATCCACCACATGCTTTCCCACGGGGATTCCGACGACTGGCTCACGGTGAACCGCTACTTCTGCGAGCAGGTGGCCTACCTGGCCGGGCGACTGGATGAGGTCCAGGAAGGGGAACGGACGCTGCTGGACAATTCAGCCATCCTCTTCTGCTCCAGCATGCTGACCGGAAACCACGATGCTTCCCAGTTGCCGGTGGTGCTCCTGGGGCGGGCCGGAGGCCAACTCGAGACCGGCCGCGTCCTGGACTACCTCGACGGTCCCAATCGACGAATGTCCAGCCTCTACCTGTCCCTGGCTTCGAAGTTCGGCGTCAAGCTGGAACGGTTCGGGGATTCCGACGAACCCCTGAGGAAACTCTGAACTTCTTGCACCTCCTTCCCGTTGGCTTTCCAAGAGAATCGTGCGAAATGAACGGCCTCAGCCGTGCGGCCCGGCGGCAGGACGGAAGGAACGCTCCTCAAGCCGTGGCCGGCAGGTCCGTCCCTGACCGGCGGGCATGCCGGGGGATCCTCTGACGACATGCACGTTACAGTTGCAGGCACAGGGTACGTGGGATTGGTGACCGGAGCGGCGCTGGCCGATTTCGGACTGAACGTGCACTGCATCGACAGCGACGCGCAGAAAATCGAAACGCTGTCCTCCGGAACGGTGCCGTTTTACGAGACCGGCCTGGAGGAGCTGGTCAATTGCAACCTGAGGAACGGCCGGCTGACCTTTTCGACCGATCTGGAGGCGGCTGTCCGCGCTTCCCGGACGGTATTTATTGCAGTGGGAACCCCGGACCTGCCGGACGGCACACCCGACCTGAGCCAGGTCGATGCGGTGGTGGCCGCCCTGGCCGAGTGCATGGACGACTACAAGGTCGTCGTCACCAAGAGCACGGTGCCGGTGGGGACGGCCAGACGAATTCAAAGGCTGTTAAGGGAAAAGCAGGGGAGGCCGGTCAGGTTCGACGTGGTTTCCAATCCCGAGTTTCTGAGGGAGGGTTCCGCGGTGGAAGACTTCATGCGGCCCAATCGGGTGGTGATCGGGGCGGATAGCGAGAAGGCCGTCGCCATTGTCAAGGAGATCTATCGCCCTCTCACCCTGAATGAAACTCCCTTCGTGATTACAAGCCTGGAGACGGCCGAGCTCATCAAGTATGCCTGCAATGCCTTTCTGGCGACCCGGGTCTCCTTCATCAACGAGATGGCCAACCTGTGCGAGAACGTCGGAGCCGATGTCCATCACGTGGCCCGGGCCATGGGGCTGGACGATCGGATCGGCCCCAGGTTTCTGCAGCCGGGTCCGGGCTTTGGGGGCTCCTGCTTTCCCAAGGACCTGGTGGCGTTGGCCAGGACCGGCCGGCAACTGGACGCGCCTCAGAGGCTGGCGGAAACCGTGATCGAAATCAATCAACGGCAAAGGGACCGGGTCTTCAGCAGGATCGAGGGCGAACTGGGTGGGTTGAAGCGCAAGAAGATCGGCATACTGGGACTGGCTTTCAAGCCGAACACCGATGACATTCGGGGGGCGCCGGCCATTCACATTTGCCGGAGGCTCCTGGAGGCCGGCGCCGTGATTCAGGCCTACGATCCCGCGGCCATGCCGAACACCCGGCGAGTGCTCAACGACAGGAACCTGGTGCTTTGCCCGGATGCCTATGCCGCCGCGGACGGAGTGGATGCCCTCTGGATTGCTACCGAGTGGAAAGAATTTCGCAACATCGACCTGCCCCAGATCAAATCGGCGATGCAGGCGCCTGTTCTCTTCGATTCCCGCAACGTCTTCGATCCGGAGAAGGTGCGTGCCCTGGGGTTTCGCTACTTCGGCACCGGACGCCCCGGTCCGCTCCCATGACAAGTGTGGGCTGACCGCTATGAAGTCACCTGCTGCCGGAAATAGGGGATGGTCAGCTCTAGCCCCTCATCGATGTCGATGGCCGGCTCCCAACGCAGTTTTCGCCTGGCCAGAGCGATATCGGGCTGCCGGCGAACGGGGTCGTCCGGAGCCGGTTCTCCGTGGACGATCCTGGCAGACGATTCCGTCAGTTGAATCGTCTTCCTGGCCAGATCGAGAATGGTCAGCTCGCGGGGGTTCCCCAGGTTGACCGGTCCGCGGAAGTCCTCCTGGTTCATCATGCCGGCCAGGCCCCGAACCAGATCCGAGACGAAGCAGAAGGACCGGGTCTGCAATCCGTCGCCGTTGATTCGCAGGTCTTTTCCCTTCAGCGCCTGGACAATGAAGTTGCTCACCACCCTGCCGTCATTGACCGCCATCCTGGGACCGTAGGTGTTGAAAATTCTGACGATGCGGATGTCGACCCGGTCCTGGCGCCCGTAGTCCATCATCAGGGTCTCCGCCACCCGCTTGCCTTCGTCGTAGCAGGCGCGGACTCCTATGGGGTTCACGTTGCCCCAGTAGTCTTCAGTCTGGGGATGAACCCGGGGATCCCCGTAGACTTCCGAGGTCGACGCCTGCAGGATTCTGGCCCGGGTCCGCTTGGCCAGCTCCAGCATGTTGGTCACTCCCAGGACGTTGGCCTGGATGGTCCTGACGGGATTGAACTGGTAGAAGACCGGGGAAGCGGGACAGGCCAGGTTATAGATCTGCTCGACCTCGATATCGACGGGATTGATGATGTCGTGGCGCAGAATTTCAAAGTTCTTGGAGTCCAGCAGGTGAAATATGTTTCGCTTGGAGCCGGTGAAGTAGTTGTCCAGGCAGACGACTTCGTGGCCTTGTGCGAGCAGCGACTCGCACAGATGCGATCCGATCAGGCCGGCGCCTCCGGTAACCAGTATTCTCATGCCGTCACCCTCCTCGGAGGACACCCTTCCCATTGTTTCGCAGATAGCGCTCTCGCAGGGCCTTTTTCTGAATTTTCCCCGTTCCCCCCTTGGGCAGGCTGTTCACGAATTCCACGCTGGACGGCACCTTGTAGGCAGCCAGCTTCTGCCGGCAATACTGTTTCAGTGACTGTTCCGAGAGTTCGGTTCCGTCCCTGGGGACCACCAGGGCCTTGGGCGATTCGCCCCACTTGGGGTCCGGCGCTGCAATGACGGCGCACTCCAGCACCCCCGGATGGGAGAAGAGAGTCTTCTCGATCTCGATCGAGGAAATGTTCTCGCCGCCTCGCACAATGATGTCCTTCTTGCGGTCCACGATCATGAGGTAGCCTTCCGCATCCACCGTGGCCAGATCGCCGGTGTGAAACCATCCCTGCTTCAATACCTTGGCCGTTTCTTCGGGTTGTTTCCAATATCCCTTCATGACCACGTTGCTTCTGGCCACGATTTCTCCCACCGTCTGTCCGTCGGAAGCCACATCCCGTCCCTGGGGGTCGACCACCCTGACTTCGCTGCCCGGAAGTTCCAGCCCGGTCATGGCTGCCCGCCGATAGTGGGCTTCGCCGTCTTCTTGCAGGTGCGACTTGAGCAGGGATACCGTCAGGACGGGCGAGGTTTCGGTCAAGCCGTAGCCGCAACTGCATTCGCACCCGAAGGCGGCTTCCAGTTGGCGGACCATGTCCGGGGGAACGGAAGATCCTCCCAGGTGGATCAATCGGAGGCTGTCATGACGATAGTTGGGGATGGCCTGGGAATTGAGCAGCAGGGTGGCCATGGTCGGGACCAGGTTGAGCGAAGTTACCCCTTCGTTCCGGATCAGTTCCAACACGGTCCTGGGCCGGAATTGGCGCAACATGACGTGGGTCCCGCCGACGCAGGTGATGCTGTGGGTGGCGCCCCACCCGTTGGCGTGGAACAGTGGAATGGTGTGCAGCTGCACGTCGGTTTCCCGGTTCTGAAGAGCGAAGACGACACTGAGGGCGTGCAGGTAGAGATTGCGGTGGGTCAGCATCACTCCCTTGGGCCGGGCCGTGGTCCCGCTGGTATAGAACAGCTCGGCCACCGCGTCCTCGTCCTGGATGACGTCGGGAAAGGGTTCCGGACTGTGCTCCTCGATGGCCTGCTCGTAGCCGATGGGGTGCAGCCAGGAGAGACGGGGCTCGCCGTCCAGAAGGAGAAAGCGGTGGAGGCGGGGCGAATCTCCGCGAATTTCCCCGATCAGGGGAAGGAACTCCTCTTCCATCAGCAGCAGCCGCGCCTCGGAGTGGTTGAGGATGTAACGAAAATCCCCGGCAGTGAGGCGCACGTTGAGCGGCAAAAAGATGGCGCCGGTCTGCACCACCCCGTAGTAGGCTTCCAGAAGCCGGTGGGAATTGCGGCTGAGATAGGCCACCACCGTTCCAGGCTTGACGCCCAGAGACACCAGCAAGCGGGATAATCGGTGGATTCTCCCGCTGAACCGGCGGTAGCTGAAGCGCTGGTTTCCGCAGACCACCGCGGTCTTGTGGGGATGGAGCTTCACCGAACGGCGAAGGAACATCAGTGGCGTGAGGGGGACATTCATCGTATGCCGGGCAACCGTCGGGATTTGCGGGCCGTTGCGGGCCAAGAGACAATAGTACGCGAGCGGCCCGTTTTGCGGTAGGGTTTGCATCGCCGGGTGCCGGCGGGAGTCCCGCCGGCTTAATCGATCTTCCCTGTTGCGGTGGAAGGGAAGTCCCTGAATGCGGGGGCTAGGCTATTGACCAAGCTGGGTTTATTTGGTACTTTGCCGTTGAGGACGCGAGAGTCGGTGAGCCAGAGATGAGCCAGATCACAGTAACGCTGCCCGACGGCAGCCAAAAGGATTTCGATCCTGGAGTAACCGTTTTGGACGTGGCCCGGTCCATCGGGTCGCGCCTGGCGCGAGCGGCCCTGGTGGCCAAGGTGGATGGCCAACTGGTGGATTTGACCACCAGGCTGGACAGTGACGCCGCGGTCACCATCCTGACCGAGCGGGATCCGGAGGCGTTGCAGGTCTACCGTCACAGCAGCGCCCACCTGCTGGCTCTGGCGGTGATTGAACTGTTTCCGGGAACCCAGTTGGGCATCGGCCCACCCATCGAAAACGGCTTCTACTACGATTTTCAGCGGGATGCTCCCTTTACCGCGGAGGAACTGGAGAGCATCGAGCAGCGGATGTTGGAGCTGGTCAAGGCCGACTATCCCTTTGAACGACAGTGGATGGACAAGCCGGAGGGGTTGGAATGGTTCCGCAAGCAGGGCGCCGACCTCAAGTGCGAGCTGATTCAGGAAAGGGCCGGGGAACGCTTCTCCTGCTACAAGGTGGGAAGCCTCATCGATTTTTGCAGGGGGCCTCACATCCCGTCCCTGGGCAGGATCAAGGCGTTGAAGCTGTTGTCGGTGGCGGGGGCCTATTGGAAGGGTGACGAGAACAACCAGCAGCTCCAGCGAATCTATGGAACCTCGTTCTACGACAAGAAGCAGCTCGCCCTCTATCTCCATCAGTTGGAGGAGGCCAGGAAGCGCGATCACCGCCGCATCGGCAGGGAGCTGGACCTGTTCAGCCTGCAGGAGGATGCAGGTCCGGGGCTGGTCTTCTGGCACCCCAACGGAGCCTTGATTCGCAACGAGATCGAGGACTTCTGGCGCCAGCAACACCTCAGCGGCGGATACGAATTCGTGTACACGCCCCATATCGCCAAGAAGGACCTGTGGCGCACCAGCGGACACGTCGACTTCTATCGAGAGAGCATGTATTCGGCCATGGAAGTGGACGAGGTGGACTATCAGCTCAAGCCCATGAACTGCCCGTTCCATATCCTCATTTACAAGAATCAGTTGCGGAGCTATCGCGAGCTTCCGCTACGGTGGGCCGAAACCGGAACGGTGTACCGGTACGAACGTTCGGGGGTGCTGCAGGGGTTGCTGCGGGTGCGGGGATTCACTCAGGACGACGCCCACATCTTTTGCCAGCCGGAGAAGATCGAGGAGGAAATCCTGGGCGTGCTGGACTTCACCCTGTCCCTGCTGCGCAGTTTCGGCTTCAGCGATCTCGAGGTCTTCCTGTCGACGCGGCCGGAGAAGTACGTCGGCTCGATCGAAGACTGGGATATTTCCACCGAGGCCCTTCGCAGAGCGGTGGAGGCGCGAGAACTGGAATACAGCACCGACGAAGGAGGAGGCGCCTTTTACGGACCCAAGATCGATCTCAAGATCAAGGATGCAATCGGTCGCTCCTGGCAGTGCACCACCATTCAGTTCGATTTCAATCTTCCGGAGCGCTTCGATCTCACCTACGTGGGAGAAGACGGAAAATCTCACCGTCCCTACATGGTTCACCGGGCCCTGCTGGGGTCCATGGAACGTTTCTTCGGCATATTGATCGAACACTACGCCGGGGCGTTTCCTCTCTGGCTGGCGCCGGTCCAGGTGGTTGTCCTGCCCATCAGCGAGCGACATGCGGAGGCGGCCTCGGCCCTGGAAGCCAGGCTGGCTCAGGAGAAGTTTCGCGTCAAGACCGACCTGCGGAACGAGAAGGTGAACGCCAAGATCCGGAGAGCCCAAATTGAGAAGGTGCCCTTCATGGTCATTTTGGGGGACAGGGAGTTGGACAATGGCACCCTTTCGGTCAGGAACCGGTTTGACGGCGATCTAGGCTCTTTTTCCTTTGAAAAATTTCTGAATTTGATTCAGGATTTACGGGACACAAAGGCGGTGCGACCCTAGCGGGTCCGCTACTGCCGACATTGGTAAAATCACGGAGGTGGATGTATTCGTCGCAAGCCCACGTTCAGTCGTCAGCGGATCCGCGTCAATATCAATGATCGCATTCGGGCCAGGGAAATTCGGGTGATCGATGTCGACGGCCAGCAGCTCGGCATCATGCCACCGGCCGAAGCGCTGACGGTGGCCAGAGCCAAAGAGCTGGACCTGGTCGAGATCTCCGCCACGGCCAGTCCCCCGGTCTGCCGTATCATGAATTACGGCAAGTACCTGTACCAACTCAAGAAGAAGGCGCACGAGGCCAAGAAGCACCAGAAGATGATCCACGTCAAGGAGATCAAGTTTCGCCCCAAGACCGACAACCACGACTACGAGTTCAAGAAGAAGAACATCCTGCGCTTCCTGGAAGACGGAGACAAAGTGAAGGCTTCGGTCAATTTTCGGGGTCGGGAAATGGCGCACAAGAGCATTGGACGCCAGTTGATTCTCCGCCTGATAGAGGATGTCGGCGAGCAGGGTTCGGTTGAGGGGAATCCGAAGATGGAAGGCAACCACATGTTCGTCATTTTTGCCGGCAAAAAGTAGGACAGGGGTCCGGCCCGGGCCGGAAGCCCTGGCCCCATGCGGGAGAGGGAAGTGCCCAAGCTCAAAACTCATCGTGGAGCCAGGAAGCGGTTCAAGTTGACCGCCAGTGGCAAAATCAAGCGGGGTCATTCCCACGCCCGCCACATCCTGACCAAGAAGACGACCAAGCGGAAGCGCAAGCTCGACCAGTCGGACCTGGTGAGCCGAAGCGACCTGGCGAAAGTCAAAAAGATGTTGCCCTACGCCTCCTGATTGGGGGGTGGGCAAGCCCGTTCACCGGGCACTAGCGTATTGACGGGACGGAGGTGAAGCAATCGTGGCAAGAGTCACGCGAGGCGCCGGACGGAGAAACCGAAGGCGTAAGCTCCTCAAGGCCTCTTCGGGCTTTCGAGGCACCAAGAGCAAGCTCTTTCATTCCGCCAGGGAATCGGTCGATCGGGCGTTGAGATTTGCCGCCCGAGACAGAAGGGTGCGCAAGAGAGATTTCAGGGCCTTGTGGATCGTGCGCATTTCGGCGGCGGCCAAGCTCAACGGGATTTCCTACAGCAGGTTGATACACGGCTTGAAGCAGTCGGGCGTTGAGCTGGACCGGAAGGTTCTGGCCGACCTGGCGGTGAACGATCCGGCCATGTTCGCCAAGCTGGCCGAGACCGCCAAACAGGCAGCCGCCGCATAGGACCGGCTCGGCGGCTGCGTTGGCCCGGGATTCGATCGGCATCCCGCCGCTGATGGCGGCTCCGAGCGTCTCGGCGGGGCGCTCGGTGAATCACTAAAGCGATAGGATTGGTTGTAGAGACAGGGGGGCCTTGAGCCCCTTTTTTTCTGGTTTCATGCCGAAAGTCGGCTTGGGAGCCCTGGATGTTGGAAAAGCTGGCCGCGGTGAAACAGTCCTTCGATGCCGATTTGGCGAAAGCCGGATCCGGGCAACAGCTTTCCTTGCTGCGAGATCGATACCTGGGTCGCAAGGCAGGGCAGTTGACTCTGCTGATGAAGGGACTCAAGTCCGTGCCCGTGGCCGATCGAAAAGAGGTCGGGCGCAGCCTGAACCAGTTCAAGGCCAGGATCGAGACCGCCATAGAGGCCGCCAGACAAAGGATTGAGTCGGAGTCGATCCGGCAGGAGTCGGCCGGGGTCGCCCTCGACTTGACCCTTCCGGGCAGGCGGCGCGCGCTCGGCCACCTGCATCCGCTGATCCGGGTGCGGCGTGACATCGAGGAGATTTTTCATTCCCTCGGCTATTCGGTTGCGGACGGACCGGAGATAGAGACCACCTACTTCAACTTCGAGGCCTTGAATATTCCCGAGGATCACCCCGCCAGAGACCAGGGAGACACCTTCTACGTTTCCGGGAGCCTGTTGTTGAGGACCCACACCTCGCCCGTGCAGATTCGAACCATGGAACGGCTGCGTCCGCCGCTCCGCATCATCTGTCCGGGAACCGTCTATCGGAGGGACACTCCCGATGCCACCCATTCTCCCGTCTTTCAGCAGGTTGAGGGGCTGGCCGTGGACGAGCATCTCACCTTTCGGGATTTCAAGGGAACGATGGAGTATTTTCTGAAGGCCTTCTTCAGTGAGGGGACCAAGGTCCGCTTCCGGCCCAGTTACTTCGGCTTTACCGAGCCCAGCGCAGAGGTGGATATCTCCTGCACTTTCTGTGCGGGCGGCAGATGCCGCGTCTGCAAGCAAACCGGTTGGATCGAGGTATTGGGAGCCGGCATGGTAGACCCGGAAGTGTTTCGCCACGTGGGCATCGACTCGGAGCGCCATATCGGATTTGCTTTCGGCGTCGGCATTGAGCGCTTTGCCATGATCAAGTATGGGGTCGATAACATTCAGCACTTCTATCAGAATGATTTGCGGTTTTTACGACAGTTTTAGCGGTCGACGCATTCGGGCATCCAGACGATGATCGTGAGCTATCGCTGGCTCGGAGAAATGGTGGATTTTGACGCCGAACCGGATCGGTTGGCGGCGGATCTGACCCATTGCGGGGTGGTGGCCGAGGTCATCGAATCCGGGGCCTCGGACTCTCTCCTGGAGCTGGAGCTGACCACCAATCGACCGGATTGTCTGGGCCACCGGGGCGTCGCCAGAGAAATCGCCACGCTATACGGGAAGGCGCTACGGTCGATGCGGGTCGAGTTGTCCGAGTCCCGGCCGTCGACCTCCAGTCAGGCAGCGGTTGAAATCGAATCCCCCCGGCTGTGTCGCCGCTACTCGGCACGGTTGATTCGCGGGGTTCGGGTCGGGCCCTCTCCGGATTGGCTGTGCCGAAGGCTGGATTCCCTGGGTATTCGCCCCATCAACAACATTGTCGATGCCACCAATTACGTGCTGATGGAAATGGGCCATCCGACCCATGCTTTCGACCTGTCCAGGATTCACGCTGCGCGGATCGTGGTGCGAACGGCGCGCAACGGCGAGTGTCTGGTGACTCTCGACGGGGTTGAACACCATCTGAAGGAGGGGATGCTGCTCATCGCCGATCCGGTCAAGCCTCTCGCCCTGGCCGGAATCATGGGAGGACAGGATAGTGAAATCGGCTCGAGCACCAGAGATGTCCTGGTCGAGAGCGCCTGGTTCGATCCCGTTTCGGTTCGAAAGACCTCCAAGGCCCTGGGGATCCACTCGGAGGCCTCTCATCGGTTCGAACGGGGAGCGGATCTGGAAGCGACCCTGCCCGCCGCCAACCGGGCCGCTCAACTGATCCAGGAGTTGGCCGGGGGAGAAATCCTGGAGGGACCGTTCGACAACTACCCCGGCATCCTGCAGCGGCCTTCGGTGCTGCTTCGCCGGTCGCGCCTGGCCAGGCTCCTGGGTCTGGAGATTGACGGCGACGAGGTAGAGAGGATCCTCGACTCCCTGCAATTCAGGATTCTCGACAGTGGAGCCGAGGGCTGGACGGTTGCCCTCCCGACCTCCAGGATGGATGTGGCGCGGGAAATCGACCTGATTGAGGAGATTGCCCGCCACCATGGCTACGGAAACCTGCCATCCACGCTGCCTGCCTGGCAGGGTGGCGCCCAACGCCGCCAGGATCACCGCGTCGAAAATACCGTGACCCAACGCTTGTTGCATCTGGGATATTCCCAAACCCTGACCTGTCCCATGGTGGACGCAAGAGAGGATCTCAAATTCGGCGCTACCCAGGGGATTTCGGTGCTGAATCCCCTTTCCTCGGAAACGGGAGTCATGAGAACCTCGCTTATGCCGGGGCTGTTGGCTTCGCTCTCGTGGAATTACAATCGCGGCATCCGAAGCCTCAAGGTCTTCGAGATTGGTAAAGTCTATGGCTGGGTTCAACCGCAGCAGCCCGGAGAGCGATCCCGAGTCGGGCTGCTGGCGACAGGCAACCTGGAGGAAAAATCGGTTCACGGGGCCGCCAGGACTTACTCGCTCTTTGACCTCAAGGGGGATATCGAGACTCTGTTGGAACCGTCGGCTCTTGGCGAGCAGGATGTGCGGTTCGAAGCTTGCGCCAGGGTGGATTCCCACTGGAGCGCGGTTGCTGCCGGACAAATCCGCCTCGGGGATGCCAAGCTGGGCAGTTTCGGTCAGCTGGATCCCGCCATTTGTGCGGACCACAAGATCGGGCAGCCTGTGTTTGCGGCTGAAATCGGATTGGACCAACTCCAACCACTCTGGCGTTCCGAACCCAGAGCCAGGCGGATTCCCCGTTTCCCTGCCATTCAGAGAGACCTCGCCATTGTGGTGGACGGTGACGTCAGCTATGGGGCCATTGAATCGGCTATCCGGGAGATTCGAATCGAGGAGCTGCATTCGATATACCCGTTCGATTTGTATCAGGGAGGTCAATTGCCGCACGGCAAGAAGGGAATATCGATCAGGCTCGTTTACCAGAGGCTGGATCGAACGCTGTTGGAGGAAGATGCCAATCGATTCGACCAGGCGGTGTTGGCCGGTCTTAGAGACAGGCTCGGCGCACAGCTAAGGGGATGACTTTGGGAGACGGATTGGAAAAATTCGGTGACCTGGAGAGCCGGGTGTATCGGATGGTGGAGTTGTTCAAGGCCACCAAGGCTCGGAAGGAAGACCTCGAAGCGGAAGTCCGGAGACTCAAATCGGAAATGGAGCGGTTTTCATCGGAGAATGAACGGCTGAAGTCCGAGGTCTCGGAATTTGAAAAGGATCGAGAGCTGATCAAGGAGAAAGTCGAGCGGATGCTGGGCAGTTTGGACGGATGGGAAATTTGAATGGTCGACCATTGGAGTGCGGACGATGCAAGAGGGAAATGAGGTCAGGCGGGTCGAGATCTGCGACCGGATTTACGCTGTAACCGGGGCCATTGACGCGGACTACCTCGATAGTCTTTCGGCTTACGTCGACGGCAAGATGCGAGAAATCCAGGAGTCCAGTCGAACCGTCGATACCGTCAAGGTAGCCGTGATGGCGGCGCTGAATATCGCCGATGAGCTGTTTCGGCAACGGGACCAGGCCAAGCGGGCAGACGCCGCTATCGCCGACAGGAGCAGCCGGTGCTCCGAAATGCTGGACGCGTTGCTTCCCGAATGAAGCAGGCTGTTCCGGGCAAGGGGCTTGACCTGGAGATTCGGCATTCACTAGAATCCTACCACCCTGCAATGTACGTGTAGGCATGTATTATTTGAACCAACACCTATTTGAAGGGAGCCTGATCCTTGCTCGGTGTGTAGGCTTCACCATGTGAAGCTTCCTAATGTTCAGGGAGTGGCGCCCACCTGGTTTCCAGGTCCAAATAAGGTGTCTCACGGCAGAGCGGGGCTTTTCTTTGCCCGCCGGTCCCCTCCCTCCCTTCAATTGTAATCTCCATCTCCGTCGTCTATGATGGCTTGAGGCCGTCAACCTCCTGAAGCACCTGGCCGTTACCAGGGTTTCCCGGCC
>VXMN01000178.1:0-14728 GCA_009841055.1 Acidobacteriota bacterium
TTCCAGGACCCGGCTGCGTGCCCAATAGATGTCGGTGCCGTCTTCGAACAGAACGTAGACAAAGGAGTAGCCGAAGAAGGAGTACCCCCGAACCACCTTGGTAAAAGGTACCGACAGCATTCGGGTGGTCAGGGGATAGGTGACCTGATCCTCCACGATTTGAGGTGCTTGTCCCGGGTACTCCGTGTAAACGATGACTTGAACGTCGGAGAGATCGGGAATGGCATCCACGGGCACCTGCTGAACCGAGTAGACGCCTGCCAGCGAGAGGAAAGCCGCTGCCAGCAATACGAGCACTTTGTTACGGATGGACCAGTCGATGAGGTTCGTCAGCATCGTCCTTTCCTCGCGCTTTGGTATGGCTAACGGTTATCCGTTGCCTCCGTTTCCCATTCGACTTCGCCTTGCGCCGCAATCTTGTTGATGGCTTCTCTCAGGTTACTTTCCGAATCGATCAGAAATTGGGACGATGTCACCACGCGCTCGCCGGGCTTCAAACCCTTTCTGATTTCCTGAAAACCGCCGCCCGCGGCTCCCAGCTCGACTTCCCTGGGCTCGAACAGATTGGTCTCCTTCTGCACGACAACCACACTCCTCTCTCCGGTATGGAGCACCGCTTCCTCGGGCACCTTGAGCGCCCTGGCGGGTCCGGGGATTTCAAGCTCCACCTCCGCGACCATTTCCGGATGGAGGCGCCCATCACGGTTGGGAATTTCAACCTGAGCTCCCAGGGTTCGAGTACGGGGGTCGAGCTCCGGGTTCAGGGAAACCACGGTGCCTTGCCACCTTCGCTCGGGAAAGGCGTCCAGGCTGACCCGCACCCTCTGTCCGATTCTGAGGTGCCGCATCTCATGCTGAAAGATTTCCACCTGCGCCCAGACAGTGGAGGGGTCCGCAACCCGGTAGAGGTTCATCCCCGGCGAGACCTTCATGCCCTCGAGTGTTTCGGCGGCCTGATCGACCACCACGCCCGAAGCCGGCGAAGCAACTTTCAATCGCCTGAATGCCTTGCCCTGGTTCTTGAGGGTTCCGATCTGATCTTCGGTGACGTCCCAAAACAGCAATCGCTGGCGGGCGGCCTCCACCAGGTCCCGAGCCCGTTCGACGGCCTTTGGATGAGCCTGCCCGCGGAGTCGCTCCAGGTACTGGATTGCCGCCAGATACTCCTGCTGGGTGGTGAGCAGTTGAGGGCTGAATATTTCGAACAGCAGGTCGCCCTTGCGCACCCGCTGGCCCAGGGTGTTGACGTGAGCCGCTTCAATCCAACCCTCGAACTTGGTGTTGATCGACACCATCGTCCTGGGGTTGTAGTGAAGGGTGGCTATGGTCCGGATCAGCCGCGGGATCCGCCCCCGTTCAACCCGGGCGGATCGAATGGAGAAATTCTGCAGAAAACCGGTATCCACTCGTATGCCGGACGGCTCCTCGACCGGTTCCTCGTAAACCGGTACCAGGTCCATTCCCATGGGTGATTTCCCCGGCTTGTCGGAGATGTAAGTGGGATCCATGGGCGCTTGCCAATGCCGAATCCTGCGTTCCTCCTGCGATGGTTCCGGTTCGGCGGCCGTCTCCCTCACCGGAACCAGGTCCATGTGACAAATGGGACAACTGCCGGGTTCCCTTTGAATCACCTGGGGATGCATTCCGCAGGTCCAGAGCTGGAGTTGCCCCAGCTGCTGCCCGAGATCGGATGCCGGGCCGGAAGGCTGCACCCGGTCCAACCATCCGGTCAGGCGCTCCCAATCCGGCAGGTTCACATCGATCGGCAGCGGCAGCGCCAGACCCAGCAGAAAGGCCAGCAAGAGGCCGAGGATCCAACCGCCGTAGGATTTCATGGTTTCACCTCCCGATACGGAACGCCGACCGCGCGTTCCAGTTCAGCCAAAGACTTCATGTAGTCGCTGATCAATTGGGCCAATCCTGTCCGAAGTTGAAATAGATCGCGTTCACTGTCCAACAGGTCCAGCACTCCCAGCCTGCCCGTGGCGTAGGCTTCCTCGGTGGAATGAAGAACCTGCTCGGCCTGGGGAAGCAGCGTCCGTTCAAATAACCCGATCTGTTCCGCCAGAGTTTGAATGCGAAACCCGACGGCACGGATGGAGACCTCCACCTGCCTGATCAGGCTGCGGTAGCCGCGCCGGGAGGCAATGGTGCTTTCGGTGGCCTCCAGCACGGCTGCGTCCTGACTCTTGCGGCGGATGGGCAGGTTGACTCCCAGGGTGAGGCCGTAGATGTTCTTCCCGTTCTGGTCCGGGGGATTCAGTCTTCCCAACCGATCGGAACGCCCTGCCACGTTGACGAAGCTGACTCCGAACGAGAGGTCGGGGCGATAGCCCCTTTGGGCCAGCTCGATCTGCCTTTTTCCCACCTCGATTCGGTGACCCGCCGCTTGAACCTCAGGCCGATTGACCCGTGCCGTCTGCAGAAGCTGCTTGACGTCGATTGAGCGCGGAGGAGGAGAGGGCAGGCGGACCGGGCCTACGGCCGTGGCGGCCGACCGGTCCAGCAAACCGTTCAATCGGGCTTCTACATCCACGCGCTGGGTTTGCAGAAGCTGCAAACGGTGTTGAGATCGAGTGATTTGGGCCTGCAACTTGACCACTCCCTGCAGCGAGCCCGCGCCCTGGGCATAGCGGGCCTGGGCAAGGGTTTCGTAGTGCCCAAGAATGGATTCATCCTCTCGGGTGATTTCGATGACACGATCCAGGTAGGCCAGACTGTAATAGGCATCCTTGACTTTACGCACCAGTTCGGCCTCGCGGGCTCGATGCCGCTCCCGAAGCACCATGGATTGCTGCATCGATACCTGCTCCCGGTCTTTCAGCTTGCCGAACCAGGGAAAGCGCTGCGATAGGGAAACCATGGTGGTTTGCGGACCCACTCTGGTTTCAGGGCGGCGTGCATACTGGGTGATTGCCAACACCGGGTCGGGCAGTTGCCCAACCTGGGGAAGTCGCTGCAGTGATGCCCGGTAGTTCGCCAGGCTCTGCTGGAGCAGGGGACTGCGGTCCAGCGCCTGCCGGATGAATCCCTTCAGGTGGGGATCTCCATAGCTCGAATAGAGTTCCGCGGCATTTGAGGATGCCGATCCAAAGAGGATCAGGATCCCGCCAACAATTGCCCGGAACAGCGGTTCCGTGCCTCGCCTTCCAATTGGGTGTGACTTCATGTCTCCCTCATTCCAATTGAGGGTCGACGCCGCCAACCAAGACGGTGCTGGGGGAATGCAGCCAGGCATCCGAACGGGTTCAGACGCGATGCGACGCCGGCGCCCTCATCAGGTGGGACCGATCAATCGGATGGCTTGGGGTCTAGATACGGAGGACCGTCGAAAGGAGGTCGGGAGGGGATGGATCCTGCAGGAATGCCGGAGGAAGGATAACAGAAGGGCTTGAGCCTGACGGAAAGTTCGGCAGGCCTGAGGGTCTGGAGGCAGAGAGGAGGAGTTGCCTGACAGTGTCCTTGGGGAGCCGCTCCGCCGTGCGGAAGAAATTCCTGGAAGCGTCGGCCGGACTCTCACAGCAGGTCGCCCGATCCAGTTGGAGAGGACTTGTCGTTTCCGCCGCCGCGCAGTGGCCGGCTTCCATCTTGACCGTCAGTCTGCTCTTCTCGGATCGCGACTGGTGGCAACAACCGTGGGTGTGGCCTTCCGGACACAGCATTTCGGCACAGAGTCGGACCACGTCGTCCGCCTGTGATCCCACAAAGAGGATGAGCAACAGATAGGTAATCGCTCGTGTCATGCTCGCCTGCCTCACAGCTATCCTAACAGCCTCGCCCTTCGTTTGCAATCCCGAACATCCCGAGCAATCCCGAGCAATCCCGAGCGGTCCCGAGCAGTCCGAGCGTCTCGCCAAAGCACCTTTAAGCATCACTATGCCGGAAACAACCGCCAGCGCCTGGTGGCTGGAAACCGGTTCGATGTCATGCAGGGCTAAATGGTTAATTCACATGGATGCACAGGATGCACAGGATTTTTTTCTGGAGATTGCGGGCTTGCAGTCCTGAACATCCGCGAATCCGCTCGCGGTCATCGCCGAAGTCAGCCTCTTGTGCAACAGCGCCGGGTCCTGATTATCCTGTGCATCCTGTACAGCCATGTTCAAAAAATAGACCGTGACGATTGGTTGTTTCACCCTCGAATGATCCACACGGCAGGGTGGGGAACCGGCGAATCACTTCCCTCCTGAGCGGGAATCGGCGACACTGGACCGCAGCCCGCGGCTGAGCTGGTGGGGGGAAAACAGACCTCCTTTGATTCAGCAGTCAGCGGCGAGCCGAGCCGGGCGTGGCATAATGGGCAGGCTGCCCGGGTTGCAGACCGGGATCGGGCAATTCAAGGTCAACCGGTTTGGTAAGGGGTCGCTCATGAGCCTTCGCAAGCCCACTTCTCTACACAAAAAAAGCAGGGCCTCGACCGCTGAACTCACCGCGGCCGTGCGGGCCATCCACCAGAGGTATCCGGTGCGGCTCTTCGAGGACCCCTTTGCCAGGTTTCTCTGCGGATGGTTTTGGCGCTTGGTGGTCCGGGTCCCTCTGCTGTCATGGATTGTGGTCCATGGACTGTTGCGAGCCATAGAGCCGGTGTCCCTGTGCGTGCTGCTGCGAGGAAGATATGCCGAACAGGCCCTGGAAGCAGCCGTGGAGAAGGGAATCGACCAGTACGTCATTATTGGAGCCGGAATGGATTCGTTCGCCTTTCGCCGGCCCGACCTGATGAGCCGGATAGACGTCTTCGAGATCGACCATCCCCTCACCCAAAGCCAGAAGTTGGCCCGTATCCGCCAGGCCGGGTGGACCATCCCCCCTCGCCTGCATTTTGTTTCCGCCGACCTCACCAGGGTTTCCGCTGTAGAGGCGTTGGAGGGCTCAGGCTTCCAACGGTCCCGGCCCACCTTTCTGACCTTGATGGGAGTTGCCTACTACCTCAGTGCCGAGGATCTGGGCGAGACGGCGGAATCCATTGCCCGAAACCTGCCTGAAGGTACCCTCCTGCTGCTCGACTACCTGCTGGACGAGACCTCCTCGAGCTCCGAACACCGGGTCATGAAAAAGAAACTGAAAGCCTTCGTAGCCAAACGGGGAGAGCCCATGAAGGCCGAGTACTCCATGGCGTCGATGAATGCGCTGATGGCGGCTCGTGGCTTCGATGCGGTAGAGAGCCTCACCCTGCCGGAACTGGAACTGCGCTACCGGTCCCCGCAGGGCGCATGGCACCTGGAAATCCCCAGCATCTTCGCGGTCGGCACCTTCCGGGTTGCGGCTCGATAGCCAGTCCGTCAGCCGGCCGAAGCCAGCGGTCGACCGAGCCGTTTGAAGAGACGAAAAAACCGGCGGGCGCGCAGGCAGTCGCGGGCAATCTGGCCTCTCAACTGCTGCAGCGACTCGAACCTCTCTTCGTCTCTCAAGCGGTGCAGGAAGGCCAGATCGAGATCACCCGGAGGGCTGTCCAGACTGGTGTCGATGAGGTGGGTCTCCACGGTCAGATTCTTGCCGGCGACCGTGGGGCGCCAGCCGACGTTGGTTACCGAGGGACAGGTCTGCCGATCGAACGAAGCCTGGGTGACGTATACCCCGGGCCGCGGGATCAGCTCGTCGCCAGGGCGCAGGTTCAAGGTGGGAAACAGGGATTCGCGTCCCAGACCGCGCCCGGGCACGACCTTCCCCTTCAGGCTGAAAAACCTCCCGAGCAGGCGATTGGCGCTGCTGATGCGCCCGGCACGGATCAGTTCACGTATTCGCGTGCTGCTGACCCTGGATCCCCGGACCACCACTTGAGGACAGGTGCGGACCTGAAAGTCGAGTTTCCGGCCGAGATCCTGAAGCAAGGCGACGTTGCCGGTGCGGCGATGTCCGAAGGAAAAATCGCTCCCGACGAAAACCAGCCGCGCCCGGAATACCCCCACCACGATCTCCCGCACAAACTGCTCGCCGGTCATTTGGGAGAGAGCCCGGTCAAAGTCCAGAATGGCAAGCACCTCCAGCCCACTGGCGCCCAGCAGGCGAATCTTCTCCTCCGGGGGAGTGATTGCCCGGGGAGCCTGGTCCGGCGCCAGCAGTTGCAAGGGATGGGGCTGGAAGCTGAGCAGGACCGAACGGGTTCCCGAGGTCCGGGAAGCACTCAACAGGACTTCCAGGATTCGCTGGTGACCCAGGTGGAAGCCGTCGAAATTGCCAATGGTCAGCGAACTTCGGCGGTCTGCCCGATAGGATCTGTAGCCGTGGGTAATCTCCATGAAGTCAATGACGGCGGGATCGGGGAGGGAAGGGGCTGTGTAGCATGGTCGCGTTTGAACTTACGTGAAACAAAAAAGAGTTATCCACGAAGGACCACGAAGATAAACGGAAAGAAATCTACCCCTATTCGTGTTCATTCGTGTCCATTTGTGGTTCGTCTTTAAAAGAGATCAGCGGTAACTTCCTCGAATGATCTGCCCGGCAGGGTGGGGGCGGGACTCGTCGCAAACATGTCAGCCGGCCTCGACCGGATTGCTCAACACCCCGATTCCCGCGATTTCAACTTCGACGACATCGCCGGGTGTGAGCCAGTCGGTAGCTCCCGGGGTGCCTGTGAAGATCAGGTCTCCCGGGCTGAGGGTAAGAAAGCGGCTGATGTAGCTGACCACGGTGGCGCAGTCGAATATGAGATCCGCCGTGGTCTGCTGCTGAACCACCTGGCCGTTGAGACGGGTCTGCAGTCGCAGATTTCGGTGATCCAGCCCCTGAACCATGACCGGTCCGACGGGACCGAAGGTATCGCACCCCTTGGCGCGCCACCACTGCAGGTCCTGGTCGGGGCCCCGCTGCCACCCTCGGGCGCTGACGTCGTTGCCGCAGGTCAGAGCGAAGATGGACGATTCCGCCTGCTCGAGTGAGACGTTTCGGGTAGTCCGTCCAATCACCACAACCAGTTCGCCTTCAAGGTGAACCTCGTCAGCTTCGGCCGGAACAACGATCGGAGAGTCCGGATTCTGGAGAGAATTGTAGGGTTTGTAGAAGATTTCAGGGCGCGAGGGTGCCGGTCTCCCCTTGAGGTGGCTGCGGTAGTTTCGACCCACGGCCAGGACCTGGCGCGGTTCGCAGGGAACCAGGGTGCGGACCTCGGAAAGTTGGTGAATGGTCCCGGTGGTCTGACGGGTCTCCAGGGGGGAGCCTTCCAGTTGGTGGAGACGATCTCCTTCCAGAATTCCATAGTGGACGCCGGCATCCTTCCGGTAGCGCATGAAAGCGGTTGTGGACATCATTCACCCGGTAGCGGCGGCCTCCTTGACCGCCGGCTGCCCCTTGTGTCGATCAATCGTCGCGCTTGGAGGACTCCATGGTTCTCAAGCGATCCAGATCCGAGGTCAGAGCCGCTTGACCGCTGAGCACCACGTTGCCGCAAGAGATAAACCGATACCCCTGATCATACGCCCGCCGGCACTCGTCCAGCGATCGCAGGGTGATCCCGCTGGCTTTCCCCGAGGGAGCCACTCGCCGGGGAAAGTCCGCCAGGAAGGCCTGAACCTCAGGATGCTCTATCTGGCCGATATGACCCAATGCGGCAGAGGTATCCGTGGGGCCCACAAACAGAACATCCACACCCGGCACCGCCGCAATGGAATCCAGGTTCTCGATGCCTGAGGCCGTCTCGATCTGAACGACGACCAGGGTTTCCCGGTTGGCCCGGGGGAGGTAGTCGCTCCAGGAAACCCCCTCGAAGTGGGGCCAGAGCGGTGAGACGCCACGGGTGCCCTCGGGCGGGTACTTGCAATATTGCACGGCCAGCTCGGCTTCCTCAGCCGAGTCGACCTGCGGCACCATGATGGCGTTGGCGCCGATGTCGAGCGCCTTCTTGATGAGATGGGATTCCAGCCCCGCCACCCGAATCAACGCGACACATGACTTTCGGCGGCAGAAGAGGGGGATCCAGCGCACCGCCTCCACTTCGTAGGGGCGATGCTCCAGATCGATCCACAGGAAATCGATTCCGGTTTCGATGGTGGTTTGGGCCACGATCTCGGAGGCGTCGGCCAGACCGGCTCCCCAGGCGGCCCGTCCTGCCTGCAATAGCTGCTTGACCCGATTTTCAAACATGGACAGGCGTTCCTTTCGCGGGCTGTGCAGGCCCGATGGGTTCTTCCTAGCCGGAGGGATTATCGGCCCTGGAGGTCCAAACGGTCAAATTCTGCAGATCCTTGGTGTCTCGAGGGCGAAAGAAGCGACTCAAAAGATATGCCAGCCCGAACAGGAAGATATTTGAAAAAACGACGATCCAGAACTTGTCGGGCAGGACCTGCTTGAGGGCGGGCATCAGGCGAGTCCCCGTGGCGGAGTCTGCGAACAGCCAGAAACAGACCCCTGCAACCGTGATGATGGTGGCGATCAGCGCCGCTCGGCTGTGGACTCTCTTGGTAAGAAATCCCAGCAGGAAGATACTCAGCAGTCCGCCACTGAGGATCGAAAACACCAGGGTCTGCAAGTCCATCAGGGTCTGGGTGCGAGCGAAATGGATGAAGAGCGCCACCGTGATCATGATGGCGCCAAACGCCACCGAGACCCAGCGGCCGAACTTGAGGTAGTGCCGTTCATCCTCCGCCGACTTCTTGAATCGGCGGTAGAAGTCATTGGTCAGCGTGGCGGCCGAAGCGTTGATGCCGGAGTCCAGCGTGGACATGGCGGCCGCCAGCAGCCCGGACAGGACGAAACCGGCCGCACCGGCCGGGACCTGGGTCAGGACGAAGAAGGGAAAGGCCTGCTCGGCAACCAGGCTGTCCAGCTCCGCGGCGGGAAAATGCTTGTAGTAGACGTACAAGGCCGTCCCGATGAAAGCGAAATAGATCCAGACCGGAATGGTCATGACGGTTGACAGGATCAGCCCCTGGTTGGCATCCCGGTCGGTCTTCATGGCGATATAGCGTTGAACGGCGTTCTGATCGGTGCAGAGCAGTTGGAAGAAGATGAACTGGTAGACGATGATAAGCACCCAGACGGTTTGTTCGTTCCAGTCCCAGCCCGTACTGCCAACCGCGAATTTTCCGTCGGCTATCGCTTCGCTGAACACCTGCGACAGCCCGCCCGGAATCAGGTTGACGGCAACGGGAATACAGATGAGCCCCCCGACAATCAGGGCGATACCTTGAAGAAGGTCGGTGTAGATGACGGCTTCCAGGCCGCCCAGGATGGTGTAGGTGGCCACCAGGATGCCCAGTACCAGGATGACCCATTCCAGGGGGAAACCGGTCATGGGGCCGAACGGCAGGCAGACGGCGTAGAGAATGACGCCGGTGCGAAACATCTGAAACACCAGAAAGCCGGCGGCGGCATAGAGCCGGGCCCAGGTGCCGAACCGCCGTTCCAGGTACTCGTAGGCCGAGCGCACGTGCCCCCGGCGAAAGTAGGGCATGAACAGGAAATAGGCGACGATGGCCGGGATGAAGTAGAAGAAATGGGCCGGCATGTAGCGCCAGTCCTTGGCAAAGGTGAAGCCGGGGATGGCCAGGAAGGTCATCGAGCTGATGATGGTCGCCATCAGCGAAAATCCGACGATCCAGCCGGGCATGCTGCGATTGGCCAGGAAGTAGGCGTCGGCCGAACGGTTGCGGCGGGCCGTGTAGACGCCGATAGCCACCATTGCGCTCAGATTGATGCAGATGGCCACCAGGTCGGGCCACCTCAACAAATGTTCTGAAACCATGTCGTCACGTCCGAACGATGGGGATGGTCGGGATTGCTTTTCGGGAGCGCCCGAGCCTCCCAGGTGCTGCCGGTCCTTGGAACTGCTGGATCTCCCACTTCTGTGCCGGCAGCGCCCCAGGGCACTGCACAAATCGCCACAGGATGTTTTTTTTCAGCACCTTGTCGTCCCTATTGTGAAGGTTTTCTGTCAAATATTGTGCTGGGTGCGCCCCGGTGAGAGGTACGAGGCATTCCGGAGCGGGCAAGAAATGGACCGGCCACCGTTGCGGCATTATAGGTTGTCTGGACGCCTGGACCAAAAAGAATGTTGGGTTCAGGGATCGCCGATGGCAAGGGGCGAACGCTCAGGGACTGGCCACAGGTTTGAGTCCGGCCCTCATCGGATCTCGGGGGTCCAGCAGCAAGGTGGACTCGGCGGTGACGAATGCAGAACCCTTGATGGAAGGCACGATGCGACCCTGGTCGAGACGGACCGTGGCCTCGAACAGACTGCCGATGATGCTTTCCTGCCGCCAGGTTTGTCCCGGGCCGAAACGGCCGTCGGCGACCAGGCAGGCGACCCTTGCAGAGGTGCCGGTCCCGCAGGGCGAGCGGTCGAAGGAGCCCCCCGGGCAAAGAACGAAGTTCCTTGAGTCGGCGTCGGTCCGTTGCGGAGGAGCGTAGAGTCCGATGTGATCGATCTCCCGCCGGCCCTTGCCCGTGATTCCCCGGTCGCGCAGCTCTCGTCTGATTTTCCAGGTACAGTCGAGCAGGCAGTCGATATTGTCTTCACCAAGTCGCAGGCCGTGATCCTCACAAAGGAAGAACCAGTTGCCTCCCCAGGCCACGTCTCCCGTCAGGCGGCCGTAACGCTTCAGATCCAGGGCTACCCCCTTTGCCCATCGATAGCTGGCCACGTTTTCAATCACCACTTCGCCCGATTCTTGCAAGCTGGCGGCGATGGGTCCCGCCGGGGTTTCCAGGCGATGCCGGCCGGGCCGGATGCGCCCCAGGTAGCCCAGGGTGGAGACAACTCCGATGGCGCCGTGACCGCACATCCCCAGGTAGCCGACGTTATTGAAGAAGATCACTCCGGTGGCGCAGTCCGCCTCGCAGGGCTCACAGAGAAGGGCTCCCACCAGCGTATCGGAGCCGCGTGGCTCGTTCACGACCGCCGAGCGAAAGGGATCGAAACGCTCGCGAAAGCAAAGCAGTCTTTCGGGCAGGGGACCGGCGCCGAGATCGGGTCCTCCCGCCACCACCACTCGTGTCGGTTCACCGGCAGTATGGGAGTCAATGACGCGGATTCGTTTCATGGGTCGCCCCCAGGGACAGGCGGCGATTCAGGAGCCACAGCACCGTCAACACCACCCCCCACTGCACCAGGCAGGTCATGACGCTGTAGGGAAGCAGGGGATTGTACCACTCATTCGGGGCGTAGACGGTGGCCGAAAGGGATAGCCACCACAACAACAGCACCGTTGCCCCAACCGGGACCACGTACCGCATGGAGGCATCCCACCAGCGACCCGGGGACAGGTCGCCGGAATCGGCCCTCAGCTCCTCTCCCCGCAGGCGCTCACATCCGTATCGGGTCACGGCAAAGGCGACCAGCGCCCCCGAGATCATCAAAGCCACACCCCAGACGAAGTCCTGGTTCGCAAAAACAGACAGGCTGAGCGCAGAGGGGATACCCAGCAGGTAGCTGACGACCGCCACCAGCAGGACCGCCCTGGATCGCGTCAATCCGGCATCCACCAGCACCCGTGCCTGCAGTTCCAGCATGGCCATCAGGGAACTGAAGCCGGCCAGCGTCAGTCCCAGGAAAAACAGAATGGAGAGCGGAGTCCCCAGGGACATGCGGGCGAAGAGCTGCGGCATCCAGATCAGCGTCAGACCGGTGGATGCAGGGCCACTGGAGCGTAGAACCTCAAGTGTCTCCTGGCGGGACAGACTCATCTCCGTCTGCAGGACCGAAAAGACCGTCCCAAACACGATCAGGGCCGCCAGCAAGGAAATCACGTTATTCCCTATGCCCGTCAAGAGGGCATTCTTGACGATGGGCTGTCGCCTCTGCATATAGGCGGCATAGGTCAGGAAGAGCCCCCAACCGGCTCCGGTGTCCCAGGCATTCTGACTGAGGGCCTCCAGCCAGATTCTCGGCTGCAGCAACTGCTCCCAGTCGGGGGTGAACAGGTAAGCCACTCCCGCCCAGGAGCCGGGAAGCGTCAGGGCGCGGATCAGCGAGATCAGGACGATCGCCAGAAGGGTGGGAATCATCCAGCGGTTGAGGCGTTCGATGGAGCGGATCCCCTTCCAGATAGCAAAGGCGCAAAGCACCAGCGCAAGGGCGTGGAAGAAGGAGGGCCAGGCCGAGGCCTGGAAGCGGTTCCAGGTCGAGAAGGCAGCTTCGGTGGACAGCGGCAGTGGTGCGGTGACCATCTGCGACAGGTAATAGAGACACCACCCGACCACCACCGCATAGTAGAAAGTGATGGCGGCCGAGACAAAAGCGACGAAGCCACCGGTCCAGGTCAGGTTTCGGCCCCCAATGGCGGCCAGCGCCTCCACGGGGCCTCTACGACTCCGGCGACCGATGGCGTATTCGGCCACGATCAAGGGAATGCTCCATAGAAACAGAAACAGCACCCAACTGGCCAGGAACGCCCCCGCGCCGTTCTCGCCTCCGTTTTGAGCGGCGATGCGGGGAAACCTCCAGATGTTTCCGGTCCCCACGGCCACCCCCAGAACACTGAACAGAAGGCCCCATCGGGTAGTAAATCGTTGATGGATGCTGCGGTCAGCGTGATCGGGCATGCTCAAGCCGTTGGAAGGGAACAGGGATGGACAGCGAAGACCGGAACACTCGCCGGGGACGGGAAACGCTGGCCCGGCGGGGGGCGGCAGGGATCACAGGGTGACCTTTTGGGAGCTCTGCACGAAGCTCATCTTGAGGTCGTGCAGACATCGATCCAGGAGACGGGCTTCGTCGGGCTTCAGATTCCCCTGGGTCTTGTCCTTCAGGATCTCCAGGATATCGATGGTTTGCCGCGCCGCCGGGAGATTCTTCTCGACCTTTTGGGATACGGGATCGGGGACCAGTCCCATCTGGAGCATGGCGGTGGTGGTAAGAGACAGAACCAGCGTGGGAAAGTCCATCTTGGGTTCCCGGCTGTCCTGGCCGACAATCGGGGAGGAGGCGCTATCGCCGGCCCGCTCCTCGCCCCGGGCCTCACCCGATGGGCCTGCAGGACCGGCGGGCCCGCTCGCAGCCCCCTTGGCCGAGTCTCGCAACTGCCCGTCCTCGGTGAACTTGCGGCGATCGGCAACCCTGAAGCCACTGTCTTCTTCCGCCATGATTCCCCCGCTTGCTTGGTTGATTTTATTGGCCTACAGCGCCAGCTTCCAGGGAAGCCGGTAGTTCATGCCGGTCATGGCTTCCGCTTCAGGATCGTCGATCACTCGTTCCTTCTCGACATCCCAGCGGATCTGACGTCCCAGGCGCTGGGCGATGTTGCCCAGGTGGCAGGCAATGACCGAGTTGTGCCCGATTTCAATATCCGCTACCGGCGTCTCGCGGGAGCGCATGCAGTCGAGGAAGTTCTGCACATGGTCGGGTGTGTAGTCCCGTCCGACCCTCTGCCGGGGCAACCCCGCGGCCTTGTAGGTGCGCCGCCTGTCGTCGAGTCTCCGGGTTTCGGGAAAAACTTCCCAGCCGAAGCGATCCACCACCAGAACTCCGTCTTCTCCGTGAAAGGCAACCCCGTGCTCCCGTGCCTCCGGCCCCCTTCCCACGCCCAGTGCGTGTTCCCAGATCATGCTGAAACGGGGAAAGGCCCAGGTGACCTGCTGGGTATCGGGGGTTTCCATGGCATCGTCGGGATAGGCGAATTTCCCTCCGGCCGAGAAGGCCGAGACGGGGGCCCTGACCCCCATGCCCCAGTTGGGCGATATCGACCATGTGGGCCCCCCAGTCGGTCATCAGCCCGCCCGAGTAGTCCCAGAACCAGCGAAAGGTGAAATGAAACCGATTGGGGTTGAAGGGTTGGCGCCTGGCCGGCCCCAGCCACAGGTCGTAGTCCACGCCGCCGGGAGGGGGGCCGTCCGGAGCCTTGGGGGTGGCTCCCTTCCAATCCAGATAGGCCCAGGTCCGGACCAGGCGAATCCGGCCGAGCTGTCCGGAGTTCACGTACTCCACCGCCTGAGCGAACTGGGGGGCGCTCCGCTGCTGGGTCCCGACCTGGACCACGCGCTGGTATAGGCGAGCGGCCCTGACCATGGTTCGCCCCTCCTGTATGGTCAAGGAGAGGGGCTTCTCGACGTAAATATCCTTGCCGGCTTGACAGGCAGCCACGGATTGTAGGGCATGCCAGTGATCCGGCGTGGCTACGATGACGGCATCCAGATCCTTCAAGTCCAGAACCTGGCGAAAGTCCCTGGTCTGCAGGGGCGCAATGCCTCCGGCGGTCTCAACCGCACGCAGCGCCTTCCCGGTTTGTTCATCGTCCACGTCGCACAGGGCCGCACAACTGACACCGTCCTCCTTGAGGAAGAGTCCCAGGAGCTTGCGGCCTCTTCCCCCGCAGCCAATGAGGCCAACCCGAATCCTGTCGTTGGCGCCCAGGGCATCGGAATGGGCTGGAGACCCCGCCCGCAGGGGCCGACTGGATGCGAGGTAACCGGAGGCGCCCACTCCGGTGATTCCAATGGACTGGCGCAGAAAGTTGCGGCGGCTCTGGTGGGTCATGGGCACTACCCTGGATTCAAGCGAATATCGGTGCCTCGCCCGGTGGTGTGAGGCTCGATCCCGTGGTTCCCAAGATATCTGCCAGGTTTCGCAATTACCGGCCCTGAGAATACTCGCTTTTGGGGCGCCTCGCAACCGGCACCAAGGCACTGACGGCTGCGTCCCGCCATCCATCGGCGGGACCGGTATCGGCAAAGCCGAGGGAGAACCATGGCGCCGTTCCCGGCGTGAGGGTGGCCGGGTGCGCCATCGCAGGGAAACTGAGCAGCACGGAACGGGAGTGCATGCGGGCGGGACGCCTGCGCTCCCGGGTGGACCTTTATC
>VXMN01000178.1:14738-16422 GCA_009841055.1 Acidobacteriota bacterium
TTATTTCTTTTCCTTTGTTTTTTGTGTGTTCGTGGTGGTTTTTTTTTTTTTATACCCCCCGGGGGGGCGGTGGGGGGGGCGGGGGCGCGGCCCCCCCCCCGCTCCCGGGTGGACCTTTATCCCGTGACCTCTGGCCATTCGTGTTGATTCGTGGTTCGTCTTCATCAACGACCGGCTGTTTTTCCTCTGAACGGTCCGCGCGACAGGGCGGAGCCGGTCCGATCACTGATCACTGGCCACTGACCACTGATCACTGGATCGGTTGACTTGACACCAGCCTTGATTTAGATTTCGGCAGCGCGGACCTTCGCACATTCGACATCGCCGAGGTGGCAGCCGAATGAAATCGGAATCCATTGCTTTGCTGATCCAGGCACAGGATCGTACCGGGGTTCTTTTTCAGCTCACCCGGACCATTGCCGAACACGGGGCCAACATCAGCTCCGTGGACATCGTGAAACGGGGAGCCCATGCCGCCAGCCTCTACCTGGAACTGCGCGATGTCGCGGAGGTGGAAGCACTCCTCGGCGACCTGCGAGCGCTGGAGGTGGTCACCGCGGTAGACTCCCTCGATCCGCTGCTCGAGGTCTACGGCAAGCGGATCATCATTATCGGCGGCGGAGCCCAGGTGGGACAGGTGGCGCTGGGCGCGATCAGCGAAGCTGACCGGCACAACCTGCGTGGCGAGAGGATTTCGGTGGATACCATCCCGCTGGTCGGTGAAGACCACATCGCGGCTGCAGTGCGCTCGGTTGCCCTGCTTCCCCGGGCGAAGGTTCTGGTCATGGCGGGAGCGATCATGGGTGGAGACATCGCCCAGGCTGTAGAAGAGATCAAGAAGCAGGGAATTACCGTGCTGTCCCTCAATATGGCCGGCACCGTACCCGAAGCGGCCGATCTGATCGTAAGCGACCCCGTTCAGGCCGGTGTCATGGCAGTCATGGCAGCTGCCGATACGGCCAAATTCGACATCACCCTGCAGCGATCCAGGCGTTACTGATATCTCACCGGGTGACCCGGTGTCCCCTGTGAAGGAGAACTCCATGAAACTGGCTCAAATCCATGATCCCGAATCCGGGCTTCACCTGGCAAAAGTCGAAAACGAGAGTGTCTACCCGGTCCTGGCGGAGAGCAACGGACTGCGCACGCTGCTGGATTTCGTCCGCGGGGCCGACCGGGAGGGGATCTCGCTTGTGGACTTGGTGGAAAGGCACTGTTCCTCCCAGGCCCTCTCCCTGACCTGGTCGGAACTGAACGTCTCACCGACCCCGTCAACGCCCCATGCCGCCATTCCCGTGCACCCCCCGGAAGTCTGGGCCTGCGGGGTGACCTACAAGAAGAGCGCCGAATTCCGGGACGGAGACACCCAGGCGCCGGCGGGAATCTATGACTACGTCTATTTTTCCGATCGGCCGGAACTGTTCTTCAAGGGCACCGAAGCCCGGTGCACCGGGCCCAACGACTTTATCGGCATAAGGAAGGACTCCAAATTCACCGCCGTGGAGCCGGAGTTGGGCGTCCTGCTTTCATCCAAACGCAAGATTCTCGGGTTCACGGTCTCCAACGACGTTTCGGCGTGGGACATTGAACGGGAGAACCCCCTTTACCTTCCTCAGTCCAAGATCTAAACCGGTTGCTGGTCCCTGGGCCCGGTGATGCTGAATGCCGATGAGGTTCCCGAGCC
>VXMN01000173.1 GCA_009841055.1 Acidobacteriota bacterium
CCGGTATTCTACGAGATCGCGGCTCGCTATTGGCCCGGCCCGCTTACCCTCATCCTTCCGGCAGCCAAGAGGGTTCCCCTGAAGGTGACCGGGGGAACGGGAACGGTGGGCATGCGGATTCCAAACCAACCCTTTACCCGGAGCGTCATCGACAGGGTTCGCCTGCCCATCATCGGCACCAGCGCCAACCTGTCCGGACATCCCTCCTGTTCCACGGCTGAGGACGTGCTGAGCCAGCTTGGGGGCAAGATCGAGCTGGTGGTAGATGCCGGCGACTCTCCGGGAACGGCTGCTTCGACCGTTCTCGACCTGACCTCGAAACCGGCCCGAGTGGTTCGGGAAGGGGCTATCCCCAACGAAGTTCTGGCGGAATACCTCTCCCAATAGAGTCATGAGACCCCGACGGAAGCGGTTTGTGTTCAAGGTCCTTGCCGGATATCTCCCCGCCGCCATCCTGATCTATGCCCTGGCAATCTACGCTCTGGTGCGGACCGAAGCCAACCGCGACGACGCCCGGCCCGCCGACCGAATCATCGTCTTCGGCGCCGCCCAGTACAACGGCCGGCCCTCGCCGGTCTTCAGGGCGCGGCTGGATCACGGCGTGCAGCTCTTCAAGAGGAAGCTCTCCGACCGAATCATTACCACGGGCGGATACGGCATGGACCCTCGCTTTACCGAGGCCGAGGTCGGCAAGGCCTACCTCATCCAGCACGGCGTCCCCGAGGACAGCATTGAAATGGAAGCCAGAGGGCTGACCACGCTGGCCAGCATTCAGCAGATCGTGGAGGTCTTGCGCCGTCAGGGTATCCGGCAGGTCGTGGTGGTCAGCGACGGGTTCCACCTCTTTCGGATCAAGCAGATCTTCCAGGACCGCCAGGTCATCGTCTTCGGATCCCCCGTTCCCAACAGTCCCATCGAATCGAACTGGAAGCGCCGCCTGCAAGCCTCGCTACGGGAGGTGGTGGGATACACCGTCTATGCGGCCCGGGAAAAGCTCCACCTGCCCATTCCGGCCGGGGCCTGATCTGGGACACCCGTGCTTCCTCCCTTATGAACCGCCCCGTCGTGTGGGACGGTGGCGCCCGGGTGAAGTGGGAAGTTTGAAGTGTGAAGTTTGAAGTTTGAAGAGCTATTTGATCGACACGCAAAGCACATTGTCGGCATCGGAGCAGTCCTTCAAATAAGCGCCGCCCCTGCCCTGCCGGGCAGATCATTCGAGAGTGAAACAACGACTCTTCATAGCCTGTTGGGAATAAGGGCCATGTTCCGTCGGCACGGTCTTCTATCTAATGGACATCGATGTGAATAAAAAATGTGCCCATGCTCGACATTGAACCGGTTACCAGCCACCAAGCGCAAGTGTTTGATTCAAGCAAGCCCAGTCAGTTAATCAGGTGCTTGTTTGTTCCCGAATCCCTCGGCTGACCACTCTTCACTCTTCTCTCTCCACCGAGTCGCCGTCGGCCGGAGGATCCGCCGGCACCATCCGCACGCTGGTTCCGAATCGCCGGTAATCGGAGAACTCGCCGGTCATCCTCATGTTGAGTCCCTTGATCAGAAAAATCCGACCGTTCATCTTGACCTCGAACCGCCGCGGGAACCAGACCTCGTCTCGCAATTTCTCCTGCCGCACCCAAAGGGTCGATCCCTTGTACAACCTGGCCACCAGGCCCCCGGCCAACTTCACGGGCTTGACGAACTCCATCTCGACCTGACTCAACTGCAGATCCTCTCTGTCGATCCAGATCCGGCCCTTGAGCTTGTCCAGAATCCACAAGTCCTTTTCGGGAGGGCGGTAATTCTCCCTGGGCAGCAGATCCACCACGGCCACGGGCCGCCCGTTCAGCACTTCCTCGCCCCGATAGTGAAAATGAAACGCCCGAACCGCCTCCTCCCAGAAAAGCCCCTCCTTGCGGCGCCGTTCGGCCTGCTTGCGTTCCCGCTTGGCGCGGCCCTTGGGAGAAAGGTTTCTCTGGCGGCGCAGCCGAGCATCGGCCTTTCTCTGCTGTTTTCGGGCCTCTTTCTCCGATAGGGGTTCGCCGTTCCTCCGGATCAGCTTTCGGTAGACACCGTCGTCCAGCGGGATCACCTCGTAGGTGGACGAGGTTCTTTTCTTTTCGCGGCCCCTGCGGTCGAGTATGATTCTCTGGCTTTGCAGCCGGTAGAAATAGCCCATCTCCCGAAACCTGTTCTTGCGCTCGTTCTCGGCCACCCGGGCGACGAACCGGCGCAGGTCGGCCTCCCGGTTCAAGTCAACCGCTGCAAGCAGGATCGGGTTGGCCAGCAGTAACGCCAGAACGGTTTTGAACACGTTGCCCTCCAAGGGTCGTCAAACCTCATTATGCCACGGATGACGGACCCCGGCTGATCCGTCCGATCCGCGAACCGGTCCCAGTGAGAACCCATCCATGAACCAACGGACCATGATCCTCAATGTACCGCCGGACTTCAGTTTCAGGAGGACGGTGCTGAGCCACGGCTGGTCCACCCTGCAGCCCTTCTTTCTGGATCGGAGCCGGCAGCGGCTGCTGCGGGTCCTGCAACTCGACTCCCAGCCGGCTCTGGCCGAGATGCGGGAACAGGGGGACGGCAAGGTCCGGGTGGGGGTATGCTCCCCCGCTCCGCTTTCCGGCAGAGACCTTGGAGCCGTCAAGGCGGACGTGGCCCACATGCTGCGATTGGGAGAATCCCTGGCGGAATTCCATCGGGAGCTGGCGCGGCGGGACCGCCGGGGCCGGTTCGCCTGGGTCCCCCGGGCCAGGGCGGGGCGGTTGCTGCGGGCCCCTTCCTTCTTCGAGGACATGGTCAAGATGATCTGCACCACCAACTGCTCCTGGAAAGCCACCCAGCGCATGGTGACCGGGATGGTTCAGAAGCTGGGAACACGGCTGGATTCCGACTACTGCTGCTTTCCCGGCCCCGAACAACTGGCGGGGAGCACTGACCGGTTCCTGAGACGGGAAATCGGCTGCGGGTACCGCGGCGGCTATCTCATCGAACTGGCCGAGCGGGTGGCCACGGGCAGACTCCCGAACGGGGACTGGGCGAATCTGACCGCTGAGGAAGCCCACCACCGCCTGTTGACCACCAAGGGTATCGGTCCCTACGCCGCCGGAAACCTGCTGAAGCTGCTGGGCCACTACGACCACCTGAGCCTGGACAGCTGGGTTCGACCCAGGTTCGCGGCCGTTTATGGACTGAAGAAGGTCCCCGGGGACTCAGCCATCCACAGGCACTACCGGCCTTTTGGCCGCTGGCAGGGACTGGTGCTCTGGCTCGATCTGACCCGGGACTGGTTCGAGGAGGGGGATGAGCGGTCAGCCTGATGCACGGCAATCATGCAAGCCGGCCATCCGGCCCGGGAGCCGGAAATTGCCGGCCCGGTTATAATGGGTCATCCCGCAGAGAGCACGGGCGGCTCGACCGCCAAGGGGTGCCGCAACCTGGGACTCTCCGAGGAAACATGCTGCCTTTGTCACTGGTAAGTCAATTCAAGGACCAATGCGTCCTGATCGCCGGCGACACCCACATCGACCGTGAAGTCTACGGGGACGTGCACCGCCTGGCCCCCGAGGGCCCCGTTCCGGTGCTGCAGATCACCTCGAAGCGGGCCATCCCGGGCGGGGCCGCCAATGTCGCCAGAAACATCTCCAGGCTGGGCGGCCAAGCGGCTCTCTACGGTTTCTTCGAAGGGGACGAAGCCAGCCGGGAGATTCTGGGCGAACTGAGGGCGGAGGGTGTTCAGGTGCTGAGCGCCCCGCCCACCGCTCCCTTCCGCCTGCCGGAGCGAAGGAGATTCTTTGCCTCCAACCACCAGCTCATCCAGATTCTTCAACGGCCGGCCAACGATCGTTACGCCGACTCGCTGACCTCCCTCGGCGAGTTCTCGGCCGGTCTCCCCAACCGGCCCAGGACTCTGGTGGTCTACGATCAGGGCTACGGCTTCGTGACGCCGGCGCTGCTGGACTCGGCGGAAGCCCTGGCCCGGGACCAGGAGCTGAAGGTCGTCATCGACGCCCATCCCGAGCATGTCCGCTGGTATCCCCGGGCCGACCTGTTCACCTTCAATGCCAGGGAGATTGCGGCAGCGGCGGCTCAACTGGGAGAGCCCGCCTGCAGCCTGGAGCAGGCCGGCCAACGGGTGGCCGAGAAACTGGGCTCGGATGTCCTGGTCACCCGGGGAAGCCGGGGGATGACCCTCTTCCCCGCTTCGGGCCGGCCGCAGACCCTTCCCGCCGACCCGGTGCCCCTGGCGGACCGCGCGGGAGCCGGCGACAGCGTGACCGCCGTTCTGGCCCTGGGCCTGTCTGCCGGCGCCGACCTGAAATCGGCGGCAGCCCTGGCCAACAAGGCCGCGGCCACCGTGGTCTCCAAGCCCGGCATCGCCTACCTGAATCCGGAGGAACTGCTGAATCTCTTTCACCCCCAGATCAGCAGCCTGCTGCGTGAGAGTGTGGCGGTGAAGCAGCGCCTGATCACCGAGCAACTGCCGGAGATCGAACGGGTGGTGAGGGCCATCATTCAGACCTATCGCGACCACAAGACCGTCTACGCCTTCGGCAACGGAGGGAGCGCCGCCGACGCCAACCACTTCATTACCGAACTGGTGGGCCGTTTCCGCATCGAGCGCAAGGGGCTCCCGGCCTTCTCCTTCTCCACCAACGAGATCCTGATGACCTCCATCGCCAACGACTACGGGTACGAAAGCACCTTCACCCGGCAGGTGGACACCTTCGTCAAGCCAGGGGACCTGGTGGCGGCCTTTTCGACCAGCGGTAAATCGGAGAACGTCGTGCGTGCCATCCGGTTGGCCAAGGAAAAGGGGGCCACCACGGTCGGCTTCACCGGATCCTCCGCCGCGAGCTTTGCCGGGCTGTGCGATCTCTGCATTCAGGTGCCTTCCGACAACACCCCCCGTATCCAGGAATCCCACCTGGTGGTCGTCCATATCATCTGTGAACTGCTGGAGAAGGAGTTGGCCCTGACGGTTCCGAGCGAAGACCTCCCGGTTCCGGTCCGGCCCTCAGGCCAAGACCCTCATGGAAACACGAGTCAAGAATAGCCTGGAGTGCATCCGGCGGATTTCGGGCGCTCGGGTGCTGGTGGTCGGCGACGTCATGCTGGACACCTACCTGGCTTGCCGGGCCCTGGGCGTGGCCGACGAAGCCCCAGTCCCGCTGCTGGAAATCGGCGGCCAGTCCCGGGCGCTGGGGGGAGCCGCCAACGTGGCCCGCAACCTGGCAAGGCTGGGGGCCCGCACCTCCCTGGTTGGGATGGTTGGAGGGGATTCCGCGGGAGAAGCGGTCAGAAGCCTGCTGCGGGAATCGGGCGTGGACGGGTCCCTGCTCGAAACCCACAGGCCGACCACTCTCAAGACCCGGGTATTGTCGGGAGATCACTACTACCTTCGCCTGGACGAAGAAGAACTGTCGCCTCCGACCGAAGCCGAACAGGCTGCTTTGGCCGCCCGAATCGAAGCTCGATTGAGCGAGGTGGATCTGCTGGTGGTCTCCGACTACGACAAGGGCTTGCTCTCTCCCGACCTGTCCGAGCGCATCCAGCGGTTGGCCCGGGAGGGCGGCCGCGGGATCGTGGCCGACCTCAAGCCCCGAAACGCCCTCGTCTGGCGCCACCTGGACCTGATCGCCCCCAACCTGAGCGAAGCCCGTTCGCTTTGCGCCCAACTCGATTCCGGAGGGGAGACGGGCGATGACGCCGAGACCATTGCCGAAACGCTCAGATCCCGGATGAACTGCGCCGTGGTTCTGAAGATGGGCAGCCGGGGCATGCTGGTTGCGCCACCCTCCGGCCCCACCAGCCGCCTGGAGGCCCTCTGCCGCTCCCCGGTGGAGGTCTCGGGAGCCGGCGACACCGTGCTGGCCACGCTGGCCGCCGCCCTGGCCCGGGGCGCCGATCTGCACCAGGCCGCTCGACTGGCCAACCTGGCCGCGTCCGTCTCCGTCTCCAGGCCCGGCACCCACGCCGTCTCGGCGGACGAACTGACGGAGGCGGTGACTCGATCGTCGGAATCCTCCTGAGCCTGAAAGAGTCGCCGCCTGACCACGTAAACCACATCGGCGACGATGTGAGATAGAACAGGGAATCAGAATGAACCAGATCACGGCATGCGTGCCCGACACCCTCATCGAAGCCCTGGATGCTGCCGCCATGCACCTGAAGCGAAGCCGAGCCGATATCGTTCGTGAAGCATTGGAACGATATCTGGAGGACCTTGACGACTTCACCGTATCGCTCGAGCGGCTGTACGACCCCACCGACGCGGAACTTGGCTGGGATCAGGTCAAGCAGGAGTTGCGTGATCCGGATTAAGCCGTGCGCTTTGAGGCATTGCGGCGACCGTGACCTCGCAATCCGCCGGATCCGGCATTTGGTTTTGCGCGGCCCTGTCACCTCCGGCACGGCCAAGCCCGCGATTCAGAAAAGACACAAGGTTCCTGACACGAGTAGAAATACGGCCACCCACTTCCGAAATACCTTCTCCCCAACCCGAAGATGGACAAAGTGACCCAGCAGGGTCGCCGCGACCAGAGCCGGCAGCAGAGTCAGCGCCAACTGCAGCCCCTGATATTCCAGCAGCCCTTGGTGGGCATACAATCCGAGCCTCCAGGCGTACTCGACCGCAAAAAGCACGATCAGCGTCGACCGGAATGCCGCCTTGTCCAGGGCCTGGCTTGAGAGGAAGGCCACGTAGGCCGGACCGCTGGTTCCGAACATGCCTCCCAGCACTCCTCCCGCAAATCCCGCCGCCAGCCCCCATCGGCTGGACACGACCGCGGCTGAGGGCGTATTTCGCAGGAAGAACAAGCCGACCCCAATGACGGCTACGCCCAGGACTATCTCCATATGCCGGTTGGCCCAGGAGGCCAGCAAAAAGACTCCCACAAGGCTACCCGGAACCGCCCCGGCCAACAGCCGCAACAGGTTGGCCCGGTCGACCCTGCGAACGGCGCCGGGCACCAGCAGAATGCTGAGAGCCACCTCCAGACAGGATTCGACCGGAACAATGAACTTCAGCGGAAAGAGCAGGGCCAGCAAGGGGATGCTGAGCAACGCCCCCCCGAACCCGGAAAAGGATCGAAAGAAAAAGGCAAACAGGATGATGGCCTGAGCAGCCAGCAGGGATGGATTCATGGAGTTGTGGGGTTTGTACCGCCCCCGATTTATTGGACAGACAAGACGCACCATACTCAAGCCGCCGCTTGCAAGGCAAGGCGTTGTCTTGCCTGAACCGGAGGCTCGAAACCCAGTCGCTCAATCAACTAGTGCTGGTTGTAGAGCGCGCGAAACTCCTCCAATGCCCGGACCAGTTCCGGTAGGGACTGGAAGTGGTGGGCCCACAGCAGTTGCTCCTTGAGGGGCCTGAAAAAACATTCAATACAGCCGTTGCCCTCCGGCTCGCGAACGAATGCCGGGGAAGACTCGATTCCCAGGAAAGCGAACTCGTTCTGGAAGTCTTCGCTCATGAACTGGGAGGCATGATCGTGCCGCAGTCGGCACCCTTGAGCAGCGCCAGCCTGAAACCCTCCGAAGTGTTGATGGATGCCCTGGCGAAGGGGTTCCAAGGCCTCGAAGCGGGTGGCCCGCCGGCATGAATGCCCACACACTCTGCCGTGCAATGGTCCACCGCGGCGAAGACCGTTACCTGGCCGTCCTCGAGAAGGAAGGAATCGGAAAAAGATTGTCGAGGAGAATCAAAATGAGTTCCGATTCAAGCATTTAAATATGTATAATAATATGCATAATTCGAGGAACTACACCGTTGAGTCCCTAGACAACGAGTTTCCTGGATGGAGACAGGAGAATACAAGATGAAGCAATTTCTAGTGCTTGCGATCGTTCTGGCGGTTCTGTTCGGGGCGGGTTGTAGGGATGCAGACATAGCTTCCCGCAACCTTACGGTGGCCGCTGATAACTTTGAGATCAGCCGGCGCATCGTGTTCTACAACGGGATCACGAACGAGTACATTCTCAACATCGAAGGTCGCTGCTCCATCAATGACCAGGGCACTCAGCTCGAAGTGACCTGCAAGAAGGGCAGGAGTGATTACGTGAAACACTTTCTCGGCTTGTCCGACAACGTGACCTACTTCGCTGAGCAGGTCGAGCCTGCTGACGTGAGCATGTACCACTATCGAGTGACCTTTAAGCCGCAGGTGATCCTGCCCGACGTCGATTTTCGTGGAAGTGGCTCGGAGTTGCTGGAAAACAAGTCTGAAGCCAATCAGTAGCAGCGTGATCAGGGACTCAACGATGTAATTCCCATAATCATGCATACTGAAACTGACGATGAAGTCCGTGTTATTTCCATGCGTGAGGCAGACAACGATGAAAAACCTCTCTCCTTCAGTAACTTCTGATGACCGCGATGAGTACTCCAAAGTGACCCAAGCGGATCTGGACCGGGCCAAATCCCGTGTCGGACTCAAGCCCGCCCCACGCAAGCAACGCATCACGATCTCACTGGACACAAACCTCGTCGAATATTTCAAGGCGAAGGCGGGCAAGCGCGGGTATCAAACCCTGATTAACGAGGCATTGCGGCAGGCAAAGGAACGAGAAGAGTTGGCAAGTACATTACGCCGAGTCATTCGCGAGGAGTTACATCACGAAAAGCGCTACGGCGGCACCTGACAATAGCGTCAAATCGATACCGGTTCCGCGAAGCTCACCCTGCTCCAATTTTGAAAGCGTTGTGTTTGCGTGAACAGTCTATACCTGAGCACGGTCACATCGGTAGGCCAGCAGAATTGAACTCGATAGAGGAAGCCGGAATTGGATTGATTGAGAAACGCTGCCTTGCTGACGCGGCTGATCGAGGGATTGTGCGGCAAAGGAGATTGGTGCGGCGAGACCCACGTTCAGAAAACGGCATTCTTCGTGCAGGAACTGCTGGGTGTCCCCCTGGAATTTCAATTCATCCTGTATAAGCACGGTCCGTTTTCATTTGGGTTGAGGGATGAACTCACGGCCTTGCGGGCGGACGGTTTGCTGGAACTTGAGCCGCGACCCTCCGGTGCACAGCTTGTTCTCACGAAACAATGTGAGTACATCCATGGACTCTATCCGAAAACCATGGCGATGTACGAAAGAAGTATCGGATTCGTTGTCGAGAAGTTTGGCGGCAAAGGGATTGTTGAACTTGAACGTCTGGCCACCGCATTCTATGTCAGCAATCGTTTGGAAGAAGGGAAGTCGGTCTACATCAGGGCGAACAAGGTCACGGATCTGAAACCCCATATCACACCAGCAAAAGCTCTTGACGCCGTACAGGAAGTGGACTGGATTACCAGCGCATCCTCGAACCAAGAGTTGCGTGAATCTGCTGCAATAGATATGATTTCCTGTAACAGAAATTCATACGAGGATTCTATGAGAATCTCCGAGCGAGGACAGGTCACCATTCCCAAGCCACTCAGAGACCGTTTCGGCATGAACCCCAATGTCGAGGTGGAGATCACTCCAACTGAGAACGGCCTGCTCATCCAGAAGCGCACTGCCGCAAAACACCCCGTGGATCGCATCTATGGAATCGTCTCTTGGGGCGGTAGCACCGACGACTACATCGAGGAGATACGAGGCCGGTGATTTCGGCGGTCGACACCAGCGTCCTGTTGGACGTTTTTCTGGGTGATGAGCACCACGGACCCCGGTCGAACGAGTGGCTTCGGCAGGCTTATGATCGGGGAGCGATTCTTATTTGCGATCCGGTCTATGCAGAACTGGCTCCTGCGTTCGACAGCCGCGAAGCACTCGACGAGGCCTTGCGAAGAATCAGCGCGAGCATCTCGCCAATCGATACCGACATCGCCTATGAGGCCGGACGGCGCTGGCTACGTTACCGGCAGGCGGGAGGACCTCGAAAACGCATTGTCACCGACTTTCTAATCGGCGCCCACGCGCTTGCCACAGCCGAGACTTTCCTGACACGGGATCGCGGCTTCTACGCGACTTACTTCCCGGAGCTGAAGCGGCCTTGACAGGAAAGCGGTCGAGATCCGCTCCTCAGTTAACCTGGGTAGCGGGCTGAGGTCCCTGATCCGTCCCGACCACGAAGAGCCCACCACCCCCCATCACCGAAAAAACCCTCGCCAGGCGACGTCGACCAGGGTGTGGAGCAGGGCCGGGGCCATCAGGTTGCGGGTTTTGGCGTAGGCCCGACCGTAGACCAGCCCGGCCAGGGTGGCCAGCAGGAAGTAGCGCCAGTCGGGGCTGGGACCGTTGTTGAGATGGGCGGCGCCGAAGATGAGCGACGCCACCCCCAGGGCCACAGTCGGGCGGCCGATCGCTTTTTCCAGGAGGTTCTGAATGATGCCCCGGAACAGCAGTTCCTCGGGAATGCCGATGAAAATGAAAATTCCCAGCGCCATCGGCAGGAGGGCGCCGGGAGAGGCAAGTTTCTCGGCAGGTTGCAGGAACCCGGTCAGAAGGCCCAGCCCAATGGCCACCGGGGCGTACAGCGCGAAATACCCCGCGGCCACCCGCCAATCCAGCGCCCGCCAGCGCCACCGATAGCCCACCCCGTCCAGGCCCTGCAGGCAGACCACGCAGAACACTCCCAGGCAGGTTCCGACCAGCGCGCTCATTCCATAAGCCAGCCCCCCACCGGGCCAGGTCCAGACGCCCTTCATCAACCCGAAGTCCAGGGGAAGCCACAGCACCAGGGCCACCAGCCATTCCTGCCAGTGCAACCGATTGGAAAGCTTTCGGGTGAACAGGACGATCAGAACAGGGACCAACAGGTAGAGCGCGAACGTGAGACGCGGCACGACTCGAAAGTTGTCGGTGGCCCCGCTGTAAATGGTGTACGGAATCCAGAGAACCGGCACAGCGGCCAGCGTCCGGCCGACGTTGGTTCCATACCAGTCCCCGAGAGCTTTTTGAAGGGGTGGGTAACCCAAGATCAGAAAGAGGAAGAAGTAGCTGTTCAGGCAGAGGGCCGCCAGTCCGGTTCTCAGGTCGATAGCGACCTGCCCCCCGGAGAGCCCCAGGCCAGCAGGTTGACCGCCACCAGGATGAGCAGGATTGTCAGGACCGGAAGCTTCATCGATTGTGCGCTCCTCGACCCGTGCCGGGTCGTTGACGGGTTGCCAACCGCCCCCTTGGCCGCATGGGACGGCATCGGGCCGGTGTTCCCGGACGCCAAAATCGATGGGACCCAAGGAGGTTGATGTATTATGCCCTGACTTCGAGAGGGGAGGCAGCGGCTTTTCTTCAATGACCCGGAAACCCAAATCCCTGTGGCCGACCATCGCCTGGGCCCTGATCCTGGGGATCGCCTGTCCCTTGTCCCTGCAGGCCTACATCGGACCGGGGGCGGGGTTTGCCTTCGTTTCCTCGTTTCTGGTGCTGTTGCTGGCCGTCCTGCTGGCGGGCTTTTCACTTCTCTCCTGGCCGCTACGGCTCCTGGCGGGCCTCTTCCTCAAACGCAAGGGAAGGGGCCGGCAAAAGACCGACTTTTCCAGGGTGGTGGTGGTGGGACTCGACGGCATGGACCCCAAGCTGGCCGAGGGCTTCATGACGGAAGGTCTGCTCCCCAACTTCCAAAGGCTGAAGGAGCGGGGCGACTTCACCGCACTGGCCACCAGCGAGCCGGCCATTTCCCCGGTGGCCTGGTCCTCCTTCTCCACCGGAGTGGACGCCTCCTACCACAACATCTATGACTTCCTCACCCGGGACCCTTGCACCTACGCCCCCATACTGTCCTCGGCGCAGATAAGCGCCGCCTCCCGGGTGTTCTCGGTCGGCAAGTACCTGATTCCCTTGGGCAAGCCTCGGGCCAGCCTGAGACAGAAGAGCAAGCCCTTCTGGAAGATTCTGGGTGAACGGGGCATCTTCAGCTCCATCATTCGAGTCCCGGTCACCTTCCCGCCGGAGAAGTTCCACGGAGTGCTGCTTTCCGGCATGTGCACCCCCGACCTGAAGGGCTCTCAGGGGACCTTTTCGTTTTACACCAGCAACGGCGATCCCTCCGGATCGGCGGTCGGAGGCACACGGTACCCGGTCTCCGTCAGCGACAACCGGATCCGGACCGAGCTGCACGGGCCCGAGAACCCGCTGCTTCGCGATGGGGGAGAGTTGACTGTGCCCATGGAAATCCGGCTGGACCCCTCCCGGGACCGGGTTCGCATCACCGTCTCCGACCAGGAGTTCGAGCTGCAACCGGGCAATTACTCTCCCTGGATTCGGGTGGTCTTTCGGCCCGGGCTGGGAATGAAGATCCACGGCATCTGCCTCTTCCACCTGAATCGAACCTCTCCCCACTTCGAGCTCTACGTCTCCCCGGTTCACATCGATCCGGAACACCCCAGCCTGCCGATCTCGCACCCCTTCATCTACTCCGTCTACCTGGCCAAGTTGATCGGACCCTACGGCACCCTGGGGTTGGCGGAAGACACCTGGGCTCTCAACGAGGGGGCGATCGACGAAGAGGCCTTCCTCAAGCAGGCCTACCTGCTATACGAAGAGCGGGAGAAGATGTTTTTCAAGGTCCTGGAGCGCACCCCCGAAGGAGTCTGCGCCTGCGTCTTCGACACCACCGACCGGGTTCAGCACATGTTCTTCAGGTGCCTGGACCCCGATCACCCCTCCAACCGCGGCAAGGAAACCGAGAAGTACCGGCACGTGATCCGGGACCTTTACATTCGAACCGATCGCCTGTTGGGGAGGCTGCTCCAGGTCATCGACGACAAGACCCTTTTGCTGGTCATCTCCGACCACGGGTTCACCCAGTTCAAGCGGGGTCTCAACCTGAATGCCTGGCTGCGGGACAACGGCTATCTCTTCCTCAAGGAGGATCGCGCCGAGAGCGGCGATTGGCTGCAGGGCGTCGATTGGGAACGAACCCGGGCCTTTGCCCTGGGATTGACCGGGGTGTTCATCAACCGCAAGGGACGCGAAGCCAGCGGAATCGTGGAGGAGGGAGCGTCGCTGGCGGCCTTGAGAAGGGAAATCTCCCGGAAGCTGACAGGGCTGGTCGATCCCAAGACGGGCCTAACCGCCATTCGGGGGGTGGTTGAAACCGAAAGTGCCTTTACCGGCCCCTACACCTATGACGCCCCCGACCTGCTGGTAAGATACAATGCCGGCTATCGGACCTCGTGGGCCGGCGCCACGGGACGGGTCACCCCGTCGCAGTTCGAGGACAACACCCGCCACTGGAGCGGCGACCACTGCGTGGACCCGGTCCTGGTCCCCGGTGTCCTCTTCAGCAATCGAAGGATCGGGCAGGAAACCCCCGGGCTGACCGACATCGCCCCCACCGTGCTCAAGGCGCTGGGAGTGGAGCAGCCGGCCCACATGAAGGGACGCCCCCTGATTTAATCTTCCGGAGGCGGCCGGCCCGGTCGCGTCCCAACGCATGGAGAGAATGTCATGTTTGGCAGCAGGATCAAGCTGGACGGCGAGTTGCTGAGCCGATGCCGCACGCAGGCGGAACAGCTCGGCTACAGCTCGGTCGAGGAGTTCATCACCCATGTCCTGGAAAGGGAGTTGAGGTCCATGGAGAGTGCCGGGGATGAGACCGCCGCAGACGAAGAGCAGATCGCCAACCGTTTGAAGGGACTCGGGTATATCGAGTAATCCGACTCCCCTCGGCTTGCTTCGAGCCGGAGCCCAACCTTGTCCCGACCGACCATGGAGCTGTTCAACCGCACATTGAGCCTGGCGACCGACCTGGTGATGGCGCCCTTGCAGGGGCTTTCGCCCTCGATCTCCCTGCTGCTGCTGTCGGCCGCCATGGGCATCCTGTTTCTGTTGGCTTTCCGGCTCACCTCCAACCAGGAGGCTATCGGGAGGCTGCGCCGGCGCATGGCGGCCCACCTGCTGGAGTTCCGACTCTTTCAGCACAGCCTCGGCATCCAGTGGTCGGCCCTGTCCCGCATGCTGCTGGCCAACCTGATTTACTTGAGATATGCCGGACGTCCCATGTTGCTGATGCTGGTTCCGCTCGGACTGGTGCTGATCCAGTTGGACCAGTGGTATGGATACCAGCCCCTCAAACCGGATGAGACCGCCCTGGTGTCGCTGAAGCTGTCGGGAGAGGGCGATCTCACCAAGGTGAGGCTGGAGACCGGCGACGGCCTGGAACTGGTGGGAAGACCCCTGCGCAGCCCCCGTTCCGGAGAGGTGAACTGGAGCGTCCGCCCGAGGCGGCAGGGAACCCAACTGCTGACCTTTCTGTTCGAGGGCCGGCAGGTGCGGAAGGAGATCGTAACCTCCGACCAGGCGCTGGCGCGGGTCTCGGCGGTCACTCCGTCCCGGGATTTCTGGGACGTCCTGCAGCACCCGGGAGCGGCGCCGCTGCCGCCGGACTCCTTCGCGGAACGCATCTCGGTAAACTATCCCGCCCGCCGGATCGACCTGCTGGGATGGGAAACTCACTGGCTGGTATTCCTCCTGATCGTCTCCACTCTCGCCGCGCTGGCCTTCAAGCGGCTTCTCCGGGTGCAGATCTAGGAGTTGTCACTGCATGACCAAGATCCTGGTGATCGGGCTCGACTGCGCCGCCCCCGAGATCCTCTTCGGGGACGAAAGGCTCACCCACTTCCGCCGACTCATGGCCAACGGCTGCCACGGCAGGCTGGAGAGCGTGATTCCCCCCATCACCATTCCCGCCTGGATGTGCATGGCCACCAGCCAGGATCCGGGATCGCTGGGCGTGTACGGCTTTCGCAACCGGGCGGACCATTCCTATGACGGCCTCCGCTTCGCCAACGCCCGATCCATCCTGGCGCCGGCCATCTGGGACCAGGTGTCCCGGCAGGGCGGCCGCTCCAACATCATCGGCGTGCCCCCGTCCTATCCGCCCAGGCGAGTGGACGGCATCTGCGTCGGGTGCTTCCTGACTCCCGACACCGCCCGCAGCCGGTACACCCATCCGGCCCTGATCCAGGAGAGGATCTCCCAACTGGTCGGGAACTACCCGGTCGACGTGAGTGGCTTTCGCACCCATCGCAAGGACTGGTTGAAGCAGCAGATCGACGCCATGACCCACACGCACTTCGAGGTGGTCCGCCACTTCCTGCGCCACTCCAGGTGGGACTACTTCCAGCTCGTGGAGATCGGCCTGGACCGGATCCACCACGGCTTCTGGCAGTACCACGACCCCCGCCACCGGCTCTTCGAAGCGGGCAACCCCTATCGGGAGGTGGTCGGCGACTACTATCGGCTGCTGGACGACAAGGTGGGGGAACTGCTGGACCTGCTGGACGAGGAGGCGGTCATCCTGGTGGTCTCGGACCACGGCGCCAAGCCTCTGGACGGCGGCTTCTGCGTCAACGAATGGCTCATCCGCCAGGGCTGGCTGGTCCTGAATCGCTATCCCGGGGAGGCCACGCCCTTCGGCCGACTGGCGGTCGACTGGGACCGGACCCGGGTCTGGAGCGAGGGAGGCTACTATGCGAGGGTCTTCCTGAACGTCAAGGGCCGGGAGCCCCGCGGAATCATCGCCCCGGAGGACTACGAACCCTTCCGCGACGAGGTGGCCTCCAGGCTGGAAGCCATCCCTGACAACCTGGGCCGTCCCATGGGCACCCAGGTCTTCAAGCCCGAGCGGGTCTACCGCTCGGTCCGCAGGGTGGCCCCCGACCTCATCGCCCACTTCGGGGGACTGGCCTGGCGCTCCATCGGATCGGTGGGCCGGGCGGAACTGCATCTGCAGGAGAACGACACCGGCCCCGACGGCTGCAACCACGCCCAGCACGGCGCCTTCATCCTCAACGCCCCCGGACTCTCGCGGCGCGGAGAAGTCCAGGGAGCCCACCTGCTGGACATGGCGCCGACGCTGCTCCGGCTGGGCGGCTACGACCTGCCGGATTCCATGCAGGGAACCGCTCTCTTCAGCTGAATCCAGCGACTTGGTGAGAAATGCGGGCCTGACCCTATCGGAGCCACTCGTCCCGGTGCTCCTGCACAAATTCGTCGTCGTTGAGATGGGGATAGGCCCGGTAGACGCGGTCGATTTCCTCCAGTTGCCCCGGTCCCGGGGTTTCTTCCGGATCCAGACACCAGATGCCCTCCAGCAGGCCCTGGCGGCGCAGCACTTCGTGCAACCCCGGGACGCAGCCCCGAAAATCGTTGGCGGCGTCGAAAAAGGCGGCATTGCTGTCGGTCACCTCGATGGCCAGCCTCAGCACCGACTCCGGCAGTGTCCCGTCGCCGTTCCGGTAGCCGTGGCACTCTTCCAGGATCTCGACCGCCCGCCGGGTCCACACGGCCCAGTGCCCCAGCAGTCCCCCGACGATCCTCAGC
>VXMN01000198.1 GCA_009841055.1 Acidobacteriota bacterium
GGGCCACGCTGCCGAAGAAGAGCCATGCCGCCAGAACAATCAAGGCCAGGGCCACGACGGAGACAAGCAGACGTTCCCGGGGCGTGGAGATGGTCAGCAGCCGGTCGAGCTGCTCACGCTCTTCCTTGGCTTCGGCAACGGTATTGTGAAATGAGTCAAATGGATTATTGAACACGACCCTGCGCAGCCACCTCGTGCAGATCAAGCAAGGACAGGGAGAATCTCATCCGGCTTAGCAAGAGATTCAGCAAATTATACGCAATCTCGCCGAGTCGAGGTCAAGTGCGGGGACGACGATGCAAGGATTGTGGTAGCTTGTAGTGCATACAGCACGTCCACGTGTCCCCAATCGGGGTCATCGACCGACATTCATGGAAGTCGTGCGGAGTGATACAGCCGGGCAGTAAATCCTTACGCAAGATCGCAGTGGTTGGGCGAGGAACCGCGGGGTGCCTGGCGGCCGCCAGCGTGACGCGCCTTCACCCCGACAGCGACCGCGAGCTGCACCACATCTACGACTCGCGCATCCCGGTCATCGGAGTAGGCGAAGGCAGTTGGCCGAGCCTGGTTCAGGAGTTGCGGCGGCTGACCGGTCTACCCCACGAAACCGTCCAGCAGCGCCTGAAGGGAACTCGCAAGTACGGCGTGGCATTCGAGGGGTGGGGCCGGCGCCATCGAGACTTCACCCACTACTTCACCCCCCAACAGGTGTCCTACGCCTACCACCTGTCCGCCGACTCGATGGCGGACCTGCTGCAAGAAGGTGCGCGTGCGCGCCACATCGACGCCAAGGTGCTCAATATCGCCAGGGTGGAGGGCGGCGCCCAAGTGGAATTCGAGGGCCTGGCGCCGGAACACTACGACCTGGTCTTCGATGCCCGCGGATTTCCAAGGGAGCTACATCCGGACCGGCACATCGACATCTCGTTCATCCCCACCAATACGGCCGTCATCCGCCGCTGTCCGGCAATCGTCAAGAGAGAGCGGGACGGGCCGGTTCTGCGACATACCTATACCCGTGCGGTTGCGCGTCCCCACGGTTGGATATTCATCATTCCGCTGACGGTGCACACCTCCTACGGTTACATCTTCAACCGAGAAATATCCGGACTCGCCGAAGTGGAATCGGACTTCGACGCGTTCCTCGATGCCGATGGCGTAACGGAATTCGAGCAGCGCGCCGTCATTCCGTTTCCCAATTTCGTCCATCGACGCATCTACGATGGCGCGGTGGCCCGCATCGGCAACGCGGCGACCTTCATGGAACCCCTGGAAGCGACCGCGATCGTGTCGGCCCAGTTTCAGATCGGGATGGTTCTCCGGATGCGCCTGAACCGCGCGGTCGAGCATCTCGAGCGCGACGCTCCGGTGGTCAATCGGTTTCTCGTCAACAACATGCTCTGCTACGGCCTGTTCGTCGGCTGGCACTATTCCTGCGGCTCCCGCTACGACAGCCGATTCTGGCGCCACGCTCGCGACCACGCCTGGCCACGGCACCGACAGGCGGCGGACCCCCAGGTGGTGGATTGCGACGCGCTTGGTAAATTCGACGACATGATCCAACTGATGAACCAGCCGGTCATCGACGAGTCGGACTGGAATCGGATGTGCGCCGTCCCGCTCACCAGTTACTGCCAACTGTCACAGGGTCTCGGCTGTTAGCTCCGCCCGGGGCTCAACCCTCCTCGACGAACTGGAAGCTGAAGAGTTCGGCGTTCTGCAGGAAGAAGTGCAGTTTCAGGAATCTCCCGGCGGGTATCCTGGATTGACCGCGCCACCTCAGCGGGCAACTCACGCTGTCGGCTTCAACGGTCAGGCAGTTTTGCCGTTCGAAGCCGGGCAACACCTTTCCCTGTCCGTCGGCGACGGCCGCCTGCATCCGGCCTCCCGGGTGGCATTTCAGGTTGACGACCAGGCTGCCTCCCGTGGGAAAGACGGGCCGAGTCGTCAGAGTCCCGGTGCGGGCCGGACCCGCGGCCAGAGAGACGAAGCGGTCCCGCTTCATCTTGGCCAGGCCCAGGGCGTAGTTCACCCCCTCCAGCTTGCCGCTCTCGGCAACCACCAGTCCTTCGTGGTATCCCACCATCCACCAGTCGTGATGAACATTGGCGCCGCCGTGGTACACGTAGAGGTCGTCCCCCACCTCCACCGGCTTGCTGCACACGGTGCACATGGTGGGATACCAGCTCCCCTCGGCCCCCGGAGCCAGCCAGGGCTGTCCCGGGCGTATCCGCTTGAAATCCTTCCCGTTGCGAGAATAAGTCAACTGGACGTCCATGGTGTTGTCGGTGTTGTGGAGGACGTTGAGCAGCCCCAGCCAGTCGTCGCCGATCCGGAACTGTTCCATTCCGTAGAACTCGTCGTCGATGTTGTCGTGGTCGTGGTCGGGAACGACCAGCGGCGTGGGGGTGGACCAGTGGATCATGTCGCTGCTCTCCATCCGGAAAATCCGCCGCCGCCTTTCCTGTCCGAACCGATGGGGATAGCTGGGGGCAATCCAGCCGCCGTCGGTGGGGTTGCGCATGTCCTGGATGACGTTGGAGCCCATGTTGGGGTGACGTCCGTTCAGACGATAGATGCCCGATTCCGGATCGATGGAGACCGTCACCACGTCGCCTGCCACCGAGCCGCAGTGGCCGTAGCGAACCGGCTCCGAGTGAACCATCCAGCGGATCCCGTCGCTCGAATAGGCGCTGCGAAAGGTCCCGCCGCTCGGGTCTTCGGCTTCCCGGCTGGCCCCGCCTTCAAAAATCGCCTTGTAGCGGCGTGAGGGATCGGTTTCGAGCGTGTCCAGCAGCACGTAGGCGCAGTGGGCCGGCCCTACCGGCTCATAGCCGCCGAGCACCACGTTGGTGTTCCGGCCCTTTTCGGTCACGATCCCCAGGGCCGGTTTTTCCCAGGCGATCCCGTCTTCGGACTGGGCGTACAGCACCCTTGATGGACAGGAGCGGTGAAGATCCAGGCAAAGCTTGCCGTCCGAGGGGCGGACCCAGGAGGCCGCCCTGGCGAAGTCCTCGATCCGCCAGTCCTCGTACCAGCACTTGAAGAGGCCGTCCTGCGGATCCCGAATCACGTTCCAGGTGTTACAGGTGAAATAGAGCACGTGCTCCCAGGGGCGGTCCTTGACCAGGACGGGCCGGTCGCCGGCCGGTTGGGGGGAATGGAATCGCCGCGTCAGATTCTGGGTCTGCTCCAGCAGCAGGTCGTCGAAGAAGAACTGCCGGCGGTTACCCACGCGAAGGTAGACACTGTCGGAGATGAGAGAGTTCATGGGCGGAACCTCGTGGATTTCCCGGGCACGGAACGATGGTCCGGGTGCTCGGTTCGGGGCGACTGATAGAATACGAGCTTTTTACAAAATTTGCAGCGGTGCAGGTCATCTTGCCGGCAGACCTGAGGATCTGCTGCCTTCATTGTATCCTCCAGGGAAAACGCCATGCCCGGCCCCATCGGAGCTGTCGATACCGCAATAGTACTGATCTACTTTGCGGTGATCGTTGTCATGGGGGTAGCCCTTTCCCGAAGGCAGAACTCAACCGAAGAGTATTTCCTCGGCCGCCGCAACATGCACTGGCTGATGGTGGGCATCAGCATTCAGGCCTCCCTGATGTCGACCATCAGCTATCTGTCCGTTCCCGGGGAACAGATCAGGAACGGGCTGATGTTTCACGCCGCCCAGTTGGGGGTCTTCCCCGCGATCCTGGTCATCAACTTTCTCTTGCTGCCCTACTTCATGCGCCGGCGCATCACCACCGTCTACGAGCTGCTGGAGCGCCGTTTCGACCTGCGGGTACGCATGGTCGGGGTAGTCATCTTCATGGGGCTTCGCATCATCTGGATGGGGCTGGTGGTATACACGGCCTCCTTCGCTCTCACCCGAATTACCGGCTGGGAGTTGTCGACCATCATCGTGGCGGTGGCCGTGGTGGGTACGGTCTACACCTGGTTGGGCGGGCTGCGGGCCGTGGTGTGGACCGACGTCATCCAGTGGTCGATACTCCTCGGAGGCAGTCTCTTCTGCATCGGATACATCATGTTCCGCACCTCGACCGGTCTGTTCGATTGGTGGGAGGCCGCCAGGCTGGTGCCCTACCAGCCGCAGCCACTCTTCGACCTGGACCCCAGGGTGCGGATCACCGCCTTCGGCATCATCGTGCAGACCTTCTTCGCCAAGGTCTGCCTGCACGGTGCGGATCAGGTGGCGGTGCAGCGCTACCTGTCGACGCCCTCCAGGGGGGCCGCCGGCCGCTCCTTTCTGGCCTACGTGGGGTGCGGCGTGGTCCTGTCGGTGGTGATGGCCGTGCTGGGGTTGGCCCTGACCAGTTTTTCCCAGTACGGTCCCCAGGGCGCCGGGTGGGAGGGGGCTTCCCACGCAGACGAGGTGTTTCCCTGGTTCATTGCCCACTCTCTGCCGGTGGGGGTTCGCGGGCTGGTGGTGGCGGGCCTTCTGTCGGCCGCGATGTCCAGCATCGACTCCGGGATCAACAGCCTCTCGGCCGTGGTCACCGTCGATTTCCACCAGCGGTTCCGCAGCGACGACGACCGTCGGCCTGCGCTGTGGGTGGCAAAGGTGGTGACGCTGCTGGCCGGCCTGCTGGCCATCCTCATGGCCTTCGCGATGCAGATGATTCAGGGGAACCTGTACGAGGTGATGCACAAGTCCACCGGCGGCTTGCCGGGCACGCTGGGCATGATTGTCCTGGCGGGCGTGCTGCTGCCCCTCTGCGGTCCCCGGTCGGTGCTGGCCGGGGCCGCGGTCAGCATGGTTTGCGGCTGGCTGATCACCTTCAGCCGTGAGCTCTTCGGTCAGCCTTGGGGCATCTCCTTCATGTGGATTATTCCGGGGGGATGCGTCTCGGGGCTGCTGGCGGTCGCAATCCTTTCCCGGATCTTTCCGGAAGCGGGTTGGGAGCGCCGGCGGCAGCAACCGGCAAACTGAGCCTGTGGGCTCCGGTCAAGCTGGTAGCAAGGGCTTGTCACGGCGAGCCGTCGGTGTTCTCCAGGCTGTCCTTGCCGTGGGTCAGCCATGCCAGGTCGAACCTGGCGAAGGTGATCCTTTCATAGGGGGACTGGTCGCCTCTCTCGTAGAGGCAGCCGGCCGTCATGTCGGGCAGCACCGTCAGGCAGGAGTAGGCGGAGGGCCCGGCATGAATCTGCCGGGACACGGGCCAGCTTCGGCCCTCGTCGTAGCTGAGACGAACCGTCATGTTCCTGCGCTCCAGGGCGGCCGGATTGGAAAAGAGGAGTCGGTCCCGGTCGTGGTCCAGCCGGTTGGTGAAGTTCGAGAGGCTGGCCTGGCAGCGCGGCTCGATGAGAGCCGGATCCAGGCTGACTTTCGCCCAGCTCATCCCTCCATCGGTGCTTCGGCTGATTCTGCGCCGGTTCCCCTCGGTCCCCCGCATGTTCAGCAGAAGGGTTCCGTCGCTCAGCTCCGCCACCTGGCTCTCGTTGGTGGTCCCGTTGGTGAAGGCTTCGCCGCCGATCGTCCAGGTCTCTCCGTGGTCGTCGCTGAAGACCACGTGAGAGGCCGAATAGCCCTCCTTTACAAAATACTTGGGGACGACCAGGCGTCCGCTTCGCATCTGCATGCCCTTGCCGGGTCCGGGGGATCCGGAGTTCCACTCGGGTTTCTTGAACATGGGCGTCAGGTCGATCCTGTCCGACCAGGTCAGGCCGTCGTCGGTGCTCTTGATGGCCCAATACATGAAGGTGTCGCCGGACAGTCCGGGCTTGGCCGTGCGGGTGCCGACACCCACCGGGCAGTATACGGTGAAGATCCAGATCGTTCCCGTCCGGCGGTCCACCAGTCCGCAGGAATCGGCGGTGGCGCCCTCCCCGACGTCCAGCAACACCTGCAGCGGTCCCCACGTCCTGCCCTGGTCGGTGCTCCGTTTCATCACCAGGTCGATGTTGTTGGGCGGATCTCCCGGCTTGTCTACCCGGGCGTCGCAGAACGCCAGCAGCGTCCCGCGGGTGGAGGTCAGCAGCACAGGGATGCGGAACTGGGAAATGCCGTCCTTGCCGGCGACGAACACGTCGGTCTGTTGGAAGAGGCCGGTCCGGGACGACCCGGTTTCCGGCCCGCCCGAGCCCGGACCGCAGGTCGGAGTGCACAGCAGTACCGCCGCCAGCAAGCAGTGCGCAAGGGGAGTCTTCACGGGTGAGCTCCTTTCAGGATGGGATCTCTTCTGCCCGGGGACGAGCCGCGCTGCGCGCCATAGATCCACCGGCCAGTGAATCGAGGGCGTAAAGAGTGGTGGATACCGGTCGATGGTCCACGGCCGAATGGTGATCGGTCTGAAACAGCCTGCGCAATCGGTCGAAGGGCAGGGGCGGTTTCCATCCGCTGAAGAGACGCTTCCGGATTCGGGCGACCTGCTCGCCCGTCAGGGCCGGATTGCGGCGCGGGAGACGGTCGGGAGGCCGGTAGGTGGCCCCGGACAGAATGGAGGTGGGCTTCTCCAGAAAGCAGCGCACCCGGTCGAAAGAGCGATAGTCGAGGTAGGCCCACTGAAAATCGTCGAACTCCAGGCCGCGGCCCACCTCTGTCCGATCGGGGTCCAGCAGCACCACCGGGCCGGTTTCGACGCGGAAGGTGTCGTCCGGGTTTCCGTCGGCCCATTTCACCGGGTACTCGATCCGGTACCCGCGTGAGGGATCCTCTCCCACGAACTCGCTTACGGCCACCAGGGGACGCCAGGCCTGGACGGCTTCGCGAATCTCCTTTCCGGAGTTCAGCAATGTGGCCGGACTGGGCTGAAGGCGCCAACCGCTGGAATGGAACCGGTCCACTCCCGGCCGGCTGGGGTTCAGGTTGTAGGAGGAGGTGTGGACCCGCCGGATCAACACATGCTTTCGGGAAAATATCATCCAGAAGTCATAGCCCGGATCGAGGTGGGCGGACGGCGGGTCGGTCCTGAGGCCGGTTTGGGTCCGGACGGTCAGGATGTATTCGTCCGAGCTGCCGCGGGCGCGGTCGAAGACCTCGCAGCGGCATTAGAGCTGGCTGCGGACCAGGATCCTTTGATTCTTGGGGATGTAGAAGCAGAATGAGCGTGAAAAGTCGGTGGCGGTGGTTTCAGAAGGCTCTGGCCGGCGGTTCAGGCAGGCAGCCAGCGGCAGCGAGCTCAGAGACAGGGCGCCGGCCAGCCAGGCCCGGCGGTTGACGGTCTTTGAGGGGGTTGCCATGGGTCTCCTTTCGAACCGGAGAAGCCGGTGCAGGGCGAGCATGGAGGACTCAAGTCCGGGTCCGGGCACCCTTGTTCACCGCGTGACTACGATCCCCGATCGGGTTTGCCGTCACGGGGGCCGGCATGAAACACACTCTCGGTTCCTCTCCTTCCGCCACCTGCCTCAGGATATCGGCCTCGATCATTCCTTCAACTGCTGCTCGAGGAGGCTGCTTGCGACTCCGAGAAAGTCGCTTTCGGTGACGATGCCGACCAGGCGGCCCTTCTGCACCACGGGCAGACACCCGATGCGGTGGCGTCGCATCAAGCGTACGGCCTCCAGGCTGGAGGTCTCGGGGGGAACCGTGACGGGGTCGGGCTTCATGATGGCGCGGACCCTTTCCTGCTTGCTCTTCACCCCTTGCCGGCTGAAGCACTTCAGCACCGAGCGGTAGGAGACCACCCCCACCAGCTGGCCCTGCTCGTCTTCCACCGGCACGTGTCTCACCCGCTCCCAGTCCATGATATTGGCCACCAGGTCGACCGGGTCCTCGGGATGGACGGTAAAGAGCTCCACGCTCATGTACTGTTCCACCCGCTGGTAGTGAGCCCTCCAGTCGCCGGCTTCCTCCGGTTCCGCCAGCGGCCAGGAGTGCACAGCCCGTCCCTGTTGCTGGTGCCGATGGGTGGCGGCGGTCACGGCCACCAGGGCGCTGCCTTTGAGGCGGTCGCCGCCCATTCGGGAGCAGGATTTCAGCAGCCAGTCTGCCCCCGTCTGCCGGTTCTCCACTCGCTGCCGGATCACCTCCAGAAAGCGTTCGATGTCGTCGGAGTCGATCCCGCAGTGGCTCAGTCCCTGCCGGGCCAGGGGCAGCAGTTGCCCCTGAATAAGCTCAGGGGCCGGCAGAATCGTTCCACCCAGCCAGTACAACTGAGCGTCCAGCCCGGATTGAGCCGCAACCGAGAAGTTGGACTTGACTGCCTCGAAGGAGATGAGCCGGGTGACGTCTTCATGCTCCTGGGCCATGCCGGTCATGAGACCGCACAGAAAGGCGGTGTTGGCCACCTCGTCTTCCACCGAGGGGCCCGCCGGCAGCGCCCGATTCTCGATTCTGAGGTGGGGCTTTCCCTGCCAGACTCCATAGCAGGGACGATTCCAGCGATAGACGGTGCCGTTGAAGAGGCTGAGGGACTCGAGCCTGGGTACTTCCTTCCGTGAAAGGACCTCAAACGGATCCTCGGCGCCCTCATGGGTCATGAGGGCCCGGAAACGGGCGATGTCCTGCTGGAAGATCTCGAGCACCGAGTGGCGGACCCACTGGTCGCCGAAGCTGACGCGAGACCGGGAGCTGCGGACATGGGGCGAGGGCCGCCGAGTATCTATGGATCGCTCGAACAGGGCGATGCGCGTTTCCTTCCAGAGCCTCTTTCCCAGCAGGAAGGGAGAATTGGTGGCCGCCGCCAGCACTGGAGCCGTCACCAGTTGAGCGATGTTGTAGAAATGGGGAAACCGGTCCGGAGGCACTTGATAGTGGATCTGAAAGGCCGTATTGCAGGCCTCCAGCATGACGGTGTCTCCCTCCAGCATCAACTCGTCGATTCCCTTGATGTGGAGCTGGTGGCTGTCTCCCCGAAGGTTCTTCACGGCTTCCCACAGAAGCTCGTAGCGGCGCTTGGGCGTCATGTTCCGGCGCTTGAGCTGGGACAGGGTGAGGGAGGGCAGGATTCCGGTCAGCAGGACGGCGGCGCCGTGGCGCTCGGCCAGGGCGGACACACCGGCGATGGACCGGTTCAGTTGTTCCTCCAGTCGGGTGAGGCAGTCCCCTCGAAGCTCCAGGGGATCGCAGTTGAACTCCAGGTTGAAGCGTCCCAGCTCCGGAGTGAGATGCGGGTCCCGGCTCTCTGCCAGAATCCGGGGGCCTATCGGGGCCGGCTGCCAATTGTGGTCCACCAGGAAGAGTTCCTGCTCGGCCCCCACCCGGCGCGGCTCCGACTCGATCGCATCCCGGTCCAGCATCTGTTGCAGGGCGCGGAGATCGTTCAGCAGGGACTCCACGTAGTCCTGGCCCCCGCGTTTCCCTGAGCTCTCTTCAACGTTTTCTGTGCCCATGATCGATAGGGTCAAACCACCGCGGCCTTGAGGCAGTGGATTGGCGGCAGCGAGTGGAACAGGCAGCTCCAGTACTCCCCGCCGTCCCGACCCATCCAAAGTTGGCCGGTGGTGGTTCCGAAATATAGCGCCGGCGAAGCCAATCGGTCGAAGTCCGCGGCATCCCGCAGAACCGTGAAGTAGCTCTCTTTCTCGGGAAGTCCCCTGTCCAGCCGGTTCCAGGAACCGCCTCCGTCCCGGCTGCGCCAGACCGCGGGCGCGCCTCCGGGACAGGTGCGGGTCATGGGTTCCAGCGGGACGACGTAGACGGTATCGGGGTCGTTGGGATGGATGAGGACAGGCAACCCGAAATCGGAAGGAAGCCCTTCGGCGATCGACCGCCAGCTTCGACCGCGGTCGTCGCTGCGCAACACGCCGATGCCCGGATGTTCGGGGAAGCCGCCGTGATTCTGAATGTAGAGTCTTTCCGGATTGTCGGGGTGCACGGCGATCTTGTGGACGCACTGGCCGAACTCCGGATGGGGATCCGGCAGGAATCCCGCCGTGATTCCCTGGTTGGAGGCGTCAAAGGTCTCTCCGCGATCCTCGCTCAGGTAGTGGCCGCCGGTCGAGATCCCCAGGTGCACGCGGTTCTCAGACCGGATAATGGTGTGCAGGCAGAGCCCGCCGCCGCCGGGCTGCCAGTGAGGGGTGTGGGGGTGGTTGCTGATGGCGGAAACCATCTCCCAGGAGTCACCGCCATCCCGGCTCCGGAAGAGCGCGGCGGGTTCGACCCCCGACAAGAGCTCCCCTTCGGCGGCGCCCGCCTCCAGCGCCCATACGTTGGTCAGGGTGCGTCCGTCCTCCCTGGAGAAGGCGGGCGCCGACCCCGTCTCCCGGAAGTCACGGCCCAGGTCGCTGGAGACCAGCATTTTCATGCCGAAAAACATGTTGCGGCTGGAGGCGTAGATTAGGGGGTCGTCCCGCCTGTCGATGAGGGTGGCATCGACCGGCGCGCCGGCTCCGAACGGCCCGCGCAGCTCGAACCCGCCGCGGTCCCTGGCCGCTTCGGCCACAAAGAGTCCTTTCTTGGTTCCCACCGAGAGAATTACCCGGTCCGGCACGGAGTACCTCCTGAAACCGCGGGCAGAACGGTAAGTATGTCGCCTGGCTGAAGCCGGCTGTTCATTCCGTTCAACTCGTCGATTCGGTCACTGTTGAGGAAGAGGTTGACGTGGGGGCGAACGGCCCCCGATTCCCGGCAGATGGAACGATACAGCCGGGGATGGCTTGGCTCGAGTTGCCGCAGGGCCGAGCCGACAGTGGCGGCCGACAACGCCAGCTCTGAGGGGCACCCGGCATATCTGCAGAGCGCGGCTGAAAGCTGAATTCGGATATGAAAAGGCTTTCCTGAGACCGTCAACGATTCTTGTCCTTTCCTCTCACCGGTTGCCACTTCCCGCTCCGCAAGAATATGTCCGGGGAAATCCCTTTGTCCAGTCCGCATCTCCCGGCCGGGAGGCCGGCGGGCCCTTGCCAGAAACAATGCCCGGCGCCGGGTCGCGGGAAACCGGTTCAAAGTCAGGCATGAGTAGATGGTTTATTAACATGGATGCACAGGATGCACAGGATTTTTCCCGGAGATTTTTCCCGGAGACAGCGGGCTTGCAGTCCTAAACATCCGCATGTCCGCACCCGATCATCGCAGGAGTCAGCCTCTCGTGCAGCAGCGTCGCGTTCTGATTATCCTGTCCATCCTGTCTATCCACGTTCAATAATCCAGGCGTCCGGATTCACCGGATTGGGTCCTTGCTCCCGATAGGCCATGCTTCGACTCTGTGGCATAATCGCCAAGTCCGGGCGGCTCAACGGAGGGCTGAACCAATTCCCATGAAAACCAATCGACCTCTTTTCTGGATCGCGCTGGTGCTGCTCTCGCTGGGTTCCCTGGTGGGCGCTTACCGGTATTTTGGGGAGGCTTTCCCCCTCATCACCTTGGATCTTCAGATGGATCGGGCCACCGCCCTGCAGCGGGCCGGGGAACTGGCCGGCCGCTACCAGTGGGGTCCGGAGGAGTATGAGCAGGCGGCCTCCTTCGGCTCGAGCTCCCAGGTGCAGAATTACATCGAGCTCGAGGGCGGTGGAAAGGAGACCTTCTCCCGGGTGATGGCCAGCGACCTCTACTCCGCCTACACCTGGCGAGTTCGCCATTTCCGCGAGAAGGAGACCACTGAAAGCCTGATTCGCTTTACTTCTGCCGGAAAGCTGTGGGGGTTTCGCGAGAAACTGCCCGAAGACCAGCCGGGCGCCACGCTCTCGGACGAGGAGGCTCGAAGCCTGGCCGAGACGCGGCTAACGGAGATTCTGGGAATCGAACTTGGGCCTTATGAGTTGGTGGAGCATGCCCAGGAGGTGCAGCCCGGAGGGCGCACCGATCACCGGCTGGTCTACGAGCACGAGCGGCAGGATATCGGGGAAGCGCGCTACCGGCTGCGTCTGACGGTGAGCGGGGACCGGTTCACCGAGATCGCGCGATTCGTCAAGGTGCCCGAGGCGTTCAACCGGCGCTATCAGGAAATGCGCTCTTCCAACACCGCCATCGGGGCCGTTGGAAGCGTCGCCATGGTCCTGGTCTACGTCCTGGGCGGATGCCTAATCGGTCTCTTTTTTCTCCTGAGAAGGGGCTGGGTGCTGTGGAAGCAAGCCCTTTTCTGGGGCCTGCTGGTGGCCTTTCTGCAAGGCCTGGTGGCCCTCAACCAGTTGCCGCTGGCCTGGATGAACTATGACACGGCCTTGTCCCGGCAGGGTTTCCTGGCCGAGCAGATCGCGTGGGCGCTGGTCCAGTTCGTTGCCCTCGGCATTGTGCTGACCCTGTCCTTCATGGCCGCCGAGACGCTCTCGCGCAAGGCCTTTCCCCACCATATCCAGCTCTGGAAACTGGGATCTCGGGGAGTGGCCAATACCACGCCGGTCCTTGGATACACGGTGGCGGGATACTTGCTGGTGCCAATTTTCTTCGGGTATGAAGTAGCGCTCTATTTTTTTTCCAACAACGTGCTGGGCTGGTGGTCTCCCTCCAATGCGCTGCTGGAGCCGGATGTCCTGGCGACCTATCTGCCCTGGCTCTCCTCCATAGCCATCTCGCTGCAGGCCGGCTTCTGGGAAGAGTGCCTGTTTCGGGCCGTGCCGCTGGCGGGCGCGGCGCTGCTGGGGCGTCGTTTCGGAAAGCCGGCCCTGTGGATCGGCTCGGCCATGGTTTTGCAGGCGCTGATTTTCGGGGCGGGCCACGCGGCCTATCCCACCCAACCCGCCTACGCCCGGGTAGTGGAGTTGATCCTTCCCTCCCTTTTCTTCGGCGCCATCTATCTGAGGTATGGGCTGCTGCCGGCCATCGTCCTCCACTTCGCGTTCGACGTGGTCTGGTTCGCCATCCCGCTGTTCGTGTCGGAGGCGCCCGGTGTCTGGGTCGATCAGGTCCTGGTGGTGCTGCTCACCCTGGTTCCTTTGGGCGCCATTGGGTGGGCGAGATGGCGGTCCGGCGAATGGAGCGTCCTGTCGCCCGACAAGCTGAACGGGGCCTGGAATCCGCCTGCGGTCCGAGAGCCCGAGGTCGGACCGGAAGCGCCGCCGGTGGCGAGCGTTGCAGTCCTGTCCCCGGCTCTGCGAAACGGATTGCTCCTGGGCGGGATTGCGGGATTGGCGGTCTGGGTCCTGTTGGGGAGATTCCAGACGGACGTGCCCGCACTGGAGGTGGACCGGGAGCAGGCAGTGAGGATCGCCCGGGAAGCGCTGGAGGAAAAGGGGGTCCGGATTCCTCCGTCCTGGCGGGAGATGGTTTCCGTTCGGGGGGGAGCGACCCGAACCGGCCGTTTTGTCTGGCAGACGGCCGGCCGCGAGACCCACGAAACACTGACCGGCTCCTATGTGCCCGGGGCGCGCTGGAGGGTTCGTTATGCCACCTTTGAAGGGGACGTCGAGGAGCGGGCCGAGGAGTATCGGGTGATTGTGTCCGACTCGGAATCGGTTCCCCGTGTCACCCACAGGCTTCCGGAAGCCAGGAAGGGGGCGACCCTGTCCGAGGAGCAGGCGCGAACCAAGGCTCAGGCAGCGGTTTCGGGCCGATTCGGCCTCGAACCGGGAGATCTCGAGGAGGTTTCGGCCGAACCCTCCCAGCGGCCGGCCCGCCGGGACTGGACCTTTGTCTTCGCCGATCGGACCCGTTCGCTTCCTCAGGGAGAGGCCCGGGTAGCAGCCGTTGTGGCCGGCGACGAAGTGTCCGACGTCTATCGCCTGGTTCACCTGCCCGAGGATTGGGAAAGGGACGAGCGCAGCCGCAGCAATCTTGTCGGCGTCCTGGGCATTGTCGGCGGCATCCTGCTGGCTCTGGGTGCGTTGGCAGCGGCGGTGGTCGCCGTGGTCAGTTGGAGCCGGAGCAGGTTTTCGGCTCGGACATTCTTCTGGCTGGCCCCGATTCTGTTCCTGCTGCAGCTTGCCGCCTTTTTCAACCGGTGGCCGGCCTTGATCTCGAATCTGACGACGGCGCAGCCATTGAGCCACCAGTTGCTGGCACTCGTCGCGGGAGGTTTGATCGGAGCACTCCTTCTCTCGCTCCTGTTGGCCCTGTTGTTCGGCTGGGTCAGGGCATCCGGCCGCTGGGGGGGCCAGTCCACGGGAAGAAGAATAGCCTTGGGGGTGGCCGTGGGCGTTGTGGCCAAGGGGATCCAAGTGCTGGCAACGGCATTCACCAGCGCCAGGGCTCCGGCATGGCCGGAATTGGGAGCGCTGGACAACGTCCTGCCGGTGTTTGGTCCGCTGATTCAGGCGGTCACGCAATATTTCGTGCTCCTGTGCGTCTTGCTGGTGGCGGTCTCGCTTATGGAGGTCCTGACTCGCGGCTGGAGCCGACGCCACTACGCCGGCGGGCTGCTGATCCTGCTGGGGCTGGTGGTGCAGGGCGCGGACGTGGAGGGTGTGGGCGAGTGGCTGCTCAAGGGGCTGCTGTTGGGGGCCGCGCTGCTGGCGGCCTACATCTATCTGCGGTCGGAGGCGGGCCTGATCCCTCTGGCCCTGGCTTCCTACCTGGCTCTGGGGCTGATCCAGCAGGCCGTAGACCATCCCTACGGGGGAGCCCTCCTGCACTATGGCTTGGCGGCGGCAGGTCCCTTGATTGCCGGCTGGCTGTGCTGGCGACACCTGGGCGGGTCGGACAGGGAAAGCGTTACGGCGCCAGTCTCTGGAGAACAGGCCTGAGATGCCTTTTATCTCTTGTCCAGCGACCCGGTGAGAAGTGCGGGTTGACCAACCGGAGGTCATGATGATTCTGACGACAACTCCCTCGATCGAGGGCAAATCCATCCGCGAATATCGCGGCGTCGTGACCGGAGAGGCCATTCTGGGGGCCAACCTGGTCAAGGATCTGTTTGCCGGGATACGGGACCTGATCGGAGGCCGGTCCGCCGCCTACGAGCAGGAACTGGCCAAGGCCAGGAGCATCGCCCTGGGAGAACTGGAGCAAGCCGCCCATGACCTGGGGGCCAACGCCGTGGTGGGAATCGACCTGGACTACGAAGTCCTGGGCGGGAAGGGAAGCATGCTGATGGTGAGCGTCAGCGGCACCGCCGTCGTTATTTTCTGAACCTGGGCGAGTATAATTTCGGGAATCTTGTAATGAAACGGCGATCCTTTCTGGAGGCAAGCCTGGCGGGACTGGCGGCTATGGGTTGGGCCGGACGGAAAAAGTATCGCATCGGCGTGATCGGCCACACCGGCCGCGGCAACTACGGGCACGGGCTCGATACGGTGTGGCGGGCCTTTGACGATACCGAGGTGGTGGCGGTGGCGGACCCGGACGACGAGGGCCGCGCCCAGGCCAGGGAGCGCACCGGCGCCCAGCGGGACTATCGGGACTACCACCGGATGCTGGACGGCGAGAAGCTGGACATCGTGGCCATCGCGCCGCGGTGGCTGGACCAGCGGGCAGCCATGACCACGGCTGCCGCCGAGGCCGGCTGCCACATCTTCCATGAAAAGTCCTTCGCCCCCAGCCTGACCGATGCCGACCGCATGGTGGCGGCCGTGGAGCGGAACCGGGTGAAGGTCCAGATGGCCCACCAGATGCGCACCTCGCCCTTCGTCACCCGCGTCAAGGCGATGATTGAAGCCGGCGAGATCGGCATGATCCAGGAGGTGCGCGGACGGGGCAAGGAGGACCGGCGGGCCGGTGGAGAGGACCTGATGGTGCTGGGCTCCCATATCTGCGACATGATGCGCTACTTCCTGGGAGACCCCAAGTGGGTCTTCTCCCACGTCACCGAGGACGGGAAGGAGCTCGGCCGCGGGCAGGTCCGGGAGGCAACCGAACCCATCGGACCGGTGGCCGGCAACCAGATCGCGGCGGTTTTCAGTTTCGCAGGAGGCATCCACGCCTACTTCGGCTCCAAGGCCAGCGATCGAACCGACCGAAAGCGCTTCGGCCTCTGGTTGTACGGCAGCAAGGGCGTGATTCACCTGCCGAACGACGTCTATCCGAGAGGTCGGCCCTACATCCTGCGCTCTCCGGGCTGGCTGCCCGACGAGACGCACCGCTGGGAACCCATCGAGGCGAAGCCGCCGGCGTCGAGCCGCTTCCGGGCCGACAGCAGCACCCTGGGCAACGCCTTGCTGGTCGCCGACCTGCTGGAGGCCATCGAGCAGGATCGCAAGCCGGCCTGCAGTGAACAGGATGGACGCTGGACCATCGAGATGATCACCTCGGTCTACCAATCGCAGAAGACCGGAGCCCGGGTGGATCTGCCTCTCGAGGATCGCCGCCATCCGCTGGCAATCTGGGACTAGGCAGGGAGTGAATAGTGGTCAGTGGCTAGTGATCAGTGGTCAGTGATCAGCCCCGCCTCCGCCCTGCCGTGCGGATCATTCGAGGGTGAAACTGCCGATCTCTTGTAAAGACGAACCACGAAT
>VXMN01000344.1 GCA_009841055.1 Acidobacteriota bacterium
TTTTTTTTCCTCCTATATCTGCGACCACCTCATGGCGTCTTGTCTGGGGGTCTCGGTGATTTGTATAAGAGAACGGGGCCGGCAAGACCACCCTGATCCGCCTCATCCTCGACCTGATTCGCCCGGACGCCGGATCCATTCGAATCCAGGGCCAGCCCATTTCAGAGGACCACAAGAACCGCATCGGCTACCTGCCGGAAGAGCGCGGCCTCTATTTCCGGCAGAAGGTCATGGCAGTTCTGGAATACCTGGGGACGCTCAAGGGCGTCTCCGTCGAACGAGTCCGCGGCAATGCCCGGGATTGGCTCAAGCGACTGGAGATCGACGATCTAGGGAACCGCCCGGTCCAGGAACTCTCCAAGGGCAACCAGCAAAAGGTCCAGTTTATCGCCACCGTTGTCTCCGACCCCGACATCCTCATCCTGGACGAACCCTTCACCGGACTGGATCCCATCAACGTTCATCTGCTGGTCCGGTCCATTCAGGAACTGGCCGCGGAGGGGAAAACAGTGGTGCTGTCCGTGCACCAGATGTCGCTGGTGGAATCGCTGTGCCGCCGGGTCTTCATGATCAATCGGGGACGCCAGGTGCTCTATGGGGACCTCGAGGAAATTCAGAACCGCCACTCCGAGCCCTCGTTCCTGGTGCGTTCCGGGGCGGACTACCGGACGTGCGCGCTCATCGACCGTTTCACCAGCCACAACGCCGCAACTACCGTTTACCTGAAGCAGGGAGTGGAACCGGCACGCTTCCTCCGCTGGCTGGTGGAGTCGGGTGTCGATGTCGAATCGTTCCAGCGGGCCAGAACTCCGCTGGACGAGATTTTCATTCGGGTGGTGCGGGACAGCTCATGAGCAAGGTCTGGTCCATAGCCAAGCGGGAGTTCCTGGTGACCGTGACCCGCAAGGGTTACCTGTTCACGCTGTTTGGACTGCCGCTGATCATGATCGGCGGACTCTTTGCGGCCAGCATGCTGTCCAGGGAGACCTTCCGCGATTCGCAGGCCAATCAGGGTCCGGCCGGTGTGGTGGACCGCGCCCGTGTTCTGGACTTCCGCCTGCAGGCAGTGACCGAGCCAACCGTTTCAACCGATCCGCTCCCGGTGCCCGGCCCCGGGGTTCACTCCAGGCTCGTAGCCTATGACGATCTGGACAAGGCTCTGGCGGACCTCAAAAAGGGCGATCTCAGTGCTGTCTTCCTGTTGGAGACCGACTATCTGCAGAGCGGCGACGTCGTCGCCTACGCGGCTGAAAAGGGCGTCTTCTCTCAACTGACCCGAACCGGTCGGAGGCAGTTGAGCGCACTGCTGCGAGCCAGCCTGGCCAGCGGGCGGCTGGAGGAAGAAGCCGTGGCCAGGATCCTGACGCCAGGCCGCTTCAAGGAAATGCAAGTCTCGAAACAGGGTCGGATCCAGCCCGAGGGCAACCTACTGAAGCGGGTCGGGCGGTTCCTGGGCCCCTTCATCATGTTTTTTCTCTTGACGATGTCCATCTTCATGTCTTCAGGCTACCTCTTGCAGGGCATTGCCGAAGAGAAACAGAACAGGGTCATCGAGATCCTTCTGTCGTCGGTGACTCCCACCCAACTCCTGATGGGCAAGATGATGGGGCTGGGTGCGGCCGGTCTGTTGCAGGTCGCCTTTTACGTTGTGTTGCTGGTACTGCCGGCCAGCCTGATATTGACCCTGATGACCCTGTCTCCCGGGCAGATTCTGTTGAGCCTGATGTACGTGGTCCTGGGCTATCTCCTGTTCGCCGGCCTCATGGCGGGCACCGGCCTGTTGGGCAACACCTCCCAGGAAAGCCAGCAATTGTCGGTCATCTGGACAATGACCAGCATGATTCCGATGTTTCTGGTCGCATCCCTCATGCAGCAGCCCCATTCCTGGCTGGCCCGCTCCTTTTCGTTTTTCCCCTTGACAGCACCCGTCACCATGCTGCTGCGACTAAGCACCGACGAGGTCCCCCTGGTGGATGTGCTGATCTCCACGGCAGTGCTGATTCTGGGGATTGTCCTGGCCGTCAAGGGAGCCTCCCGGCTCTTTCGGACGGCTTCATTGATGTACGGCAAACGTCCCCGGCTGGGTGAGGTCTACCGCTGGCTCAGGGAGTCCTGAGTTGAGCTAGGCCGGGGCGCAGAAACAGGTGAGGTGACTACAATGAAAGCGATCGTGCTGAAGGAGTTGGGTGGTCCCGAAAAGCTGCTGTGGGAAGAGGTTTCCGACCCGGTTCCCGGAGCCGGCCAAGTGCTGGTCCGCCTGAAGTCGGCCGCGCTGAACCACCGCGACGCCTGGATTCGCAAGGGTCTGTACGCGGGTATTCAGCTTCCCTCCATCCTGGGTTCCGACGGTTCCGGCGTAGTGGCCGCCGTGGGCCCCGGCGTATCGGCCGACCTGCCGGGCCAGGCAGTGCTGATCAACCCCTGCCTCGACTGGGGACCCGAGATCAAGGCCCAGGGACCCGGCATGCGCATTCTGGGGATGCCCGACAATGGCACCTATGCTCAGATGGTTGTCGTTCCCGCCTCCAACATCCGGCCCAAACCGGTCCACCTCTCCTTCGAGGAAGCGGCGGCGCTGCCGCTGGCCGGCATGACCGCCTACCGGGCACTGGTCACCAGAGCCCGGGTGACAGCCAGCGAAACGGTCCTGATAACCGGCGTGGGCGGAGGAGTGGCCTCGCTGGCGTTGCAGATGGCCCACTGCCTGGGCGCCGGCACGTTCGTTACCTCGGGCAGTGACCACAAGATCGAACGCGCCCTCGCCCTGGGGGCGGTTGGCGGCGTCAACTATCGGGACGAGCAGTGGGGCCGCAAGCTGCGGAAACTGCTGGAGGGCCGGCCTCTGGATGTGATCATCGACGGCAGCGGCGGCAGCGTCTTTGAAAGAGCGCTGGACTTGATCGGGCCCGCCGGAAGAATCGTCACCTACGGCGCCACCCTGGGAGCGGCCCGGCAGATCGAAGTGAGACGGATTTTCTGGAAGCAGGTGACGGTGATGGGGTCCACCATGGCCAGCCCCCAGGAATTCGATGCCCTGGTCCAACTCTACTCGGAGCACGGTTTACGCCCGCCGATTGACCGGGTCTTCCCTCTGCAGGAGGCCGGGGAGGCCCATCAGCGGATGGAGGAGGCCAAACAGTTCGGCAAAATCCTGCTGGAGACCTGACGGGTGGTTAACGTCGGCGGTGGTTTCGATTTCGGTTCCTGCGGGCTGGGGTTCTGGAAGGCTGCTTGCGGTTTCCGTCCGGCACCGGTTCGGATTCGGACAGGAAGACGACGGTCTGAAAGCTGGCAATCTCGAACCGCCTTCGGCATCTCCCGTTCTGGCAGCCGACCATGTCGTCGATCCGGACCAGATAGGACTGAGCCTTGCTGAACCGCCGGCGGTCCTCTGAAGACGCACTGCCCGGCAGGTATCTCTTCTTGAGGCGCTGCCGCCAGCGCACGGCGTACTGAAAGGTTAGGCCACAGAAGGGACAGGTCAGACTGGTCGGCTTTCTGACGTCCTTCTCATCGAAAAAGTCGCTCTCTCGCATGGCATCTCTTCCGCGGGTTTCGGGCCGCCCGATCCGGCCCGAGCATCTTCGATCCCGATTCCTTCACCAGGTGAAAGTGGGGCCGTACCGCCCGGGACTCCGACCGGGACCCGAATCAAAGTATAATAAGCACTCGAGCGGGTCAACATTGCATTGGACATCCCCACCCTTGGCGCCTGAATCACCGCGGGCCCGGGAAAACGGTCCAACGGCACGGCATTCTTGAGAATCTCTGGAGAGGACATGAAGGTAACACTGGCCTACGGAAAAAACGGACTGGAAGTGGATTTTCCGGAACGGGGAGTCGAGGTTATCGAACCCCGATTCGTAAAGGGACTGCAGAACGAAGCCGCCTCGCTACTTCATGCGCTTCGAAATCCCGTGGCCGCGGCCCCGCTGCGCCAACTGGCCACGCCCGAAACCTCGGTGGCCATCATCTTTCCGGACCGCACCCGGGCCATGCCGAGCGACAGGGTGTTGCCGATCGTGTTGTCTGAACTGGACCAGGTCCCGAGAGAAAACATCACCTTGATCAACGCCGTGGGCACCCACCGGTCCAACACGCCCCAGGAACTGGAGGCCATGCTGGGCCGGCAGATCCTCGAGAACTACCGTATCGTTCAGCACCAGCCCCGGGATCGTTCCAGCATGGTCCATCTCGGCGCCAGTCGATTCGGCAACCAGGTCTGGGTCAACAAGGATTTCGTGCAGGCTCGGCTCAAGATCCTGACGGGATTCATCGAGCCCCACCTGTTTGCGGGGTTCTCGGGGGGACCCAAGGCGGTACTGCTGGGAGTGGGCGCCTTCGAGAGCATCCTGCGGAACCACTCGGCTCCCATGATCGACAACCCCAATGCCACCTGGGGAGAGACCGTAAACAATCCCATCTACCGGGAGATGTCGGAAATTGCCGCTCTGGTCCGGCCTGACTTTATCCTCAACGTCACCCTCAACAAGGACCGGGAAATTACCGGTGTTTTCGCGGGAGACTGGAAGGAGGCTCACGACGAGGGATGCCGGTTTGCACGAGAATCGGTCATGCGACCGGTGGAGCAACCCTTCGACGTGGTCGTGACCACCAATTCGGGGTTTCCCCTTGATCTGAATCTCTATCAGGCCGTCAAGGGCATGTCGGCTGCCGCCCGTATCGTCAAGCAGGGGGGAACCATTATCATGGCCTCGGAGTGCTGCGACGGTCTGCCTTCCGAGGGCCCCTTCGGCCAATTGCTGCGCTCGGGTGGGTCTCCCGCCGAGGTGCTCTCCAACATTCACAACCACACCGAGACCATTCAGGATCAGTGGCAGGTTCAAATCCTGGCCAAAATCCTGATGAAGTCGGATGTTTACCTCTATTCCACCCTCCCCGATTCCGACGTCCTGGCCGCCCACCTCAAGCCGGTCCGGGACATCGGCGGCCTGGTGAGGCGGCTGCAGGCGGCCGCGGGTCCGGACTGCCGCGTCGCAGTGCTCCCCGAGGGCCCCCAGACGGTCCCCTACGTCACCGAGAAGGTCCCCTCCCACGCCTAGCCAGCCCCTGCCTCAGCCCGACCAGTAGGAAAAACGATACTCACCACGGGGCACGAAGGACCAATAAGAGTCATCTACAAAGCAAAACGACGAACCACGAATGGACACGAATGAACACCAATAAACTGATTAACGAGTTGTTGATTGGGGGGTGTAACAACCGATATCGAGCGGTTATCCAAGAAGGACACGAAGTCACACCAGGGTAACAACGTTGCAGATACATTTGGACGCTGCTGGTCATTGGAGCCTTTCGTAAAATTCGCAGCGGGGCAGGTCATCTTGCCGGCATACCTGAGTTTCTGCCTTGTTCAATAACGGGTGCGACTTGGTGAAAAATGTTTTGTGACCACAAAAAGCACAAAAGGCACAAGTTGTGTTTTTGTGCCTTTTGTGGCCATTCCCGGTTAACGTCCCGCTCCCGAACTTTGCAAAAGACTCACTGAATCAGTTCCATCTGCATTTGTGTCTATTCGTGTCCATTCGTGGTTCGTTTTTTGTTGAAGATCGACCGATTTCAAGCGAAAGATGGGCACGGCAGGGCCGGGGGCCGGCTAACCGCTATCTGCTATTCACTTAAACCACACCCCACTCATACAACGGGACAGGTCATGCAGAGCGATACAGGGGTATTTCTGAAGGCCGGACCGGCTACTTCAGGCCCGCGATTCGCTGAATGAAGGAATAGCCCATCACCAGGGCCATGACCAGGGCTGAGATCCACAGGGCCAGGGTCACCCATGCGCCGGGAAGGACCTCTTTAGGCATGTGACGGTAACGCAGGTAGACCGTGTAGAAGGCAATCACAGGCAACATGATGGCCTGGGCCGCACCACCGATGATGACCATCATCACCGGCGCCTGCAGAAACATGAAATAGAGGGAGGGCACGAATAGAAGGATGACCACGAAGAGGCGCGTCACCTTAAGCCGCTTGGCGTAGTCGGTCTTGTCGTAGAGCTTGAGGATACCGGCAAAATCGGCGAACACCCGGCTGTGCGCCGCCGTGGCGGCAAAGATGGTGGAGTAGAGGACGGCGAAAGCGCCGACCAGGAAGAGCGGCAGCGACCAGGGCCCCATGGTTTCGGTGTACATGGTGGAAAGGACCTGAACCATCTCGGAGCCCTGGGGCAGGAGTCCCCGTCCGTGCAGGATTCCCGCTCCCAAAAAGTAGAAGGCCACTGTGGCGAAGGTGTAGATGACCATGGAATTGCCGACGTCCACTCCCATGACCCGAATCCATCCGCCGGCTCTCTCCCGCCAGGCCGGGCTGCCGTCTCGAGGCCCGCTGTAGCGGGCATACCCCTTCTCCAGGCACCAGTAGGGATACGCCACCAGCTCGGTGGCTCCCACACCGGTGATGCCGAACGCAGCCACGGCGGTGATGAGTCCCCCTTCCGGAAGCTGGAACGACAATCCCGAAACGACCTGGGACCAGGAAAAATACTGGGGCAGCTTGAACATCAGAAAAGCGCAGCTGACAGTCAGAACGGTAAAGCAGACCACCAGCCCCATGGAAACCCTCTCCACCACCCAGTAGCGCCCGCCGATGAGCAGGACAACCGTCACCAGGTTCACCACCCAAACCCAGACACCGATGGGAACCTCGGGAACCAGCCGGTTGAGCACCTCGGAAACGCCCCCCAGCATCCCGCCCACCTGAAGGAGCGTAAACATGACCATCAGGAACCAGGCCCAGACCAGCCAGGAAGCCCGCAGACGGGGACCCGGCGCCCGGTCGAAGGCCTCCAGGGTGGTCTCGCCGGTGCCTATGGCATGCCGGCCCAGCTCGTTCTGAACCACCACCTTGATGAAGCAGCTCAGAATGATCAGCCACAGGAGCGTGTAGCCGACCTCGGCTCCCAGCACCGTGGTGGCGATCAACTCGCCCGAGCCGACGATGCCGCTGGCAAGAATCAGGCCGGGACCGATCCGGCGGAAAATACTGGTAAGAGTGCGAGGGGGATCCTCGATGTTTTCGGGACGAAGCTGGTAGGGATCGGAAAGGTTCTGGGTGGTCATGGGACGAAGCGCATGCTATCCCAGGCGGCCGAGCCGGTGCAAGGGAGGGATCGACTATCAGTTCAAGATATGGGCTTTTTGGGTGTCAGGCAGAAGAGGTGCTACCGGAAAGGCTGTTGACCTGGGACATCAGGCGCGATTTCTGACGGGCGGCCTTGTTTCGGTGAATGAGGCTTCCGTGGGTGGAGCTGTCGATCAACGACAGCGTCGGCGCCAGCAACTGCTCGACCTGCTCTGTGTTCTTCTCGGAAATGGCGTTTCTGATCTTGCCCAACTGGGTGCGCAGCCGGCGCATCTTGCTCCGCCTGGCCAAGCGCCTCTGCTCGTTCTGACGGGCTCGCTTCATCGCTGATTTGTGTCTGGCCAATTCCTGTCTCCTCCGATTTGGGTCCGCTCCGGCGTCTCAGCACCGCAAGCGCGACACCTTATACCGGGTCCGTCCAAGCGTTGTCAAGCGAAAGAGGCCAATATTGACAGGACCTATCGGCCGGTCACCTGCTTGTACCCGGCTCGCCAGTTGCGGCCATAGCCGGCCGCATAGTGGGGATCGAACCCGGCAACCATTTTTTCAGCATGCTCGACGCTTTGCCGCCAATTGGCGAAGAGCCCGGCGCCAAACCAGCCGAGCGCCAGCAGATCGATGCGCTCTTCGTTGTTCAACCCGATGACCAATTCTACAAGTCGCCTACAGGAGGGAGATTCAAGGGCGGGACCCAAGTCGGCGAGCCTAAGGAAATTTGGCTCCTCAGTTCCCCTGGAGAGACTGTCGAGACTGTCGACAACGAACTGCTCCGTTTTTGCAAACACATCGTAGGCAGCGATCAGCGCTTCTACTTTCTCTCGTTCGATGACGAGGGCATTTGCCGCGGTTTCGATCCAATCCGCCACACCTGCCGCACCGATGTAGCGGACAGGGGCGTCTGGCAACTTGGCCACCGCCTTGTCCGCAAAGCGCTGGTCAGCAGTAATCAGATTCGAGTCCGTGGATTCAGCACACGCAAGGTAGAGACAATCGTAGATCGGGTGGTCCAATTCCATTGCAATTGAAATGGCTCGCTCGACAAGCTCGCCGTCCCGATGCAGGGTGATGATATCGGTCAGCCCGGCGAGTTCTTCCAGGAAGGGGTGTGCGTCGAGCAGTTCCCCGCGTCGTTTCTTCTTCCAGATGGTGTTTGCGAACTCGACAAGCAGGAATTCGGGAGCTTGCAGATGGATGCGACGGGAGAGCAGAAGACGCGATTCATCGCTCATCGGTTCCGCCACAAACCACTTGATAACTATGCTGGCATCGACGGTCAGCTTCACCGATCACGATCCTCGCGCAGCAGTTTCACACTATCGGTTTGACGAGTACCGGTCGTAAGAGAAGCGAGTTTGCCCGTCCGCTCGCGAAAGTCGATGATGCGCGCACGGCGGTCCACCTGTTGCGACAGTAAGTGGCGGACCTCTCCTTCAAGTGACCTGTGGTTCTGCTTGGCTTGAACCTTGAGCTTATCAATGACGCGATCATCAAGGTTTCGGATGGTCAGATTGCCCATAACCCCTCCTTCAGTGGTACGCATTCATTATGCTAGCATAACGCCCGCGACCATGCATGCTTTCGTCAATCCCCGGCCCGCATTCAGTCGGGATTGATTCGACGGACTCCACCTTATGGATTCCTGCATCCCCTATTTGACGGCGCCACGCCTCTCGTCTTCCAAGCCCGGCTTACCGTGATACACTAACCGGGTGAGCCATCAACGATTCAACGCCCCATCTTGTCTGATCTCCCTCTCGGCAAGTCCGTCAAAGTGGAAGGAGTATCAGCGATGAAAATTAGCGCGGAATTGATCGCCATCGGCATCCTTGGCGTATCCCTGGTGAGCCTTGGATGGAAGGTGACCGCAGACTTGCGCCAGGAAATCCGCCATGTCCGAGAGGATGTAGGCAATGTCCGCCAGGATGTCGCGGATGTCAGACAGGATGTAGCCGGTCTCCGAGTACGGATGGCGCGGTTGGAGGGGCTGTTTGAAGGCTTCATCAGCCGCGAGTTGGCGGAGCAACAGACTTCACGCAACCGATAATCGGGAGAAAGCCATGATACAGGAGGAATTGACCCGAAATTTTCAGGCTCTGGAGAAACGGGTTCGGGATATACGGAGCTATCTTTGACGCCGACATCAAGCGCAACGAACTTCGACAGCTTGAAAGCGATATCGCCGATCCAGCCTTTTGGACGAACCAGGCCCAGTCCCAGAATTTGCTCCAGCGGCGCAAGCGGCTCGAAGCCGACCTGACCCTGGACGAGGAACTGGGTCGGTCGGTTGAAGACCTGGAGGCCTATTTCGACCTGGGAGCCGAAGGGGAGGACGTCGGTTCGGACATCCGGGAGGAGATGTCCCGGCTGAAAGCGCGGGTGGAGGATGCCGAAACCCGGACACTGCTCAGCGGCGAGAACGCCCAGGCCAATGCCTTCCTGACGGTCCACCCCGGAGCCGGCGGCACCGAGTCCCAGGATTGGGCCGAGATGTTGCTGCGCATGTACCTGCGATGGGCCGAACAGCAGGACTTCGGACATGAGCTGGTGGACAGCCAGGCCGGTGACGAGGCCGGGATCAAGTCGGCGACCATTGCCATCAAGGGTCTCAATGCCTATGGACTTCTGATGTCGGAGGTCGGAGTGCACCGCCTGGTCCGCATCTCCCCCTTCGACGCCAACAAGCGCCGGCACACCTCCTTCTCTTCCGTGTTTGTCTCTCCCGAAATCGACGACGCCGTGGAGGTGGTCATCGAGGAAAGGGACCTCAGGATCGACACCTATCGCTCCACCGGCGCCGGCGGACAACACGTCAACACCACCGATTCGGCCGTCCGGATCACTCACCTGCCCACCGGGATCGTGGTGCAGTGCCAGAACGAACGTTCCCAGCACAAGAATCGATCGGTAGCCATGAAGATCCTCCGTTCCCGTCTCTATGAGGCCGAACTGGAGAAGAAGCGGGCCGAAAGCCGCGCCATCGAAGACAGCAAGCTGGATATTGCCTGGGGCAGCCAGATCCGCTCCTACGTGCTCCACCCCTATCGCCTGGTCAAGGACCACCGCACCAAAAAGGAGGTGGGCGATGCCGACCGGGTCCTGGACGGAGACATCAATCCGTTCATCAAGAGCTATCTGGTCTGGGCCCGCAAACCGACGCCCGCCTCGCAACATTAGTGTCCGGTCTGCCCGGGACAGCGAGGCCCTGCAGAGATCCAGGATTGACACCGATTCCGCTTGCCGGGCGGACGGTCTTACCCGGTGGCGCATGATTCTCGCCGGCCCACTGCCACATGCTGGAACTTCAGACTCCGGTGCAATTCGTCAAGGGGGTGGGGCCCGGGAGAGCCCGCGACCTCGCCGCCAAGAACATCCACACCGTTGAAGACCTGCTCTACACCCTGCCCTACCGCTACGAGGACCGCACGCGCTTTTGCCGAGTAAGCGACCTTCAGCCGGGAACAAAGACCTCCATACTGGTCGAGGTTTCGACTGCCCGTTTGACGGCCACACGCAAGAATCGCCTCAAGATCTTCAACCTGGCTGCCCGCGACAAGACCGGCCTGATCCGCTGCAAGTGGTTTCACTCGGAATACCTGTACCAGCGCAAGATCTTCAGGCGGGGACAGCAGGTCATCTTTCACGGGAAGTTCGAGCTTGATCCCTACAGCGCCGGCAGCTTGCAAGTCATCAATCCCGAGTTCGAAATCCTGGACCAGGCGGTCCCTGTTCAGGGCTCGATCGACATGGGTCGAATCGTTCCCGTCTACGAGGCCGCCAGAGGCCTGGGGACCCGCACTCTGCGGCGGTTGATCCACACCGTACTGTCGGAACTTTCCGGGGTCCCGGAAACTCTGCCTATGGCGGTTCTGGAACGCCACGACCTCATGGACCGCCGGGCGGCCCTGCAGGAATCCCACTTCCCCTCGGCGGAAACACGCGGGGAGGATCTGGCCGCCAGGCGCACTCCGGCTCTGTTCAGGCTGATCTTCGAGGAGCTCTTTCTGCTGGAAGTGGGGGTCCGGTGGAAACGCCGCCTGGCCCGCAAGCTTCGGGGAATGCCGTTCCGCATCGATCCAGGCCTCCGCCGGGCCGCCGGCAAATTTCTGCCCTTCCGACCGACCCGGGCACAGGAAAGAGTTCTCGACGAGATGGCCGAGGACATGCGCCAACCCACTCCCATGAATCGCCTCCTACAGGGCGACGTGGGTTGCGGCAAGACCGTTGTCGCCCTGCAGGCCGGCGCCATGGCCGTGGAGAACGGAGCCCAGGTGGCCTTCATGGCCCCCACCGAGATCCTTGCCGAGCAACACCACCTCTACGCCAGACGCCTGTTCGCCACGAGCGGCTACCGCATCGGATTGCTGACCGGCGGGCTGAAGAGGGCGGAGCGGAACCGCCTGCTGGAGGAGTTGTCCCACGGGAGGCTCCAGCTCCTGATCGGCACCCATGCCCTGCTGGAACCGGATGTGTCCTTCCAAAGGCTGGGACTGGCCATCATTGACGAACAGCACCGATTCGGCGTCCGCCAACGCTTCAACCTCATGAAGAAGGGCGTCCATCCCCACACCCTGGTGATGACAGCCACGCCGATCCCCCGGACACTCTCCATGACGCTGTACGGCGATCTGGACGTTTCCGTCATCGACGAGATGCCCCCCAACCGAAGTCCCGTCAAGACCCACCTGCTGGACGACCTCAAACGGTCGCGCGCCTACCGGTTCGTTGCCGATCAGGTCCGAAACGGCAGACAGGTCTACGTGCTCTGTCCCTTGATCGAGGAGTCGGAAAAGCTGGACCTGCGGCCGGCGAGGAAGATCTTCGAGCAGCTGCAAGGGGAAATCTTTCCCGACTTCCGGGTCGATCTGCTCCACGGCCGGCTCAAGAGCGCCGAAAAGGAGGCCGTCATGCAACGCTTTGCCGGCGGGCAAAGCGACATCCTGGTTTCGACAACCGTGATCGAGGTCGGGATGGATGTCGCCAATGCCACGGTGATGCTCATCGAGCATGCCGAGCGCTTCGGTCTGGCTCAGTTGCACCAGCTCCGGGGCCGGGTCGGACGGGGGCGGGAGCCGTCCTACTGCCTGTTGATGCAGGGTTCCAGGACGATCGGCCCGGAAGCGTCCCAAAGACTGAACTGCCTGCGCGAAACCACCGACGGGTTCGTCATTGCCGAGAAGGATCTGGAGATTCGGGGTCCGGGGGAGTTTTTCGGCACCCGACAGTCCGGTCTTCCCACCCTGCGCGTGGCTCACCTGCTGCGTGACCGCCGCATACTGGAGACCGCCCGGAGAGAGGCCGCCTGCCTGGTGGACAACGTCGAATCGCAAACCTCCCTGGGCCAATGGGCAGCCGGCCTGAGCTCAGGTTGGCAAGCTCGCTACGGCCTGGTGGGGGTGGGGTAGCACTCGTCCCCGGTCGAAACCCTCCGGAATGGAGGAGAAACGGCTCATTTTCGCAGCGGAGCGTTGCTATTATGGTTCGGGTCATCGCCGGCAAGTTCAAGCACCAGCGCCTGACCACTCTCCAGGGACCGGAGACGCGGCCGACTTCAGACAAGTTGAAGGAGACCCTGTTCAACCTGATCCGGGAGGATGTGGAGGAGTCCGTCTTCCTGGACTGCTTTTCCGGCAGCGGCAGCGTCGGTATCGAGGCGTTGAGCCGAGGAGCCCGGGACGTCACCTTGATCGAGTGCGCGCCTCGGGCGGTGCAGGTGATTGAACGCAACCTGAAAAACCTCTCCCCTGCCCCGCCCGACCGGGTCACGCTGCTGGTTCGGCCGGTCCAGGTTTCGCTTCGAATCCTGCAACGTCGAATGTGCAAGTTTGATATAGTTTTCGTCGATCCGCCCTACGACGCCGTGCAACACTATCCCCAGACCCTGATACAGATTCATCGCTGCCGGATTCTCGCTCCTCGAGCCTGTGTCATTCTCGAGCATTCCAGGAGGTTGACCTTGCAGCCCCGCTACCATGATTTGAGCCGAGTGCGCCAGGTCCGGCACGGGGACAGTCAACTCAGCCTCTACCGTGAGACTTGAATCGAGCCGGCGACACCGAATCGAAACAGCCGAGGCTCCCGGCTGCTTCCCGGCCCGAGAATGCTGCCCGTTGCCATGAAAAGACGCCAAAGAGACCATCGAGCCGGAGACCGTCCATGAAAAAGATCGCCCTTTATCCCGGGTCCTTCGATCCTCTCACCAACGGGCACCTCGACATCATCCACCGGGCCTCTCGCCTGTTCGACGAGGTCATCGTGGCCATCCTGATCAACAGCGAAAAGTCACCGCTGTTCTCAGCCGATGAGCGGTCGACCATGATCCGGACCTCCCTGGAAAGGGACTACCCGAATGTGCGCGTGGACACCTTTGAAGGCCTGCTGGTCGATTACGCGCTGCAGCAGCAGGTCCGGGTCATTGTCCGAGGCATCCGGGCTGTATCCGACTACGAGTACGAACTGCAGATGGCCCTGATGAATCGGCGCCTGGAGCCTCAGATCGAAACGGTCTTCATGATGCCGTCCGAGGCCTACAGCTACCTGAGCTCTCGACTGGTACGGGAAGTCTGCCAATTCGGGGGGGCAATCTCCGGACTGGTTCCCCGCAACGTGGAGGACCGGCTCCTGAAGAAGATTGCTTCAATGGGCCGGGAAGGACAGGCCGCCGCCAATCCCGACTCATGAGACTCTCACAGCGCGTCGGACGCATTTCGATGAGCTCGACCGGGGCCGTGTTTGCGGCCGCGGCCCAACTGAAGGCTCAAGGCGTGGACGTGGTGGACCTGAGCGCCGGCGAGCCGGACTTCCCCACCCCGGGCCACGTGAAGCAGGCCGCTCTGGAAGCCATCCGGGACGACTTCACCCGTTACACCCCCACCGACGGCATTCCCGAACTCAAGCAAGCCATCGTGCGGCGGCATGCCCGCGATTTTCAGTCCGACTACTCCACCCGGGAAGTCCTGGTCACCGTCGGAGGAAAGCACGCCATCTTCAACCTGACCAGCGCTCTGCTTCAACCCGGTGATGAGGTGGTGATCCCTGTCCCCTACTGGGTCACCTTCAAGGAGGCGGTCCACTATGCCGGAGCCGCCTGCCTTTTTGTCCCGACCTCGGAATCCGAAAATTTCCGGGTCACCGCAGACCGGATCGAGGCTGCGGTCTCTCCCCGAACCCGACTGATCCTGTTGAATTCACCCAACAACCCCAGCGGGGCGACCATTCGGGAAGCGGAGATGCGGAAGATCGCGGAACTGGCACGCCGGCGAGACCTCCTGGTGCTGACCGACGAGTGTTACTGCCACTTCGACTATGAAGGTTCGACACCCTTTTCGCTGGCCTCGCTGGGGAAAGAGTTCCGGGACCACGTCGCAGTGGTGGGGTCGGTATCCAAGACCTACGCCATGACGGGCTGGAGGGTGGGATTCTGCCTGGGACCCGAGCCTCTCATCCGGGCCATGCTCAAGATCCAGAGCCACTGCACCTCCAACGCCAACTCCATTGCCCAGAAAGCGGCGGTGGCGGCCCTCGACGGGCCTCAGGACTCCATTCAAACCATGCTGAGGGAATATGGACGCCGGCGGAGCTTTATCGTCGAGGCGCTCAACTCCATTGACGGCATCTCCTGCAACCGGCCCGACGGCGCCTTTTATGTCTATCCCAACCTGCGGGGGCTACTTGACGCCCGCCGCGTGGAGAGCCCCGCCGACCTGGCGCTGCAACTCCTGCATGAAGCCCGGGTAGCTGTAGTGCCCGGGGAAGGCTTCGGCACCCGGGACCATATCCGGCTTTCCTACGCCACTTCCATGGAGCAACTGGAGAGGGGCGCCGACAGGCTGGCGCGATTCTTCGGGACCTGATCATTTGTGTCCATTTGTGGTTCAAGCCGCATTTCTCACCGTGGCGGTTTCTTCCAGTACTCGTCGCCCTGTCGCTGCAAACGGTCCAGAACTTCCTGCATTTCCTGGTGCTTCCGGCGAATCTCCTCCCCGTCGGCCCGGCGCGAAACATAAATCGGGGGGGCTTTGAGGATCAAGGCCCGTGAAAAGGGCAGCGGTATCCGGGATCCGTCCCAGTTGTCGAGCTCGATATTGCGCTGAAGCGCAATATGGAAACAGAATATGGCGGCGCCGCTCCTCCGGGCCAGCAAGACGGGTCCGATCTTGGCATTGAAGCGGGGACCTCGGGGGCCGTCCACGGTGAAGGCCACGTCGTTTCCCTGCTTCAATTCCCCGGACATTTCCGCCAGAGCCTTCATGCCTCCCCGGGAGCTGGACCCCCGGGCCGCCCCATAGCCGAAGATGCGGATAATGCGGGCAATGTACTCCCCGTCCACGTTCTGGCTGGTCATCACCACGATGCCACGATCCCTCCAGTACCAGGTAGCCGGGAAAATGCCGCAGTGCCAAAAGGTAAAGATGGCTTTCTTCCCGGAGCGGTAGATCTGCTCCAGGTGCTCGTCGCCCCGGCTCTCCCACCGGAGGGTCCTGCCGATCCAGCCGACCATCCAGGCTCCGACCCGGGTCACCACGGCGATCCAGATGCGCTGCCACCGCGTCAGGCGGCGGGGCCGATCCCAGTAGGCCAGCCCTCCGCGGGGTTCCAGGGACTTGGTTTCGGGGGTCGGGTCGGAATTCATGGAGAACCTGGGGAGGCCGGTCCCCGGCTATGACCGCATTTCCCTGGCGATCTCGATCAACTTGGGAACGACCTGAAAGACATCCCCGACGATCCCAAAGTCGGCCACCCGGAAGATGGGAGCAAAGGGGTCCTTGTTGATGGCGACGATGCAGCCCGAGTTGGACATGCCGACCAGGTGCTGGATGGCCCCTGAAATCCCGCAGGCAATGTAGAGCCTGGGCGTGACCGTCTGGCCCGAACTGCCGATCTGATGCTCCTTGGGCAGCCAGCCGCCGTCAGTGACCGGACGGGAAGCCCCCACACCCGCCCCCAGGGCCGAAGCCAGGTCGAGTATCAACTGGAACTTTTCCTTGCTGCCCAGCCCCCGCCCTCCGGCGCCGAAGATAACCGCCATTCCAGTCGCATATAAACAACAACCAGACCACGACACAAGAGGCAAAAAGAAAAAGAGGCATAATCGTAAA
>VXMN01000089.1 GCA_009841055.1 Acidobacteriota bacterium
CCCAAGCACCCAGCCCGCCCCAGTAGATCTCGCTCGGCATCCGCTTGAGGTCTCGACCCGCCGTATAGCCGATCACCCCTTGGTTCGCCCCGAGATGACGGAGACAATCAATGAGTTGGGCCTCATCGTGACGGAGTCTGTTGGCGAATTCGCTCGGAGAGACACGCTCATCCTCAAGTCGGCGGAAGATCCACGGCAGAAATATGAAATAGCGGAGCCTAGTCTGGATCGTCGACGTGCCTGGGCTGAGAATTCCCGAGAAAGCGTCGCGTATGGTACCTAATCCCAAGACGTCCAGGGTCGATGGGTCTTCGAGCGAACGGAGCAGCGTGCCCACTCGCTCGCTTGCGGCTGCATCGAGATCGAGCCAACCGAGTGACGACTCTGCTGCATAGGCGCTCACCAGTGCCTCCAATTTCGGTTCACTACTAGGTGTTCCTGAGTGGATTGCAACTAAATCTCATTGTCTATCCAGCCTGCCACTGAAACTCCACCACTGGCGACCTCGTTCCCTATTCCTAGTGTACCGTTTTTAAAGTCATGTTAACGCTCACGGCGCACGGCCTTGGCAACGATGTCGGCCGGTTGCTGAGTCCACACGAAGGGTGTGGGGTTGCGATTCCAGTGATTGATGTAGTTGCGGATGTGTTGGGTCAGGGCGCGGACCGAATCGAAGGAGCCCCGACGCACCGACTTGCGGGTGAGGATGCTGAACCAGGCTTCGACCATGTTGAGCCAGGAAGCTCCCTTTGGGGTGAAGTGAAACTGGACCCTTGGGTGATTCTTGAGCCAGGCTTTGACGGCCGGCGTGGTATGAGTCGAGGAGTTGTCGACGATGACGTGCAAGTCTTGTTTGCGGTAACGCCGCTCCAACCGTTTGATGAAGCGCAGGAAATCGCTTCCCGTGTGGCGGGCGGAACACTGTCCCACCACGGTGCCGGTGGCCACTTCCAGCGCCGCATAGAGGCTGGTGAGGCCATTGCGCCGATAGTCGTGGGTCCGGCGGGCCGGCAGACCGGGTCTGAGGGGAAGTAGGGGCTGTGTGCGGTTGAGGGCTTGAATCTGAGTTTTTTCGTCGACGCTCAAGGCGACGGCGTTCTCGGGCGGGTTCAGATAAAGTCCGGCGACGTCATAGATCTTCTCTTCGGCCTCGGGATCGGTGCTGAACTTGAAGGTTTCGACCCGGTGGGGCTTGAGGGAATGGGCCTTCCAGATGCGATGCACGGTGGTGTGAGAGAGACCGAGCTTTTTGGCCAGATCCCGGCTGCTCCAGTGAGTCACCCCGGCCGGTGGCGGTTTCAGGGTCATGGCCACCACTTGGGCGGTCTTACGGGGCTTGACCCTGCGGGGACGGCCGCTACGGGGTCGATCGGGCAGACCGGCCAAGCCGGATTCGACAAAGCGACGCCGGATACGACTGACTTGGACCTGGGTGTAGCCGGTCCGCCGGGCGACCTCGGCACCAGAGATGTGATCGGCGATCAACAACACGGCACGTGCACGGCGGCTGAGTCCGGCGGGGACCGACGAGGACCGCTGCAATCGTTGCAGTTCCCGCCGGTCACCCGGGGACAGAACGATGGGACGCGAATGGTTGGCCATGACACCTCCCGCACAGGTAGTTTACATGGCCTGTATATCAACATAACTTAGGTTACATTACACTAGTGCCTCACAGAAACAGCTATTCCATTCGTTACGAGGACAACCAAGCCACACTCGGCACCAGTCACCTCAAGATAGGCGCGGACCTGGGCGCGATAGTGCTCGAGGGTCTCGGGCGATGGGTCCACGTCGCTCTTCCAGTCTATCACTGTCTCCGGCGTGCCGTCGGGACCGAAGGCGATGGCGTCGACTATGCCTGCCGTCGCCTCTTCGTGAGTGTCGCCCTCGGTGGAGCCATACACGGGGAACTCCGGCACGAGCCTCGGTTTGAGGGAGGCAACCTCGGGCAATGAGAGAGTGCGGAGGACGCAGCCAGCTAGCTCGATGGGTGCCAGACCATGCGTGGGATCGTCCATAACGGGTAGGCCCAGCGCTTTGATCAGGGTCTCGGCGCGGGCGACGAGTTCCTGCTGCGTCTCCGCTGTCTCTCCGGTGAGAACCTCCTCGATCATCTTGTGAAGGATGGTGCCGCGCTCCCAACCGCTTTTGATTGTGGCTGTGGAAGCGCCGTCCGCAGGCGCCCCGTCACCGTCGGTCGCAAGGATCGCGGGCGCTTCTTCCTCCCGCAGCACCGGCTGAGCTGTGTCCTCGTCCCGGCTCGGTACCCGCCAGGCGATGCGCCAGTGACGCGCTGCGATCACTGCCGCCTCGCTGGCGAAGACTTCGCGCGTCTGTTCGTTCTCTGATTCATGGTCGTCCACGCCCGCCTCGGGTGGAAGATGGCTCAGATCGAGAGCAGACAGCGCGGGCAACCCCAGTTCGACGACGGAATGCCAAGCCGCCGCGGCGGCGTTAACATCAAGCCGGGGCAGAACGAGAAGCTCGCGTGCCCGTGTGCTGGCAACGTACCAGAGGCGTACCCGCTCGCGATTAAGTTCGGCTTTCTCGTCGTCGCAAGCTGCTTCGTGGCCCGTTGGCGCCACCCCAAATACAGGGCAATAGAATCGCCCAGTTGTGCGGTCGACAACCGCGCTACCCGGTGTCATCACCCTTGTCATCGTATTGATGGGGACGACGATGGGCCACTCCAGTCCTTTGGCGGCATGCATGGTGTAGAGTGCCACCGCTTCTTCCTGGGCGTCGGGCCGCCCTTCAACGGTGCGGGCCTCGTCGCTCCAGGCGGCTGTCATTGCCTCGGCGAAGGCACGCAGCCCCCGCACAGCGTAGGCGCGGCTAAAGCTGAGATAGAGGTCGACATTGGCCAATGCCCGCGCGGCTTGGCCGCGATGGCGCCTAAGCAGGATAGGCCGGACCCGCAACACGTCGACGGCCTGAGAGAGAAGCGAGTGGGGCGTGGTCGCGTTCACCTGACGGCGCAACGCCTGCAGTTTCTCGATGATGTCCCGCGTCTGAGGATGTGCAATTGTCTCCGGCGCTGTCCGCAGGTCGAGCCGCGGCAGATGATCAGGTGCATCCTCGGCGCACGGCAAGGCCCAGACAACGTCGAGCAACTCTTCCTCGGTCAGCCCCACCAGCGGCCCCCGCAGCAAGGCACCGAGGGCGAGCCGATCACGCTGATCGGCGAGTACGCGGGTCACGGCGATCAGGTCCTGAATCTCCTGACGCCGGTAGAGGCCCTTGCCGGCCTGGGTAGCGACGGGGATGCCGCGCTGCTCCAGCGCTTCCTCGTAGCGCCAAAGCTCGCTCCCGGTCGGCGCAAGCAGCGCAATGTCGCCAGCTCTGCATGGGCGTTGTCCGCCGCCCTCCTGATCGCAAATCTGTTCGCTGCCGATCAGCCGCGCGCACATGTCGGCGACGGCCTCGGCCTCCCCGTCCCGTTGTTGCTGCGAGTTGGCCCTGCCGTTCTCGTCGGCTACCGAAATATCCAAAGCGGCGACGGATGGCCCCTCGGGCCGCGCGGGTTGAAACGGATCGAGGGCTTGGAAACCGGGCTGGCCATTCTCCTCCGAGAGCGGGGCCTCGAAGCGCTCATTCACATAGTCCATGATTGGCGCGCAGGAGCGGAAGTTGGTGGCGATCGAGAGTACTCCATCCGACGCCTGTGCGCGGAACGCCTCACGCGCCCGGATGTAGGCCGCGATGTCGGCGCCGCGGAAGCGATAGATCGCCTGCTTGGGATCGCCGACGAGGAAGAGCGCTCCCGGCCGGAGCGTGAATTTCGTCCAATCGCCAGCGTTGCCGTTCTTCGGCGGCTCGCCGCATAGACGCCAGAAGATCTCAGTCTGGAGCGGATCGGTGTCCTGAAACTCGTCGACGAGGACGTGTCGGAAGCGCGCGGCCAGTGCTCGGCGTACGTCGTCATGGTCGCGCAGTAGGTCGCGGGCCGCGAAGATCAGGTCGTCGAAGTCGAGCAGTGCAGCCGCGCGCTTGTGGTTCCGGAAGCGGTGAATAACCGGCTCGACCAGGGGCACGAGATCAGCGAGCACGTGAGTAGCGACGGCCCCGTGTAGCGCTCTCCACATCCCGCAACAAAGAGTGTAGTGGGCGATGGCCGCGTCGTTCAACTGGTCGCCGTCGACTTTGGCCAGACCTATGCATTTTGCGGCAGCACGCCACTTTCCCTTCTTCCGACACACTCGGAAGCTGCCTGATCCGGTGCAGAGATCGGGGTGGGGCACTGTGACCAATAGTCGGACGAGTCTGGCTGGCGTGTCGGCTGGCAGCGCTACCCCAACCTCGTCGGCGAGTGCTCGAAAGTGATAGGCGATGGCAGCTGTTTCCGGCTCCTCGGCTTCTTCTCCAGATAGGAATTCGTTGAAGGCGTCCGTTGCCGTTCGAAACGCTGCTGCGCATTGCTCCAGTCTCTGTCGTTCATATGGGGCGAAGGCCCGACGGCGGCGGAGATGGTCGAGAACGGTTCTGATTAGCGCGACGGTTTGAGCGGGATCGCGCAGGACCAGTTCGGCAAGTAGGCCGTCTGCTTCGCTGGCCAGCTCCTCCCGTAGCCAAGCGTCGACGAGCTCGCCAAAAGCAAGGTCCGCCTGATCGCGGTCCATGACGCGTGCGCCGGGGTCTATGTCGGCCTCCACCGGATAAGGCGTGATCAGGCGCTGGCAGAAGCCGTGGATGGTCGAGCAGGTCATATCGTCGAGCGCTGCATCCGCAGCGGCCAGATGACTGCGCTGCTCGTCCGAGAGGCCTTCCGGCAGGGCGACGCGAAGCTCGATCGGGATGTCGCCGGCCACGAGTGCGCCAACGAAGGCCCGCACCCGGATAAGCAGCTCACTTGCGGCGAACTCGGTGAAGGTCACAGCGGCGATGGACTTGGGCGCGATGCCTCCGGACAACAACATGGCGATGCGACCGGCCATGACAGCGGTCTTGCCGGAGCCCGCCCCGGCCTCCACCAGGAAGGAGCGATTGTGGACTGCGATGGCGCCCCGTCGGGCGGCATCGTCTGACAGAGAATGTTCCCGAGCCGCCATCATGTAGCATCCCATATCTGCACAGCATTCCCGAGCAGCGCAGTGGCTGCCGCCTTCTTTCGTGAGCGGTAGATGGCGAAGGCGTTGGCGGGAAGCGCAAAGGCGAGATCGTCATACTTGTCGCCGGTGTCCGTGCCCATCACCGCACCTCCAGAAATGAGATTGCCGTGCGCCGCCTGCAGGTGGCCAGTGAGGATGCGAAGCGTGGAGTCGGGATCGTCGAGCCGCAGATCCCGCGCGTCGCGCGGATAGAGGAGCGACGCTCCGATAGTCACCTCGTTACCCAGCAGCGCCTTGATGGCGAAGGCATAGAGGCAGCGCTGCAGCTCCCTGCCACCGTCGAGGACGATGTCGTCCTTGGGCACGCGCCCGGTCTTGTAGTCGCGCACCAGCGCCTGGCGCCCGTCTGCGGAGATATCCAGCCGGTCGATGTAACCCCGGATGCGGAAGCCAGTGTCAGGGATCTCGACCGGTGCCTTGGAGTCCCAGGGAACTGCGCCATCGGATTTGTGCTCCGCACCACCGAAGGGGACCTCGCCATAGGCGCGAGCTTTCCCGAGGGATCCATCGCGAAAAGCGAACGCCTGATTGCCCAGCGCGCGCACCTCCTCCAGCGTTCGGCGCCAGATTACGGGCGGCGGCACGGCCTGCTCGGCTTCCCAAGACACTGAGACCTCAACGACTGCGGCGCCCACGGCATCGGCAATCTGCTTCTCCGACGCCTTGTCGAGGCCCCCATCTGCTTCCAGAGTGTGCAAGGCGCGTTCGAGGGTCTGGTGCACAAGATTGCCCATGGCGAGTGCATCAAGCACCAGTGGATCATCTCCGCTCTCCGGCGCATCCCAGTGCAGACCGTAGCGCCATACGAACCCCAACGGGTTGCGTAACATCATGCTTAGCGAGCGCGCTGACTGCGTGCGCTCGAGGATGGTGCGGATCACCGGGTGGTCAGGCCGGATCAACCCATCGTGCGGCGTGATCTCCGGGCGCAGCCAGTCGAACCAGCAATTCGACGCAGCTACCGCTTGGGGCAGGCACCGGAACTCCTCGGGTCGCGCCATAAGCCGGTCGGTCTCGCTGAAGGCGTGCTGGGGCACGCGGTTGCGCGGCACATAGTCCTCCCGCGCCAGCACATGGAGCAGTAAGGTGCTGCGACCGAGCAACCGTCCCTCCTCATCACGCCGGGAGCGAGAAAGAACAACCTCGCTCTCCGTCGTCGCCAGGATGGTCGCGAAGTCGCGACGATCCGCAGCGGCGACGGGCAGGGGATCGAGTTCGGCGGTGGGTACGATGTGGTCGGAGAGCAGGCGGTCCTCCGCCATGGCGCGCGGCCAGCGCGCGGAGTTGAGACCGAGCAACCGGACGAAGCGCCGGGGCGATGCCGCTAGCACACTCGCCGGCATCCAACAGGCCGAGACGCAGGGATCGAGACCGTCTTCCTGCTTCAGCGTCTCCAGGGTGAGGTCGAGCGACGCGGCCGGGGCGGCGGCGAGCGCCCTGCGCCAAATCGTGCGCACCTGCCCGCGCAGCAGTGTCTCCCCCGCTTCCTCGGCAGCCTCGATTCCTTGGGACAGCAGGTCAATGATGGCGGCAAGCGCAGAGCCGTGGTCGTTCCCGTCCGGCCAGTAGGCCGCGCACAGACCGTCGATCGCGCGTTTCCACGCCTCAACCGACGTAAGCGGCATGTCGGCCGGCAGGATGCGCGGCCAACCATCCGGCAGGTCCGCGAACGGGCCCGGATTGGCGCGCAGCAGCGTGTTCAGCCGCCGAATCCGTGGCTGGGAAAGGCCGCGCAGCAGGACATCAGCAAGCGCTGCCGCCGCCTGTCCTTCGCGGCTGGCCGTGACCTTGACCCCATGCACGAAGTGCAGGTCGAGGCAGGCGTCGGCGCGCAGGGCAAGGAGGTGGTCATCATAGTCGGCGAGCATGGTGGAGGCGATGGCGATGTCGGCGGGTTCTGCCCTGCCGGACGCCAGAAGCTCACGCGCCCAGCGCATGGCCTCGAGCGCTTCGTGGTAGGCCGTGCCTGCACTCACGGTTGAAATCTTCGGCGACTGTTCCTCGCCCCTAACGATATCGATCAGCCCGCCGTCAAGCCAGTCGGGAACTGGCCGGGGGCCTGCGATCCAGCGCACCTGCACACAGCCGGCAAGCGCGTGCAGTAGCGGCCGCCAGACGGGCGAGAGCTCGGTGATGCCGACGACCTCAATGGACCCGAACAGTGTCGCCGTGTGCTCCAGGCGCGTATGTGCCACCGCAACGAGGTCCACTGGCCGCATCATCGCCGACGGGAGTGCGTGCACGACCGCCGCCTCAAGGCTGGCCATGGACCGGAGCCGAGAATGCGCGCCCGCGCGCGTCTGAAGGTCCACCCCGGCCCGCCACGCCTTGCGCAGGGTGTCAGCGGCGGCGTTCACCATGCCCGGCAGCGTCTTGATCCCGTCAAGTTCGCCCAGCGACGTGTCCGGCAACACGGTCGTTATCGCCTCCCTCAGCGCATCGTCGTCCACGGGCTGCGCCATGCCGCCCGCCAGCCGCGCCGCAAGCTGCTCAAAGGTTATAATCTGCAGCCCGTGCTGCTGCTCCCGCACCGCTGTAAGCCGCAGTTCCTGCATCCTCAGCCGGCTGTGGGCAACTATTGTCCGTCGCTCCAAGGCCTCTATCTCCAAGTCAATAGTTGAGCGAGCGTCAGGCTCTAAGAACCCGCCTCCCGGTATGGCCAATTCTACGGCGCTCACTCCGGTAAACTTCGCAACCCTGCGGTCGGCTATGCTGCGCAGAGAACGGATGCCAGCTAGGACAGCACACCGCGGCGTGCTTTACCGCTGCCGTCCTCGGTTCAACACCCAATTCCAGACTCGCTGCCACCAGCTTGCCCCGATTACTCCGTCATGAGCGTCGCCTGATCATTCCTTGACCAACCTCAGCCTTCACTGCCGTTCCGTAGTGGCGTGCCTTCGCTTCCCGCTCGCACCTTCGCTCCGCTACGATTTCTTCGTCTGTCCAAGGGCTGGCCTGCAGACCGCACCCACTCTGATAACAAGGTCATTTTCCAATCCGTCGGAGCAAACGGTGTCACGGCCTCCCCAAAAGAAAAAACCGACAAGCCCGTCTCGGGAATGTCGGTTTCGGTGGTTGCGGGGGCGGGATTTGAACCCGCGACCTTTGGGTTATGAGCCCAACGAGCTACCAGACTGCTCCACCCCGCCCCGAAATACTAGTTTCCGTGGGGTTTGGGAGTCAAGGAGTTTGTTGGGAAGGCAGGTCCCCGGGCAGGGCTGCCGAGTCGTCTCCGCCGGCCGCGGCGCCGGGAGAACCGTGGGAGTCGGGTTTGGTAACGATCTTGATTTCGCCTTCCCGAACCAGGCCCAACTCTTCACGAGCGATCTTTTCGATGGCGGCGGGGTCGGTTTTCAGGGATTCGATCTCGCCCATTACCTGGCGGTTTCCCGACTCAAGGGCTTCCTTTTCCTGGATCAGTGACTCTATCTCTTCCTCCAGGCGGTTTATTTCCAGTTGACCCGTAGGGCCGAAAACGGCCTGCACCGCCAGGCCCAGCAAAAGCAGACCCATAATGACCGCGAGAATGGATCTCAGAAAGGAGGGTTTCTTCCCGGGTTTAACCCTGGATAATTTCCTGGAAGCCAAGATTGTCCCCAGTTGCTCCTGACCGGAACCAGCCGGTGGTCCTCCCCCGGTTGGCCGCGTTGCGATGAGGCTCCGTCGCTCGCTATAGTTGGCCAGCAAAGCAGGAAGCTAGTCTAGCCCAAAACGGATATAATGAAAATCCCTTTGACCGGTGTCCCGTTAGCCGGGACGACGCTGCTCCCCGGTCTCGACGGCGTCCCCGGGTCGAGGAGGCAGCCATGACAGACAAGGTGGTGGTACTGGTCAACTGCTCCAGCCTGGAGGAGGCCGAGAGGGTCGGAAGGCAACTGGTGGCCAAGCGTCTGGCGGCCTGTGTCAACCTGGTTCCCGGGGTTCGTTCCTGGTACTGGTGGGAAGACAAGGTGGTCGAGGACAACGAAGTCATGGTCATGATCAAGACCTCTCGCGAGCGGTTGGCCGAGCTTGAAAAAGAGGTGGTCCGCCTCCACTCCTATGCAGTGCCCGAAGTGATCGCTCTCCAGGTGGTGGATGGTTCTCGGAATTACCTGAATTGGATCGAGTCCTCCCTCAGCGGGAAGCCATGACCGCCGTCTTCCACCGCTTCGCCCGGCGAGCCAAGAAGAGGGGCGGCCTTCAGGGGAATCGAAAACACGGGAAACAACCATGGACAAGCTGAAAGTTGTCGGGAAGTGCGGCGCCGGCTGGATGGCGGCCGTTCTGGTTCTCCTGGGCGTGCTTGCCGGTCGAGCGGGCGGCGTGTCCTCCAACACCGACCGGGTGGAGGTTTCCCTTCAGTCCGACAGCCGGTGGGAACGGACCTTCAACCTGCGTCGCGGCGAAGTCCGTGAGATTTCAGTGACCGTCTCCAGCCCCTCCTCACTGCCGGCCAACGGCCGGGTAGCAGTGAGCTGGCACTTGGAAAACCGCCATGGGGCCAAGGGAACCGACGTCTCCAAAGAGACCGTCGGTTCCGGCCGGGACGGAAGAGAGCCCGACGCCTTCGGCATATACACCCCTCCCACTGCCGACTGGAGAAAAGTGCTCCATGCCCTGGACCCGGATGTCTTCCTGATCTACCGGGCACCGGTGTCGGGAAGATATGTATTGAGCCTGGTTCCGGTTATCGATGAAGAACCGGTCTTTGGCGGACCCCGCTGGCGCGAGACCGGGACCGCGCCCCGGGTCGACGCCTTCCCCCGCCATACGCCCTGGCCCCCCGGGACACGGGTTGCCATGCTCGCCCGGGCCAGGCCCCTGGATCTCGAGGAGTCGCCCGACCTTCATTTCCACCTCGAGAAGGAACCCAACGATACTCCCGAGCAGGCTCAGCCCATTCCGCTTCCCGACGGCGAGGGTGTGCAGCGGGTCCTGGTTACCGCCGGGGCCGATGACGTGGAGTATTTCGACAACGGCAAGGTCGGACGTTCCGGCGACGACTGGTTTCGCCTGGAATTCACCGGAACCGAGCCGCGGCTGCTGACCTGCAACCTGACGCTTCCCGATCACACCCTGGCGGCACGCCTCAGGTTCTACGCGCTGCCGGACCCGGCCGGCGAGGCCGGTCCGGTCCCTGCCGAACCCTCCCGGTCCGGGGCGGAAACCGCCCCCGGCAAGATGGCATTGCTGCCGCTGGCGGAATACACCCGGGGTCGCAATGACAACGAGCGGGTTCATCAACAGTCCGAGGACCACCGCTCGGAAATCAACCGCCTGCTGCAGCCCGGCGGCGTTTACTTCCTGCGGGCGGAGGCCAACGCACCGGGCTACGAGATCGAATTGCGGCTGCTCCAGCCGGCGCCCTACCGGGACCCCCGGATGGCCGTGCGCCAGGGACTCTACGACCACCTGGCCCAGGTGGACGCCTGGCTGACCAACCGCCCTCGCGGCGCCAGCGTGGAGCGTCGCATCCGCGACACCGGCAACCTGCTCGGCACCCACTGCATGAGCTGCCATACCCAGGCCGGGGTTTGGGGCTCGGCGGTTCCGGTCGAGAACGGGTACCCGGTCGAGAACATTCAGAACTTCCGGCGGCTGGTCAACCTGATGTATGAGTCGTTGCGGCCGACCAATTACCTCAAGGAGGCCGCCAACAACACCAGCCTGGCTCCCCTGGATGTCGGCGACGGTCCCGCCGGGACCCGGGTGGCCGGCCACAACGTTTGCACCGCCGAGCGGGTGCTGCCTCCGCGAAAGCTCCATTCGCAGCAATTGGTTCGCGCCGCCAACCATGTGCTGCAGACCGCCGACCCGGGCGGGATCAATGCCGCCGGTCCCGGTTCCAACGTCGGGAAATCGGTCGTTTTCAGCTATGCCGGAGAGATCCTGCGCACCGCCTGGGACCGCACCGGCCATCCCCGCTACTTCGCGGGCGTGGAGGAAAAGGCCCTGAAGCTGTTGGAGGTGCAGCCGAAGTACAGCGACGATCTCTCCCACCGCATCGAGTTCTTCCGCCGCTTCTTTCCCCGGGACTACCTCGAAGCCGGCCGGCAGGTGCATGCGGTTCAACAGGGACTCCCGCCTCGGCCTCCTCGGATCGAGCCGCCACCGGCAACCGATGAGTCCGAAGAAGAGCTGCCTCCGGCCGAGTTCCCGGACTATGAGCTCTTGTCGGAAGAGGCTGCCCTGGACCTGTGGCAGCGGATTCAAAGGCAGGTAGCCGAGGACGAGAAGCGGCTGAGGGCCATCCAGAATCCGGACGGGTCCTGGGGCTTCGACCCCGGACAGCCGCTCCCCGAAGGCTCGGGCTGGAAAACCGACGGCAAGTCGGATCCGGCGCCCACGGCCCTGGCCCTGATCGCCCTGGAAGCACTCGGCCATGGCGCCGGTGATCCGGCGGTCGACTCGGGTGTCCAGGCGCTGCTGGGAATGCAGAAGCCCTATGGACTCTGGAACAAAAGCGCCAAGACCGGCTTCGTGACCACGGCCTACGTGCTGCACGCGCTTTCCCGGCTCTTTCCCCTGTCACCGCCGGAGCATCCGCGGCAGCGATTCGAATTCTCGCCCGAAGACTCCCTCAGGACCACCCTGGCCAGGGTCAGAGACCTGTCGCACTCGGAAGACCCCGGGCTGGCCGACCTGATGGTCCGGGCCGCGGCCCACGACAGCCCCCTGGTGCGCTACTGGGGCCTCATGGGATTGGGGGGCATCCACGGCAGACAGGGCGTGGACGCGCTGATCTCAGCCATGGGCGATCCCGTCAAGATGGTTCGGGATGCGGCCGCCTGGGCCATGGAACAGACCCTGCTGGACGACCGAGGTTTCGAAGAACTCTTCGAGGCCTATGATTCCGGGAACGACCGTGTGCGGGAAACCGTTCTCAAGGCTCTGGGAATGCGCGCCGATGCCGTTTTGACCCGCCCGGGATTCGACCAGTCCCGCCTGTCGGGGCTCTTGGCCAGGGCCCTGACGCGGGACCCGCATCCGGGCGTACGGGCCTGGGCGGCCAAGGCCGCCTGGCAGTGGTGGGTCTGGAATCCTCCTCTGCGTCCGGCCATTCAGCAGGCATGGCTGAGCAGACTGGCGACTCCCGAAGCCGAGGCCCTGGTGGAACAGTGCCTGCGGTACCAGAGCCACGCCCTGTTCATCGCCAACGGCCACAAGGCCAACAGCAGCAAGATCCACCAGTATCCCGAGCTGACCTCCCTGTTTCAGTCTCTGGAATCCCGGATGGACGACCCCGACCTGGCGCCGGCCGGGAAAGACCGCCTGGCCCGCCGCCTGACGCAAATTGCGGCCACCTTCTACAACACCTCCGGCGGCGATGGCGGCCCCGGGCAAATGGGATACATCACCCCGGGCGCCGGTGAAGTGATGGGAAAAGCCGTGCTGCGCTACTGGGACGGCGAGCAACAGGGGAATGGCGCCCGGAGAGTCCGCCTGTCCCTGGAGGCGGCAGCCGGTATCCCCCACCCGGACCTGCAGGACCGTCTGATGAATTTCGCCACCGAGGGTCCCGAGGAGCTGCGAACGCTGGCCGCGGCTGCCCTGGCCGATCCCAGCGCCGTCACCCTGCCGGCAACGCAGGAGTTGATCCATCCGATGGTGGAGCAGATTCATCGGGGGGCCCTGGACTATGACCGCCGAAAGACGCTGGCGGAACCGGTGCTCCAGTTGCTGAGCCGAGCCGGCTTTACCGTTCCCGAAACCCGGGAGCAGCGGCAGATCCTCTATTCACTGCTGGTGCCCCCCTACCAGGACCCGGCCGACTCGCAGTCCTTGCGGGAAATTCTGCGGATAGTCGAGGAGGCGGTTCAGACCGAGAGTCCGTTGAGCCCGGACTGGTTCATTGCCGATCGGATGGGGAAAATGCTGGCCGCCAACCCCGACTTCCAGACCCCGTTTCTGGCGCGGCTCTTTCCCGAAGGCGTCAGGAATCCCATGGAAGCTCATTTCTGGCTCCCCAGCATCGACTGGCTTTCCACCTTTCAGGACGAGGTGCCGGTGGTGAGACCGGCGGCGGACGGCAGGGAGTCCTCCGGGCTGCCACGGGACCTGCTGGAGGCCCGGAGGCGGGCACGGGCGCTGCTGCTGCAGCTTCTGCAGGCCGAGACCCCGGAGCTGAGCCGACGGACGGCCGTCAACCTTTCCTATCTGACCCGCTATCGGCAGGACCCGGCCGTATTGGCAGCCTTGAAGGTGCTGGTCGAGTCGGAAACCAACGAGAGAATCAGGGAGGCGGCCGGCAACATCCTGCGCTCGGAGCCGGAGGTCTGGATGGCGGATCTCCAGGAGGCGGTCCGCAAGGAACCCCTGGCGGAGCGGCTGGGGCTCGGCCAGGCCCCCTCGCTTCCCGAGGAGTTCCTGGCCAGCTTCCGCTATTTCCAGGACCACGTGGCCCCGGAGCTGAATCGACCGCAGCGCCACGACCAGATGGCCTGCATGAGCTGTCACGGAGTGCCCGGACGGGTTCCCTCCATGGAGCTGGCTCGCCCTGACGGCACCGGCTACCTCTCCGCCCCCAAAATGCTGAAAAACTACCTGATCCTGCAGGCACGGGTGGATCCGGAGAATCTTGAGAAAAGCAAGCTGCTGCGCAAGCCCCTCAACATCCAGACGGTCAAGGAGGACGGCCACCAGGGAGGCAGGCGCTATACGCCCTCGGACCGTGGGTATCGGATCCTGCGGCAATGGGCGCTGGATCTGCCGAGAGTGCGGGCAAGGGTTGAGCCACCAGCCCGGGCTCAGGGAGTCGCCGAGCCCGAGAGCGGCCCTGAAGCCACTTCCAATCCTCAAAAATGAGGTGAAGCCGTCATGCTGCGGATGCGGGCCACCTTCTTCGAGGAGGAAGCCGGCGACTCTTCCAGGTAGGTGTATCCCCGAAGACCCGACTCGTAGAAGCGGAGAAGCCGTCCCGACTCTTCCAGCGAGATCTTCCTGTCGCGAACGGCGCGCTCGATATCCCGGCGCATGAGCGACAGGAGCTCGTCGGCGTAATATTCCACGTAGCCCAGCACGTCCTTGACCCGGTCTCCCTTGACCACGTGATCCACCCGCACCTCCCCGCTCGGTTCCAGGCTCACGTGGACGGCATTGGTGTCTCCCAGCAAGTTGTGCAGGTCTCCCAGAATCTCCTGATAGGCCCCCACCAGAAACACGGCCAGGTAGTAGGGCTTGCCCGTAAAGGGGTGGAGCGGGAGGACGGGCCTGACGCCGCGGGCATCGATGAAGCGGTCTACCCGCCCGTCGGAGTCGCAGGTGATATCCGCCAGGATGGCCCGACGGGTGGGCTCCTCGTTCAGGCGGTGAATGGGAGTGATGGGGAAGAGATGGTCGATGGCCCAACTGTCCGGCATGGACTGGAAGACGGAATAGTTGCAGAAATAGGTGTCGGAAATGAGGGCTTCCAGGCTGCTGAACTCCTCGGGGACGTGGTCCAGACCGCGAATGATCCCCAGCAGGTCGCGGCAGATGGACCAGTAGAGACTCTCGCTGATGCTGCGCTGCTCCAGGCTGAGGTATCCCAGGTTGAAGAGGTTGAGAGCGTCTTCCCTAAGCTGAACCGCGTCGTGGTACGCCTCCAGGTAATTCTTCCCGCCAAGATTGCGGGCGATCCAGTGGAGGTCCGAAAGAGGCTGGGGAGAATCCTCGGGCAGGGACTCGGGGATGCGGAACCCCTCGAAACCCGAAACCCCCAGCACGTTGAAGACCAGGACGCTGTGATAGGCCACCACGGCCCGACCCGATTCCGAGACGATGGTGGGGTGGGGGACCCCGGCCTCGTCGCAGACCGACTTGAGACGAAAGACGATATCGTTGGCATACTCCTGGAGGGTGTAGTTTACCGAGGACTCGAAGCTGGACTGGGAGCCGTCGTAGTCGATTCCCAGGCCCCCGCCCACGTCCAGCATCTCCAGGCCGGCTCCGGCCTGGATCAGCTCGGCGTAGACTCGCGCCGCCTCGGTGATGGCTTCCTTGATCCTTCGAATGTTGGTGACCTGGCTTCCCAGGTGGAAGTGCAGCAGCCGCAGGCAGTCGGCCATCTCGCGTTCACGCAGGTATCGGACGGCTTCCACCACTTCGGTCGCCGTCAATCCGAACTTGGACCGATATCCGGCCGACGACTCCCAGCGACCGGCCCCCCGGCTGGCCAGCTTCACCCGCACTCCGATTTGCGGCTTCACCCGAAGCTTTTCGGCGTACTTGACGATGAGCTCCAGCTCGGTGAAGCGTTCCACCACCGGGATGACCTGCTTGCCGATCTTCTGCGCCAGCATGACGGTCTCGATGAACTCGTCGTCCTTGAACCCGTTGCAGACAATGGGAACGTCCCTGCCGTGAGTGACGGCCAGTACGGCCAGCAGCTCCGGCTTGGAGCCTGCTTCCAGTCCCACCCGGTATTCCCGTCCGAAGTCGAGGATTTCCTGCACCACGTGGCGCTGCTGGTTCACTTTGACGGGATAGACGCAGCGATAGGCGCCTTCGTACTCGAAATCGTCGATGGCGTTCTGAAACGCCTGGTGAATCTCGGCGAGTCGATGCCTCAGGATGTCGGTGAACCGAATCAGGATGGGCAGAGAAATGCCGCGGGGCAGAAGCTGGTCAATCAGGCTCTTTAGGTCGATGGCCCGTTCGGGGTCCTTGTCGCCGTGGACGGCGATGTGCCCCTTCCGGTTGATGGAAAAGTAGCCCTGCCCCCACTTGGCGATGTGGTAGGCGTCCAGGGAATCCCGGATGGTCCAGCGCTTGATCGGTTCCACCCTTGGCTGCAGCTTGGGCATGAGGTCTCCTCGGTTGCGGGCCTGTTTCCAGGCCCCCCACGCCATTTAAGAACGGATTGAATTCAGCGGCAACAAAAAATCAGACAAAGGTCCTGGCATGGCGGTGCACCCGGTCTCCGTGAGCCCTCATGGCCTGAAGCTCGGCCGGGGTTGGAGGTCTCCAGTCGTCCAGAAGCCCCAGGGTGTGCAGCAGCTCCGATCGGTCGCCGGGAGCCGCCAAGGCGATCGAGACCGATGGATGAGCCAGGACGAACCGATACCAATCCCGGACCGGGGGCGGGG
>VXMN01000210.1 GCA_009841055.1 Acidobacteriota bacterium
GCAGGGCGGGGGTACCGCCCAGATTCCGGGTCGGGTCGCGGGAATGGCGCGGGGCGGCGGGGTCCCTCCCCGGGGCGCCGGGGGCCCGGCTCTCCAGGATCTGTCGCACCCGGTCCCGCAACTCGAACAAGTCCAGGGGCTTCAGGATGTAATCGTCGGCCCCCAGTCTCATGGCCTCCACCGCGGTCTCCACCGTCCCATGGCCGGTCACCATCAGCACACCGGCCTCAGGATTGACGGACCGCACCGCCCTCAGCAATTCCATGCCGGATACCCGAGGCATCTTCAGGTCGGTGATGACCAGGTCGAACTGCTTGAACCGGTCCAGTTGAGCCATGGCCGCCTGGCTGTCCTCATAGGAATCCACCCGGTATCCGACTCTCCTGAGAGCACGGGAGATCGCGGCCAGGCTCTCCCTCTCGTCGTCGATCACCGCAATGTGCTGCATTCGATTCATTGGGCAGATTTCAGCCTGCGCAGCCAAAGACTTCGAATCCCGATCAACGCCAACATTCCCCAAAAAGGATAGTACTGCAACTTCAGAAAAAACGGGTCGCTTCGCCAGATTCCCAGGACCGACCACTCGGCCAGAACCTCATAGGACAGGATCGACAGGCCGGACAACAGCAGCCAGGCCGGATTGGGGAAAAAGCAGAGAAAGGGAACGATCCAGACCAGGTACCAGGGGAAGAGCGTCGGGGAGAAGAGAAGGATGGCGCCGGTCAGCCAATAGAGCTGCCGCAGCCTGCAGATCCCCCGAACCCAGCAGACAGAGAGCAAAATCAGAAGCCCGGCTCCCAACAGGCCCTCCAACCAGATCTGAGGGAGACCCCAGCCGGTCAACCAGGAATGGAGAAACCCGTTGAAACGCCATTGATGGCGGTAGAGGCTCAACCCCGCCAGAATCTGACTTCCCGCACCCAGGTAGGGCAGCAGCATCGCCAGCAGGAACCCGGCCAGCCACCCCCAGTAGCGAGCCGGCTGCCCCCTGAGAAAAGCGGTCGCCAGGATCACGGGATAGAGCTTGGTTAAAACGGCAGCCGCCAGCAAACCCATGGCGGCTACCCTCGTTCGGATCTGCAGGAGAAACAGGGCCCAAAGCAGCAGTCCCACCACCAGCACGTCGTGATGCCCGCTCCAGCCCACTTCAATCACCACCAACGGATTCCCGGCGTACCCCAGGCCGCGACCCAGCGGCCGGCCGCTCCGTTTCAAAAGGGCCAGAATGGCGGCGACCAGGCCGATCTCGACACCCAGAAAGGCCAGCTTGAAGCCGGAAACGGAACCCAAACCGAGATAGAAGAGCGCATGGACCATCTGGGCGAAGGGAGGATAGATGGCGGAGACCGCCTTGTTGTTGACGGAGGTCCAGACAGGGTTTCGGTACTCCTCCAGTTCCGGCGATTGCGGGCTGTGTCCGTAGGGATTGATCGCTTCCGTCTGCAGATAGCCTTCCCACAGGTAGCGGTAGATGTCGTCGGACAGTGCCGGCGGGGCCGGCAACAGCAGCAGCCTGAAAGCGAGGGCAAAGAGAAGAATGAGGGGCAGCCTGGCCTTCAAACCGCAGGGCGCCTGCAGTATCAGCCAAAGCGAGAACAGATAGAGGAGGAACAGACCCAGGTAGAGGGTCACCAACTCCGGGATTCTTTCCTGGACCGGCGCCAGCTGAGGCAGACTCCGGTAGAGGAACGCCGACGTCAATCCGCAGGTCAGCAGGCCCCAAAACGGCCAGCCGGGGCGGGAAATCCAGCCGATCCTGTTCCTGAAAACCAGTTGATCTTTGTTGGAGGCAAGAGTATAGTGCGAGGGATTTTGGGGTTTCCTGGTTGCGGCGGCAAACGTATCAAATTTCAGAAGTTCACCTTGCGAATCGAGATCCTGCGTCGGCCCAGCCTCCCGGCCTGTTCGTCCCGGCCAACCGCAATGGGGGGAACCGAATGAATTTCGTCCCGGCAGCGCCGGCCTTCGAGTCCCAGGCAGCCCCTGCGGCCGGCGCCTGAGCGTTGCCCCTCCTATCCCGCTAGATTAGGTTGACCCAGCGCCGTGTTCCACCTTGAGTATCCAGGACAGAGCTTCATTCGGGATCTTGAGGCCCTCCTGTTTCCATCAGGCCCCTATCGAACCTTTCTGGATGGGGTGCGCGCCCAGCACAGCCTGGAAGCGTTCGATTTCGCCGTCCTGATTCCCTACTTTATCATACTGGGAATCCTGGCCACCTACGGGCTGCACCGCTATCAACTGGTCTACCTCTACTTCAGAAACAGGGATCGGAAGCCCAGACTCGAGCAGAAACTCGCCAAGCTCCCGGTGGTCACCGTCCAGCTTCCCATCTATAACGAGTTGTTCGTGGTGGAACGGTTGATCGAATCGGTGACCAAGATGGACTACCCCCTGGATCTGCTGGAGATCCAGGTTCTGGACGATTCCAACGACGAGACTCGAGTCCTGGCCCGGCAGTGCGTGGAACGCTTTCGCCGGGCCGGATTCGACATTCACTACCTCCATCGACAGAACCGCGAGGGGTACAAGGCCGGGGCGCTGGAAGCCGGCTTGAAGGTGGCCAAGGGCGAATTCGTGGCCATCTTTGACGCCGACTTCGTGCCCGAGCCCTCCTTCCTGCGCAAGACCATCCACTTTTTTGCCGACTCCAGGGTCGGCATGGTGCAGACCCGATGGGGGCACATCAACTCCGAATACAGCCTTCTCACTCGAACGGAAGCCATGATTCTGGACGGCCACTTCGTCATGGAGCACGGTGGCCGGCACCGTTCGGGGCTCTTCTTCAATTTCAACGGCACGGCCGGGATCTGGAGGCGTGAGGCCATCGAGAATGCGGGCGGGTGGCAGCACGACACCTTGACCGAGGACACCGATCTGAGCTACCGCGCCCAGCTTCAAGGCTGGAAATTCATTTATCTCCCCGACGTGGTCTGCCCCGCCGAACTACCGGTTGAAATGAACGCGTTCAAGAGCCAGCAGTTTCGTTGGGCGAAAGGGCTGGTGCAAACAGGGATCAAGCTGCTCCCGACCATCTTCAGGAGTCGGCTGCCGCTGAGGGTCAAGATTGAAGCCGCCTTCCATTTCTCCGCCAACTGTTCCTACCCCCTGATGGTGATGTTCTCGCTGATCTTCCTGCCCGCCATGATCGTACGCTTTTATCAGGGCTGGTTTCAGATGCTCTTCATCGACTTGCCGCTCTTCATGCTGGCGACCATGTCGGTCTCTTCCTTTTACGCTCTCTCCCAGCGCGAGCTGGATGCCACCGGTTGGGTGCAAAAGGTGAAATACCTTCCCTTCCTCCTGTCGGTGGGAATCGGTCTGTCGGTGAGCAACTCGCTGGCGGTTCTGGAGGCTCTCGCCGGCAGAAAGACCGCCTTTCGCAGAACCCCCAAGCATTGCATTGCTTCGGCGGGCGACGGCCTGGCAGCCAAACGCAAGTACCGGGGGAAAATGGGCTTCACGCCCTTCCTGGAACTGGGGCTGGGCCTCTACTTCGCCGTCACCGTGTATTTCGCCTGGTCGAACGAGAACTACCTCACGCTGCCCTTCCTGATGCTGTTTCTGGTGGGTTACGTCTTCACCGGCCTCATGTCTCTGTTCCAGGCTCCTCTGGCTCGCTTCCTGGACGGCCGGCGGGCACCGCTGCTGCCCAAGACGGCTTCCTGACACGGCCGGATCTAGTGATTAGTGCGGTCTACGTTCTTCAGCCATCTTTGCCTTGCCGTCGCTCTTCTGCTGCTGTCGGAGCCTGGCTCTTCTTCGGACACTCATCTCCGGCAGGAGGCCCGGGAAAGACGCATGGCCTACCTCCAGAGGGCCACGGAGGGAGTGACGCTCCTGTTCAACCGGCGCCACCACGACCTGAACGAATACGTTCCCGACAAGAACTTCTACTACCTGACGGGCTGCACCGAGCCTGGAGCCGTGCTCCTCTTGATCCCCGGGGTGGATGGTCCTCGGGAAACCCTTTTCCTGGCCAGGCGGGACCCGAAACAGGAGCGGTGGACCGGGCCCCGAATGGCGCCCGGCCCTGGCACGGCCCGCCTCCTGGGTATGCAGGAAGTGCTGAGTCTGGACGAGTTGCCGGATTCCCTGGCACAACGAGTTCGTCCCAAGGGCAAGGTTTACGCCAACCTTCCGGCCGGCCCGCACCGGGAGGCCGCCGACAAGTGCTGCCCGGAACCCTGGGATCGCTTGCGCCAATGGTTGCCCGAAGCAAGAATCCTGGACGCTGCTCCCGACCTGGCTTTCCTGCGAATGAAGAAATCCGAATGGGAGATCGAGAAAATCCGCCGGGCCGTCGAGATCACCATCGCCGGCCACCGTCACGCCCTCCCCGCGATTGGTCCCGGTCGATTCGAATACGAAGTGGAGGCAGCCATCGAGTACCGGTTCCGCAGCCGGGGAGCCACTAGGCCGGCATTCCCCTCCATTGTCGGATCGGGACCCAACGCCGCCGTCCTGCATTACGCCGAAAACAATCGCCGCATGAACTCCGGGGACCTGGTGGTCATCGATGTCGGAGCCGAGTTTGACGGCTACAGCGCCGACCTCACCCGAACCTATCCCGTCAGCGGCCGTTTCACCCCCCGACAAGAGGAGATCTATAATATCGTCCTGGCGGCGCAAGAGGCCGCCCTGAAGCAGGTCCGCCCCGGGGTGACCTTCGACTCCATTCACCGGGTGGCTCTGGAGACCATTGACAGCCGCGGTCGAGACCGGCAGGGAGGAAGGCTGGGGCGTTATTTCATTCACGGAACCGGACACCACCTGGGGCTGGAGGTTCATGATCCGGTGAGCGATCGCAGCCGCCCCCTGGAGCCCGGAATGGTGATCACCATCGAGCCCGGAATCTACATTCCCGAGGAGAACCTGGGCATCCGTATCGAGGACGACGTCCTGGTTACCCGGGACGGCTACAGGGTTCTCTCCCGGAGATTGCCCCGGAAGACGGAGGAAGTCGAGAGAATGATGAGAGAGAGCCGTGAGCAAACGGGCTCCACGGAAACCGGAGGTCTTGTCCGGGTACGGGCCGTGGCGAGAACGCAAGAGGTTGGAGGACTCGAAAAATGATATCGGCCACCTCACTAAGACGCGGTATGGTGATTCGAAAAGACGGCGAGCTGTTCTCGGTCTTTTCCTTCACCCACCTGACCCCCGGAAACAAGCGGGGCTTCGTGCAATCCAAGCTCAGAAACCTGAGGACGGGAGCCCTCATCGACCACCGATTCCGTTCCGTCGACACCATCGAAAGGGTGGCCCTGGAGCAGCAGGAAATGGAATATCTCTACAAGGACGGAGTCGACTACGTATTCATGAACACCACCACCTACGAACAGGTTCACCTGGGCGAAAACCTGTTGGGAAACAGCACTCTCTACCTGGTTCCCAACATTACCATCCGGGTTGAATTCCACCAGCAGACCCCCGTCGGAATTCAGCTTCCCACCACGGTGGACCTGGAGGTGGTGGAGACCGAACCCGGCCTCAAGAGCGCCACCGCTTCCAGCGTCAACAAACCGGCCAAGCTGGAAACGGGACTGGTGGTCCAGGTTCCTCCCTTTGTCAATGCCGGTGAGAAGGTCCGCGTCGACACCAACAGCGGCGACTACCTGGAAAGAGCTCGCTGACCCGTCTCAACCCGTCAGCCCCTCCGTAGCCCATTGGCCGAGAAGCCGTAGAGGTATCGTGCCGCGGGGGACATGCGGCGGGCCCGCTCCGGTGAAATGCTTCCGCGATAGTCCGAAAAGGGTTTGATCCAGGACCGCTGGTAGAAGGAAATGATGGCGCGGCGCGGTCGATCGGTAGAGTTGGGGCCTATCCGGTGCCAGGTGCTGGCCAGCCAGATCGCAACCGCGCCGGCGTCTCCGCACAGAGCCTTCTCCTCGGCCCGGTCCCCCCGTTTCCAGCCTGGCTTGCTGCGGGTCAAGTGGCTGCGGGGAACTATCCGTGTCGCACCGTTGGCCGCGGTAAAGGGATCGATCATCCAGGCCACCTGGAACCCCAGGGGGAAATCGGGCAGCGGCTCGGGCATTTGAGTCAAGGGGTTGTCCAGGTGCCAGGGGCCTCCCGGCGTGCCCGGACCGATACTGGTGGCGGTGACGTCACCCAGCACGCAGTCTCGCCCCAGCAGACGATGGGCCAGGCCCAGCACCACGGGATGCTCGACCAGCGCATCGGCCAGGTGGGTCTTGGCCGGCAGATTGCGCACGTACTGCGAGCGGTCGTGATCGAAGAGATTGGGGATGTGCATGAAGGTCTTGTTGATTTCCCGCGGTCCCACGGGCCAGGGAGTATCGCGGTTCTCGGCGCGTGTGTGGCGGACACGCTGCATCATTCGAGCCAGCTCTTCCCGGCTGACCGCGTAGGATTCCGCCAGGTAGGACTCGAGTTCCTCGTCTCCGGGATGAACCGGTCCATCGCCCGGAAGGAACGGAGACCGGCGCTCCTGCTCCGCCAGCCTGTCAATGCGGCTGCGCCACTCCGTCAACCGGTCGGAGTCCAGCAGTCCCTCCAGTACGACGTAGCCTTCCCCTTCCAGTTGTTGAGCGATTCGGTCCAGATCGAACCGACCCTTCGGATCCCTGGTCATCGGCGCCTCATGGGGTTCAGATTCGGAGCGGCCTGACATCTTACCCGAAGGAGGGGATCTGAGGCAGCCCTCACGGGTCAAGAGACGGAAGGTGACATATGTTATATTAAGATTCCATAAAGAAATGACCTAACCGGGTCCCACGCAGCCGGCGGTCCCAACCGCGGCTACCCTCCGGCCCTTCGCGCCATGAAGACAGGCATCTCATTGAAAAATAAAGACATTCGAGGCTTCGCGGCGGAGTCGGCGCTCCATTGGGTGAATGCCATGTTCTCCCATGCCGCAGGCACTCGGGAAGGAAAGGATATCGAGCACCTCCACGATATGCGGGTGGCCTCTCGCCGGCTGCGCGAGTGCTTTCAGGTGTTCAACGCCTTTTACGCCCCCAGGAAGTTGAAGAAGATTCTTGCATCGGTCAGGAACATCACCCGGATCCTGGGGCGGCCCCGGGAAACCGATGTCAACGCCAGTCTGCTGGCGGCCTACCAACCCGGACCCTCACCGATCCTGAGCACCACCCACGAGTACCTGCTGGAGATATTCGAGTTTGAACAGGCGCGCCAGCGGCGAAGGATGCTCAAGCAGGTGAGCAAGATCGACCAGGGCGCCCTCGAAACCATGCTGAGCCGGTTCGCCGAAACGGCTCGCATGCGCCGGTCCAGACCCTCGTTGCTCACCCAGGTGGGGCAGGAATTGGAGTTCGAGGGCTTCCTCAGTATCAGCACCAGGGATCTCAGACAGAGCGTCGCAAAGATCTTCGCCTTCGAGGGGTCGCCTTCCGGGGAGGAGTACGAAACGCGTTTGCATGAACTCAGGATCGACACCAAGAAGCTGCGATATCGCCTGGAACTCCTGAATGCCGCTTACGACCAGCGGTTCGGGCAGGCGATCAGGCTGGCCAAGCAACTTCAGGACGTCATCGGTTGGGCCCACGACCATGGGGTACTGATCGTCCAACTGGAATCCCATCGGCGATACCTGACCCAAAAAGGCAGGATGAGGCTGGCCAGGGGCTGCCAGCGAACCATCGCCGACTTCGACGCAATCAAGGCCTCCTATCTCGATCGGGTCGAACCGGCCCGCATCGGATTTCTGCAGGAACTCTCCAGGCTGGACCTGGCGCCCGAAAACCACCTGCTTCCCGGTCCAGGCAGGATCGAGAGACAGGCAATGTCCGGATAATCCCCGCCGCTCCGTCCTGCCGGCCTGCCGATCGTCCGTCCGCCATCTCGCTCCGGGCGGCTTCCGGCCGCATCCTTCATCCCGACTCTGATTCCCCGCCGGTCATTGTGTTAGGTTGTTGACTGGGATACACTAGGCGGAACAGACATGCAGATCGACGAACGAAGAATTGCCGTATTTATCGACTTTGAGAACGTGGCCATGGGTGTCCGCGAGAGCCGATACGGCAATTTCGACATTGACCTCGTCCTCAAGCGGCTGGTCGAGAAGGGAAAGATCACCGTCAAGCGGGCCTATTCCGACTGGCATCGCTATACCGAATTCAAGAGGGCCTTTCACCAGGCCGCCATCGAGCTGATCGACGTACCTCAGAGCCGTTACAGCGGCAAGAACAGCGCTGATATCCGAATGGTGGTGGATGCGCTGGATCTTTCCTATCAACGGGATCACATCGACACCTTTGTCCTGGTTTCCGGAGACAGCGACTTTTCGCCTCTGGTCTCCAAGTTGAGGGAATACGGCCGCTACGTCATCGGGATGGGGGTGAAGCAGTCCTCTTCCGATCTGTTGATCAACAACTGCGACGAGTTCATCTTCTATGAAGACCTGGTCCGGCCCTCCGCCGAGAATACGCGATTGGCTCCCAAGCTGAATGGATTGCCTCGCAAGAAGGCCGAGGCCCTGGGTCTGGTCGTCGAGACCTTCGAGGCACTGCAGCGGGAAGGCAAGGAAGTCATCTACGGCTCCGTCATCAAGCAGACGCTGGTCCGGAAGCTGCCCTCGTTCAATGAGAGCTACTTCGGCTACCCGAGCTTCTCCCGACTTCTGGAAGATGCCGCCGAAAACAAGCTGCTGCAGTTGACCAAGGATCAGAAGAGCGGCGGCTACATCGTCACTTTGAGCGGGAATGGCGCCGCCCCGGAGGCGCCTCCGGAAGAACCGGCGGAGTCAACGCTCTCCGGGGGTGAAAGCCCGACGCCTGCCGGCAAGAGCAGTGGTTCGACCAGAACCCGCTCGTCCCGAGGTCGCCGCCAGGGTGCTCGAGAGAAGGCCAGGAGCGAACCATCGACCCCGGTCGAAACCGCACCCACCGACCCTCAGACCGCGGCAACGCCCCAGGCCTTGGCGGAAGCGCCCGAGACTCCGTCCGAGAGCCCACTCCACGGGGAAAGCACCTCGGCAGAACAATCCACGGAGCCATCCCCCCCGGTTGAAAAGAAAACGGCGCGTCCCAGACGGCGCTCTTCCAGGAGTCGTGGCCCCAGGAGCAAGGAGCCCGCCGCCAAGGCAGCCGAGGAAGCTCCTGCGGCGGAGGTTCCCGTCGCCCCTCCGGAGCAGCCCGCCGAAAGCCCATCAGACACGCCGACCTCTCCTGTGGAAGCGCAGACCGCGGTGGAGGAGCCACCCGCAGGTGAAACCACCTCGGCCGAACCATCCGCGGAGCCCTCTCCTCCGGTCGAAAAGAAAGCCGCCCGTCCCCGCCGGCGCTCTTCGAGGAGCCGGAGCGCCGGGCGCAAGGAGTCCGCCACCAAGGCGGCCGAGGAAGCTCCTCCGGCGGAGGCTGTTGCCGCCCCGCCAACCGAGGTCGCTGCTGCCCCGCCGGAGCAGCCTGCAGAGATCGCATCGGCCACGACTGCCTCTCCCGAGGCGGAGCAGCCCAAGGTGGAGCAACTGCTCCTGGGTGAAGCCACCCCGGCCGAAACATCCACCGAGCCGTCTCCCCCGGTCGAAAAGAAAGCCGCCCGTCCCCGCCGGCGCTCTTCGAGAAGCCGCGGCGCAGGGAGCAGCAAGTCCGCTGCCAAGGCAGCCGAGGAGGCCCCACCGGTTGAGGTTCCCGCTACCCCGCCGGAGCAGTCTCCGCAGAGCAAGCCGGTCGCCGACGCGCCCGCCGCGGGAGGGCAGGATTCAGTGAAAGAAGCATCCCCGGTGGAGGCGCCGGCCACCGACGCGCCCCTGCTGAGCGGGGCTGCCGCTCCCCTGGCCGAATCGGACTCGGACGGCGGCACCGCCCCCAAGCGTCGCAGGAAGACCACGACTGCCCGGAAGAAGACCACCCGCAACAAGACAACCCGGAGCCGCAAAACACCGGCTCCCGACACGGAACCTACCCTTTTCTCCCAAATTCAAGATTCAGCCGAGTAGGTCCAGCCTCGCCGGCCCCCAGTGAGGCTACGCGCCACCGATGAGAAAAACCAAAATCGTGGCAACCGTCGGGCCCGCCAGCGACTCGGCGCGAGCCCTCCGGCAGTTGATCCGGGGCGGAGTCGACGTTTTCCGGCTCAACATGTCCCACGGTGACCATGCCTCCCATCGGAGGGTGATCCGAAGCATTCGAAAGATCGCCGAGGAACACAATCTCCCGACAGCCATTCTGGTGGACTTGCAGGGACCCAAGTTGCGCCTGGGGACATTCGAAGGGGGACAGGCCGAGTTGGCGGCCCGGCAGCGATTCACCCTGACCACCCGGAAGATTCAGGGCAACCGGGACACCGTCTCCATCGATGCCCCCACGTTTCCCCGGTTCGTTGGTGGCGGAGACAGGATCCTGATGGACGACGGCCTGCTGGTCCTGGAGGTGCTGGAGGTTTCCCCCGAGGATGTGGTCACCCGAGTGATTTCGGGCGGAACCGTGCGCAGCCGCATCGGCGTCAACCTGCCCGGCGCTTCCCTGTCGGCACCCGCCGTCACCGCCAAGGACGAGGTCGACATGGAATTCGCGGTCGAGAACCGGATCGACTATCTGGCGCTCTCGTTTGTCCGCGTAGCCCAGGACCTGGTGCAGGCTCGGAAACGGCTGGCACGGCTGGGCAATCGAGAATCATTGCCTCCCCTGATCGCCAAGATCGAAAAACCTCAGGCCCTGGACGACCTGCAAAACATCCTGGAAGTCTCGGACGGAATCATGGTGGCGCACGGAGACCTGGGAGTGGAGGTGCCCGCCGAACAGGTTCCCCTCTTGCAGAAGAAACTGATCGGGGCCGCCGTGCAGTCGGGAAAGCCGGTGATTACGGCCACTCAAATGCTGGAATCGATGACCAGCCACCCCCGCCCCACCCGTGCCGAGGCCTCCGACGTCGCCAACGCCATTCTGGACGGGACCGACGCCCTCATGCTTTCCGCGGAAACCGCTATCGGCCGTTTCCCGTTGGAGTGCGTCCAGACCATGAGTCGCATCGCCCTCCACACCGAGTCCGAGGCTCCGCCCTACCCCCACTTCCCCGAGGAACGAGACTTCCCGGGCAATCATACCGACACGGCCTACGCCGTCTGCCGGGCTGCCCTGTCTGCCGCCAGACAGTTGCCCACCCGGAAAATCGTTGTCTTTACCACCTCGGGCGCCACCGCCAACATTCTCTCCAGCTTCCGCCCCGGGCGAACCATCTTCGCCATCACCCCCAGCGACGCCGTCTTCCCCCGGCTGAACCTGCTGAGAGGAGTGGTCCCGGTTCTGATCCGACAGATCGCCGACACCGATACCCTGATCGGGATGACCGACCGGATCCTCATGGAGCGTAACCTGGCCACTCGCGACGAGCGCATCGTCATCGTCTCCGGCGTCATGAACGTTCAGGGCGCCACCAACATGATGAAGATCCACCAGGTTGGAGCCTGACGCCGCGCGCCTCGATCCGGCCCTTTCTGTTTGAACGGCTGGGCAACTTTGGCAGTGGAATTGCAGCCCATTATGGGCGAAGATGATAAGTGTGGAGCTACAACCAATTATCTTGTGTTCCTCCGACTTTTCGGATCGAAATCCGAGATTAAGGAAAAACACCTATGTCTGTCCCATTTGAACTTCGGGCAGTACTGCCTGTTTACATGGAAAAGGATTCCACAGTAAACCAATGGGTTTGTGGCTGTGCACCTCTGAGAATCGCCACTCAGGCCAGAACTGAAAAATTGGCCGAGAAGGCGTTTTCTGAGGCGCTGGAACTGTGGATTGAGTCCTGTCTGGAAAGAGACACCTTGGTTGCGGCTCTGAAAGAACTGAAGTTATCTACGACTTCGAGGGGACGAACAGTCAGAGTCGAGTCTTTTACTCAGGGGATTTTCATGAAGATCACGAGAAAGCGCCCTGCCCGACGTGTAGTTAGACCCAGCCTTGAAGAACCGCCCGAGGAACTGTGGTGTGCGCTACGCCAAGGAACCTCCCGGACTTCGCTAATGACGTGTGGGATCTCGCATGCCGAACTTTAGCTCGGCCCAGTTGGAAAGAGTATGTACGGAGTTCGGATGGGAGTTTAAACGACAGAAGGGCAGCCATCGCATACTGCAAAAAGATAGTGTTCCCCGACCAATCGTGATCCCACAATGTAGAAACCTCAGCTACAATGTGCTCAGCAATACTGCAAGAGATCTAGGCATCACCCTCCAAGAACTTAAAGAGAGGATGCGCTCCTAACCGTTTCCTGAAGAATCCTGTGCATCCTGTGCATCGATGTAAATAACTCCTTTGAATTGCGAGGTGGTGTGTTCCCACCACCGGTTCGACCGTAGTGAGCGCTACGCTCCCCGGTCGCGAGTAGGCGCCGAGGGGAAACCCTGCGACAGTGCCCCCGGGGCGAGAAATGGGGCTCAAGGCCCGGCGCGTCGACCCGCCACGGAAGCAGGCCTGCGGCGACGTGCTATACTGCCGCCCGACGGTACGACAGATTCGATCAACGTCGTCCCCGAGGAGAATCCCACAGGACCACGGAGGGTTGAAGATGGCTGGCGAAATGGTGACTTTCTCGAGCAACGGCGGCCAATGCCAGGGATACCTGGCCAGGCCCGCCGCGGGCGGCCCGGGCGTTGTCGTGCTTCAGGAGTGGTGGGGACTTGTGGACCAGATCAAGGGGGTTGCCGATCGTCTTGCCGAAGCGGGATTCGTGGCCCTGGCTCCGGACCTGTATCACGGACAATCCACCAAGAGCCCCGACGAAGCCGGCAAGCTCATGATGGCGCTGAACATCGATGCTGCTGCTCGAGACCTGGCGGGCTCGGTCGACTACCTCCTGGGCCTGAAGGAGACCCGCGGATCCCGGGTGGGCAGCGTGGGCTTCTGCATGGGAGGACAGCTCTCACTCTACGCGGCCTGCGCCAACCCCGGCATCGGCGCCTGCATCGTCTACTACGGCATCCATCCCAAGGTGCAACCGGACATCCCCGCCCTGGAGGCTCCCGTGCTTGGCTTTTTCGGTGAAAAGGATGCCTTCGTACCCCCTCAGGCGGTCCGGGATTTGGAAGCGGCCCTCCGAGACGCGGGGAAAAGCGTCGAGTTCCACATCTATCCCCAACGGGACCACGCCTTCTTCAACGAGGTCCGGCCGGACGTCTACCACCAGGCGGACGCCGAAGACACCTGGACCCGCATGATCGGGTTCTACCGGCAACACCTGTAGGACAGCGGGCTGTCCCGGTTCCATTCCGGATCAGGCTTGAATTGTCTTGAGATCGGGGTCTGCCGAGAAACGGGCCGCGGTCGCCTGCCGAACCTCATCCAGGCTCAGCCCTTCGGCAATTTCCACTAGCCGCAACCCCTGCGGAGTCACATCCAGGACCGCCATTTCCGTGATGATCCGGTCCACGACTCCCACACCGGTGAGAGGAAGGCGGCACTCGGGCAGAATCTTGGGACCGCCCTTCCGGGTCCGATGCTCCATGGCCACGATCACCCGTCTGGCCCCCGCCACCAGGTCCATGGCTCCTCCCATGCCCTTGACCATCTTTCCGGGGATCATCCAGTTGGCCAGGTTGCCCTGCTCATCCACCTCCATGGCCCCCAGGATGGTGAGATCGATGTGTCCGCCGCGGATCATGTCGAAGGACTCCGCACTGGAGAAGTAGGACGCGCTTTCCAATGCCGTTACCGTTTCCTTGCCCGCATTGATGAGATCCGGATCCACTTCATCTTCCGTCGGATAAGGCCCCATTCCCAGCAGACCGTTCTCCGACTGCAGGGTGACGCTCATGGCCTCGGGAATATGGTTCGCCACAAGGGTGGGCAGGCCGATTCCCAGGTTGACGTAGTATCCGTCCCTCAACTCCCGGGCGGCCCGCCGCACGATGGCATCGCGTCTCTGGTCCGGCATGTCAATCCCTCACTCTTCGTCTCTCGATACGCTTTTCGTACTCGACCCCTTCAAAGATTCGATCCACGTAAACTCCCGGTGTATGGATGGTGTCGGGATCCAGGTCTCCCGGTTCCACCAGCGCCTCCACTTCGACGATGGTGACCCGGGCAGCCATGGCCATCAGGGGGTTGAAGTTTCTTGCGGTCTTCCGATAGACCAGGTTGCCGGCACTGTCGCCCCAATGGGCCTTGACGAAAGCGAAGTCCGCCTTGAGGGGACGCTCCAGAACGTAGTGCCTGTCTCCAAAGGAACGGGTTTCCTTGCCCTCGGCAACCACGGTCCCGTAGCCCGTGGGAGTGTAGAACCCGGCGATCCCGGCCCCTCCGGCACGGATACGCTCGGCAAAGGTTCCCTGGGGACACAGCTCCACTTCCAGCTCACCCTTGAGCACCAGTTCTTCGAAGAGCCGGTTCTCGCCCACGTAGGTCGAGATCATTTTCCGGATCTGGCGTTTTTCCAACAGGATCCCGATGCCGAAATCGTCAATGCCGGCGTTGTTGCTGATCACCGTCAGATCTCCGGTGCCCTGGTCCCGCAACGCCTGGATGAGGTTTTCCGGAATGCCGCACAGGCCGAAGCCGCCCATCATGATGGTGGAGCCGTCGCCGATGTCGCCGATCGCCTGGTGGGCATCGCGAATGACTTTATTCATTTAACTGCTCCTCCAATCGAATGCACTCGTGAATGATGGCCTCGAAGATCCTGGCCACCGCTTCATCGGCAAGAGGACCCTTGTTGTTGCGGGCGATTCGCTCGAGGATCCGCTCTTCCCGCTCGGGATCTCTCACCGCAAGCTGCCGGCGCCCCTTGATCCTGCCGATCTCCATAACGCAACCGGAACGATCGGACAACAGGTCGACCAGCTTGGCATCGACCTCGTCAATCCGCTTTCGCCAATCGGATATGTCCATGGTCTAGCACCCTCCCTTGAGCCATCGTGCAAACTCGCCGACCCGCTGCGCCAGATCGGGCTGACCCAGATTCCGCTCGATACAGCCGACGATGGCGCTTCCCACCACCGCGCCTTCGGCCCGGGACCATACCTGGCGGAGATGATCCGGCTCCGAGACTCCGAACCCCACGGCAACCGGAAGGGAGGTCTGCGAACGGATCTTTCGGATCAGGGACTGGACTTCGTCCGAAAGCGACTTTCGCGCGCCGGTCACTCCGGTGCGAGAGACCGCATAGATGAACCCGGAGGAGTAGGCTGCGATTTTCCGAATCCTTTCGTCGGTGCTGGTGGGAGCCGCCAGAAAAACGGAATCCAGCCCCGCCCCTCGGAGCACCTGCAGGGGACCCTCCGCCTCCTCCACCGACAGATCGGTTATCAGGAAACCGTCGATTCCGCGCTGTTTGGCCGCCGAGACCAGCCTCTCGAACCCGTAGGCAAACAACGGATTGTAATAGCTGAAGAGCAGGAGGGGAACCTGGGTTTGGCGGCGCAGGTCCGCCACCAAAGCCAATCCCTTCTCCAGAGTGAAACCCCGAGCCAGGGCCCGCTCGGTGGCTCTCTGAATGACCGGACCGTCAGCCAGGGGGTCCGAGAAGGGGACACCCAACTCGATCAGGTCAGCGCCCGCCGCTTCCAATTCCAGCACGACTCTCCGGGAAGTCTCCAGATCGGGGTCGCCCAATGTGACGTAAGGAATAAAGACACCTCTTCCCTGCTGGCGAGCCCGGTCGAACATTTGCCCAATGCGGGTCATTTCTCTAGCCATCGCGCCGTTGGCATAATTCGTCGTGCAGCGCTCAGAAGGTTTCAGCGCTGGTGCTGCGTTGGGGACGTTGT
>VXMN01000111.1 GCA_009841055.1 Acidobacteriota bacterium
CCGGAGGGGATGACCCCCTACTGAGCACCGGCACGCGGGCAGGGATGGGAATGCTTGTCTTAAGCGCCTGAAGGCGCATTGATTGGAGGCTTTGAAAATCGGCCTCTCGTCGGCAATGCTGGCAAAAAACAGCGCCACTATATTCTGAAATCTGCACCAAGGCAATACCATTTTTCCCCTATTTTTTTAGGTCTTTTTCTTGCTGAAACTTGGCCCGGAATTTGTGGAGTGTTACTCAAGAGTAGTCGATTTAAACAACTGTAAATAAGTAGGTTATTAAAAAATTCTGCAGCTCGCAAGCAGTCAATGCTCCTTTTTCGAATCACCATGCCGATCCAAAAGCGTCACCTCGTGGCGCGCGCCCGAGGGAACTCGGTGGCCTCCTTCCTCCAGAGCGGCTCTCATGCCGGATCGGCCGACTTCATTTTCTGCAGAATCTTTCCGATCCGCTTCTTCAGATCGACCTCGTCCAGGGTTGTCAGGGATCCCTTCTCGAACAACACCTCTCCCCCCACCATGGTGAGGATCACATCCGAGGCTCTGGCCGAATGGACGATGGCGGTCACGGGTGAAAACACCGGAATGGTGTGCATTCCTGTCAGATCCACCGCGACCAGGTCGGCCTGCTTGCCGCTCTCCAGCGACCCGATCGAGCCGGACAAACCCAGGGCCTCGGCTCCTCCCAGTGTTGCAAGGCGTAGTGCCTGCTCGGCCGCGAAGCCCTCCCCGGGGCTGCTGGCGTCCAATGGCCCCTCCCTGCGGATAGTCCAGGAGGGACTGAACAGACTGAAGCGCATCTCCTCAAACAGATCCATGCTGTTGTTGCTGGCCACGCTGTCGCTGCCCAGGCCCAACGGGATTCCGGCCTGGAAAACCTGTTTCAGGTCCATCCAGCCGTGGCCCAATTTCCAGTTGGACTTGGGACAGTGGGCCACCGAGACACCACACTGTTTCAGGACATGCAGGTCTGAAGGCTGCAGCCGGACGCAGTGCACCAGCAGGGTCCCGGGGGCCAGTATCTCCAGGCGGTGCAGGTACTGAACCGGAGTGCACCCCGCAGCCGACCAATGGATGCCCCTTGAGCGCAGGGCTTCCGCCATCGGGCCCCTCCCCTCTTCTATCAGGAGGCTCTCTTCCTCGGACTCGGCCACGTGAATGCACACCGGCAAGCCTCTGGAGGCCGCCCACCGCCCAACCTTCCGAAACAGAGGGCCGCTCACGCTGAAGGGAGCATGGGGGGAAACTCCCAGAACGACCCTGGCGGAACGGCCTCCGGCAGGATCATCGGGCCGGGCGGAGGTGCATCCGATTCGCTCCGCCAGGTTCGCCAGTTTCAGCTCCAGCTCCGCCAGCCGCTCCCCGGCTTCCTCCGGCCTGGGAGAAAAGATCTCCTGGTAGAGGACTCCGCGCAAGCCGCTGGCGGTGAGGGCATCCAGGCTGGCGCCCAAATCCATGGCGTCTCCCAGGGTGGTGACGCCGGACCGGATGGCTTCGCAGGCGCCCGCCAGGGCCGAGACTCTGAGATCCTCCCGGGTCAGCAACTCGTACTTGGTCCGTGTGAGATGCCGGATCCAGTCCCAAAAACGCAGGTTCTCCAGGTAGCCGCGGAGGAGCGTCAGCTCCAGGTGGGAGTGGACGTTGACCAGGCCGGGCAGCAGGGCCGCGCCCCTGAAGTCACGCGCTTCCCGGTCGGGGTAACGCCGCAGGATCTCGGCGGTCGGTCCGACGTCCTGGATCCGCCCGCCATTCAGAGCCACCGCCCCTTCAGCGATGGGAGGAGAGCTGACCGGGATCACCCAACTGGCGGAGAGAATCATGAGGTCAGCACTTGCGGTTGGAATGGGACCAGGCGATAGCTGACTTCGCCGGGCGGAGAGGCCGATTCAAAGCCGGCGATGCAATAGCCCTTTCCAAGCAGGTCGGTGACCCGACGTTTGAAATCCCGCTGAATGGCCGCTGCCCGGGCAGGATCCCGGACCCGGATATCAGCGATGTCGGCCGGAAGATGCACTGCCGAAGATGTCGCCGGAAGTGGGTCCTCCGGCCCGTGCGCGCCGCTTTCGATCCGGGTGCGCACCCGTTGACTGACGAGGTGCCATTCGGCCACCAGGCGATCGGTGGGCAGGCGGCCGTGAAGGGAGCTGGTGCTGGGGCCGTAGGCGTCTGCAACGTACCGCCGGCACAGGGTCCCCAACCCTTCCAGATTGAAGTGAGCGTTGTGAATTTCGAGCGGGTCGAAGGTCCACTCGATGCGCTGAATTCCCCGGCGGATGGCCTCGGTCCTTTGGGCCAGCTTGAGCGCCCTGCCGATACCCCTCCGGCGGAAGTCCTGCAGTACGCCCAGCATCTGCGAATGCAGGTATACCTGTCCCTCCCGGAAGCCGGGGAATGCGTTGATGAATCCGACCACCTGCCCGTTGCGATCCAACGCTCCCAGAACCAGGCCTCCGATCTTGTTGAGGAGCAGGAGCGTTCTCAGGGGCAGCAGGTCTTCATCCTTCCAACCCCAGGTCGCCCGCTGGATCGCGACGCATTGACGCAGGTCCTCCGTCGAGGTCAGCTCTTCGATTCGAATCTCGGGATTCGGCATGAGTGGTTCGTGGTGGGCAGGAAGATCCCCTGAGACAGAACACCAGGGCGTCACTCGCCCACGTAGGTGAGATTGAAAAAAATGAAGTCGGCCACAAAATGGGAGACCAGGGCGGATTCGAATCCCGCTCGCCAGAAGATGCCCCCGAACAGTACCCCCGCCAAAAAGGCGGTGGTGAAGCCGAAGCTGCCGTGGATCAGGCCGAACAGCCAGGCGGAAAGTAGAATTGCGCCCAGGACCGCCAGCCAACCCAGGCGGGTCCAACCCCGGTCCCTCAGGGGCTGTAGCATGCGGGTCAGGATATAGTAGAAGGCAGCCAACAGGAAGAAGCGAAAGACCACTTCCTCTGTCACCGCAGCCCGCAACGACAGCACAAAACTGTCATAGAAACTGTCCATCTCCCGCAAGTAGTGGGGGATTCTCGGACTGAAGCGGAAGGGAGCGAACATGCGGTGAAACGAAAGGGCGATGACCGCTCCCGGAATTACCCCGAAAATCATCAATTGCCGGCCCTTGCCGAGCCAGGCCGAGGGACGGTTGGCCAGGAAGGGTTCCAAGCCGGATTTCAGAGCAAAGACCGCTCCCAGAAAAGCACAGGGAGCGTAGAGACAGAACAGTCTCACGAATTCCCACCAGGGCCACTCCCGGCTCTTCTGAAGGTTCAGGTCCGAAAGGCACTGGCTGAAGCTGGCCAGCAGACCCAGTATAGCCGCGTACCGGGCCGCCGTGCGCCAGTCGATTCCCTGAAAAAACCAGGGGGGGTGGTTGGCGAGAGTCGAGGGCGACCTTGAAGCTGTCGTCGCGGACTCTGATGTCGGATCCGGATTCACCGGGTGTCATCCTTTCAGGGCCGGAAGCAGCCGGCCCGATGCAATTCCCAAGCCCGGTTCGGGTCGATTCAGCGGTCCAGGGGGCAGCCGGGCGCCGGCCCTCGGACGATCAACCCAGAGGGACCTCGACCTCCTGACCGCGTCTTTCGGCCGAGAGGTAGGAGGCGTACATCACGGCCAGGGTGTCTTCAGCCAGCTCCCCGCCGGATTGTGGTTCGCGTCCGGTGAAGACGCACTCCATGAAGTCCTGCAATTCCTGGGGATAGCCGCTCATCCAGTCCTCGTCCGGCGCCGGGTGGCTCCAACCCTGCTTGGTCCCAATTTTCTCCACGATATAGACATCCCGGAGTTGGCCTTCCCGCGGATTGTAGGTGGTCACGGAGTCGGTGGGGTTGATGTTGCAGCGGGTGCGGTGATTGTTGGCCATCACTTCCAACCAGTTGTGCACCCCTCCCATGACGATCTCGCTGGAGAAGATGTCGGCCACCATGCCGTCCTCGAAGACGACATGCATCTGTCCGTAGTCCTCGACATCCTGGTAATCGGTCCGCAGCAGACCCGCATCCCGATAGGTGTCCAGGCGGGTAATCTCGTGGACCCGGGCGCTGACCGAGCGTGGGCGCAACGGACGGCCCAGCCTGGCCAGACCCTCCTCCCGCTTCAGATACAGCGCCGCCGTCAGCGGGTGGCACCCCTTGCCCACAATGGAGCCTCCGCCCGCCCGGGACCAGTGCCCGTAGGCTTCGGAGTGCGATCCGCTGTGGGACTCTTCCCCCATCATCCACAGGATCTGGCCCTTGCTCGAGCGCAGAATCTCCCGCTCCTTTTGAACGGATGGCGCGTAGACCCAGTTCTCCGCGTACATGAGCATGCGCCCTGATCGGGAGGCTGCCTCCCGCATCCGCCTCGAGCTTGCCAGGGCCTCCTGCATCATCGTTTCCCTGGGAAAGCCGCGAGCGTCGAAGTGCGCTTGTCCGGCGCCGAAGTATCCGGTGAGCGGCTTTTCCACGATGACGTCCTTGTTGGATTGGAAGGCCTCAACGGCTACGGCTTCGTGGACATAGGCAGGCGCGCAGATATCCACGACGTCCACGGAGTTCAACAGGCTCGGCAGAGAGTCGAAGGCCTTGAGCCCGTGGGCGCCGGCAAAAGCCTCGGCGCTTTTTCGGGACCGGGACATCACCCCGACCACCTCCATCGGGACCCCGAACACCTGCCGGTAGCAGGCTAGGTGAAAACGGGCGGCGAACCGAGCCCCCACGATGCCGACTCGAATTTTCGAATGCATGGGTTCTTGACCGCCTGCTGCAGATTGCGTCCCTGGCAAGCCGCGTCCCTGCTCTGGCGGATCATTTGAGGAAAAACGCGCGATCGTCAATAAAGGCGAACCACGAATGAAAGGGAAAGATTCCTTTCAGTTTTTCTTCGTGTCCCTTCGTGGTCCTTCGTGTGTCTTCGTGGATAACTCTTTTTTTCTTTTGTTTCAGGTAAGCCCAGCCCCACCCTCGCCCAAAAAGGTCTTCAACCTGGCCAAGGCCTCCCGCAGGATGTCCCGGTCGGCCGCGTAGCAGAGCCTCACCGACCCTTCCCCTCCGGCCCCGAAGGCCACACCCGGTGCAAATCCGACTCGCTTCCGGAGCAGAAACCGGCGGCAGAAGTCGAAAGAGTCCGATAACCCCTCGATCCTGGGAAACAGGTAAAAGGCTCCCAGCGGTTCGGGGAGCGTGACGCCCGGCATTGCGTCGAGCGTCTGCCGACAATAATCCAGGTTTTCCCGCAGCCGCTCTCGCATCGACGCCAACTCCGATTCCCCCTCCCGGAGAGCAACTTCTCCCGCCTTTTGTGCCATGGCCGGGGCGTGGGAGACCACGAACTCGTTCAGTTCGGTAGCCTTTTTGGCCGCATCCCGGCGGGTCACAAGCCAGCCCAGCCGCCATCCGGTCATGCAGTAGGTCTTGGAGAAGGACTGCACCACCAGCACGGCGTCGTCCCGATCGCACAGGCGCAAAATGGACGGAGCTACGTTGCCGCCGTAAAAGAGGCGTTCGTAGACTTCGTCGGCCAGCAGCCACAAACGGTGACGCCGGCAGAACTCGAGCAGCGCCTCCTGGTCCTGGCGGGAGGCCACCCACCCCAGCGGATTGGAAGGGGAGGTATAGAGGAGCAGCCGGGTCCGAGGAGACAGACAGTACCGGAGCCGGTCAAAGTCGATCTCGTAGCGGGAGTCCCTCAAAACCATCGGCACTTGCTTGGGTATGCCGTTGAACATCTGCACGATGGCCGAACCGTTGGGCCAGGCCGGAGTCAGCAGCAGGGCTTCGTCGCCCGGGTCCAACGCGCAGCGAATCCCGACATTGAGGGCCTGCACTCCCGAGCTGGTAATGACGATCTCCGAGCCCGGATCCAGCTCCACCCGGTGCAGTTCCCGGTACTTTTCGGCCAGCGCCTCTCGCAGACTGGGCAATCCGGCGTTTTCAGTGTAAAAGGTGTAGCCGTCGGCCAGGGCTCGGGTGGCGGCTTCCTTGATGTAGTCGGGAGTGGGTTGGTCCGATTCGCCGAAATAGAGCTTCAGCACTCCGTCCATGGAGAAAGCGATGTCGGCGATCTCGCGAATGCGTGAAGCCGGAACTGCCTTGACTGAAGGGGCCAGGTCGGCTCGTTCCATCAGGACTTCGGATTGTCCGGGAGAGGGGAAAGAGGCCTTTTGAGTCTGGGTCGCCACTATTCGGTCCCGAGGCTATCTCCCCGATCGGGGGAAGACAGGCTGAATTCATTGAATTGGCATGGAGGCTGTGGTACAAGAGATCTCAGCGTGGCGCTATGGTGTAATTGGTTAACACGCTGCCCTCTCAAGGCAGAGAGTACGGGTTCGATCCCCGTTAGCGCTACCATCTTCCTCACGTCCCGACATTCTCTCCTGGACCATCCCGCCTGGGCGAAGAAACCAGGCAACCTCGCGCTCAACCGTCAACAATGCAAGATTCCCTTCACAACCTGGATTCACTCCAAACAGTATCAGAAGAAGCCACGGACAGGCGAGCCCTTTGAGAGCCGCGCTGCTTTCATGTTTTTCCCGTGCGTTCTCCTTCGGGTGCAGTCGGCAGGTGATGTTTGCCGGGTCATGGGAATCGTGCTTTTCCCTTCCCTGACTTCAGGCCCGGAATGAACAGGAATAGGAACAGGGCGGTTGGTATTACATGAGAATGCTTATCATTATCACTTTACATTGACATCCGTCACTTCCCCTTTTATCCTGCAATGAAATTGAAAGCGATGCCGTTTGCGCCGGACGTCGACTCTTCCCTGCCCTGTTCTCTTTTCGGCAGGACCAGGTGGCCCTTCATGTCAGAGCATACTCTCCTCCAAAGTATTGGCCGCAGAACTTTCCTGGGGGCACTCCTTGCCCCGACCGCACTCGCGTTTGGCGACTGGAAGGAGTTCCGAGGGGACGGTTCCAGCGTGCCGGGCAGCGACGAGCGCCTGCCGCAGGAATGGTCGGATCAGACCAATATTTCCTGGAACGTAGCAACTCCAGGGTATGGTCAGTCCAGCCCCGTCATATTCGATCATCGCGTTTTTGTCACCTGTGTCGAAGGGGTTCGCAAAGACACCCTGATTCTCTCGGCGTTCGCTCTTTCCAATGGAAAAGAACTTTGGACACATCGGGCGGCGCCGGCACAAGCCATACGGGACTCGGACATGATCAGCAAGGCGGCGCCGACTCCCGCCGCCGACAGGTCCGGTGTCTACGCTTTCTTCGAAACCGGCAACCTGGCGGCCCTCGACCACCAGGGGCAAGTCCGTTGGGAACGCCGGCTCACGGACGAATTCGGAAAGTTTGGAGGACGGCACGGCATCGGCAGTTCGCTACGCCTCTGCCAGTCCGGTGTGATGGCCCTGGTGGCCCACGACGGCCCATCCTATCTGATCTGTGTCGACCGGCGGACAGGAGAGACTGTCTGGAAGACCGACCGGCGCAGCGACGTTTCCTGGACCACTCCGGCGCTTGCCAGCCACGACGGGCGCGAACTGGCGCTGGTCAGCGTCGGAAACCGCGTGGAGGCCTACGACACTCGTGAGGGAGCGCTGATCTGGACGCTGGGCGGGTTCGAGCGCGCACTGGTCGCCTCCCCCACGCCCATCCCCGGAGGGGCCATTATCGGATCCAGCCAAAAGGGATGGACCGGCGCCATCCGGTTCGGGGACAGGTCCCGCTCGATACCCGAGATCGTTTGGCGAGCCTCCGAGGCCTCCTCCAACTTCAACTCTCCCCTGGTCCACCGCTCCCGGGTCTACATGGTGAACAGAGTGGGAGTGGCCTTTTGCCTGGACCTGGAAACGGGACAGGAAATTTGGCATCAACGGCTGAAGGGTCCCTGCTGGGCCTCCACCATCGGCATTGGAGACTTCATCTATTTTTTCGGAGTGGATGGGGTGGTTGAGGTCTTTCGCGCTGCCGACATGCCGGTCAAGATTGCGGAGAACCGTTTGTCGGCCCAGTCCCGGCTCTACGGGGTTGCCGTGGAAAACGGCAGGCTGGTCCTTCGTTTCGGGCGGCGGCTCGCCTGCATCCGGCAATCCCGACCGGCAGAACAATCCTCCTGAAATCTTCCCACAACAGGGGCCCGGCTTCCTTTTCTCCGTCCGCCTCCCCGCCACGCCAAGAAATGCATTGCAATTGAAATTCATTTTCATAATAATCCGCGAGAGCAGACCCTGCCGCGGGAACGCACTTCCGGCGCCCGGTTCTCGAATCGCACCTTAAGGACAATCCGCACGTGCCGAAACGAAGGAATCGCCTGCTGCCGGTATTGATCGGCACACTCACCGTCGTTCTGGCCTCTACGGCAACGGCTCACACCTCGACACTTTGGATCCAGGGCCAGGTTCTAGACCCCTCGGGGAGCCCTGTCTCCGGTGCTACGGTCACACTGACACCGGAGGATAAGAGTTTTGAAAGAAGGGCCCGGACGGGAGAGGCCGGTCGCTTTCGGTTCGGCGAGTTAGGCCCGGGAGGTTATGGAATTATTGCTTCCAGCCGCGGCTATCGTTCTGCCGATCGGAGCCTGAGACTTCCGAAAGATGCGACCAATGAGCTCCGATTGACGCTGCAGACGGATCCGAGCTTGACCGTCTACGAGCGCATCATGGTGGTGGGTGATCCTGAGCGGGCCGATGAACTCCCCGGCTCAGCCCATATTATCGGCCCGTTGGAGTTGAAGAGACAGAAGCAGGGCCTGGACGATATTCACCGCATGCTGAGGCAGATCCCGGGAGTGAATATTCAGGAAGAGGAGGGTTACGGACTGCGGCCCAACATCGGGATGCGTGGCACGGGTGTGGATCGGAGCTCCAAGATCACCTTGATGGAGGACGGAGTTCTGATCGCGCCGGCCCCCTACGCAGCTCCCTCGGCCTACTATTTCCCCACCCCGGGACGCATGCGATCCCTGGAGGTTCGCAAGGGCTCCAGCCAGATCAAGTACGGCCCCAGAACCAATGGCGGAGTCCTGAATCTGGTGTCCAGCGAAATCCCTCACGCATTGAGCCTGGACGGCAAGCTGGGGTTGGGATCGGACTCGGCGGGCCAGGGTCATCTCAACTTGGGAGGGACTCACGGCAACTTCGGCTGGCTGCTGGAAAGCTACCAGGTGAAGACGGACGGCTTCAAGGAACTGGACGGCGGAGGAGACACCGGATTTTATATTGGCGATTACCTGGCCAAGCTTCGTTTTCAAACGCCTCCGGATGCCAGGATTTTTCAGCAATTCGAGGTGAAGCTGGGTTCCACCGAGCAAGACTCGGAAGAGACCTATCTGGGCCTGACCGACCAGGACTTCGCCATCAATCCCAACCGTCGCTACGCGGCCTCGCAGGTCGATCGCTTCGACTCCAATCACCGTCAATATCAGGCCAGGTATTTCGTTGCCCTGCCCGGCGGCCTCGACGTGACCACTGTCGCTTATCGCAACAACTTTGCCCGAAACTGGTTCAAGCTTCAGAGCATAGCAGGCAACAGCATCTCCAGAATCTTTGGGGATGCCGAAGCCTACGCCGGCGAGCTGGCGATCGCCCGTGGCGCAGACAGCGATCCCGACACGTTGAAGGTCAGAGCCAACAATCGCCAGTACTACTCCCAGGGTGTTCAGTCGGTGCTGGGCCTGCACCGCCACCTGGGAGACGCTCAACATCGATTTGAATTCGGCTTTCGCTACCACGAGGATCAGGAGGCTCGGCTCCAGCACGAGGACGGTTTCCGGATGAGTGGCGGGCGCATGAACCGAACCAGTTTTGGCGCTCCCGGAAGCCAGTCCAATCGACTCAGCGATGCTGAAGCCCGCTCCTTTTTCGTCCAGGACGAGATTCGATGGGAGCGCTGGACTGTCATACCCGGCATCCGCTATGAAAATATCGATCTGACCAGAACGGACTTCTCCAGGACCGACCCCGGACGAACCAACCCGACTCGAATCAGGACCAACGGCGTGCAGGTCTTGGTTCCGGGGGTCGGCGTCAATTTCGATGCCAGTCAAAAAGTGCGGTTCTTTGGCGGTGTCCACAAGGGCTTCTCACCGCCGGGGCCCGGATCGAACGAGTTTACCGAGGCGGAGAACAGCATCAATTACGAGATCGGTTTCGGTCTGGGGCAGCCAGGCTTCAGCACCCAGCTTGTGACCTTCTATAGCGACTACGGCAATCTCCTGGGAGCGGATACCCTGGCCGCCGGAGGACAGGGGACGGGAGACCTTTTTAACGGCGGAAAAGCTCGAGTTGCGGGGATGGAGGCTTCGATCTCGTTCGACCCGGCTGCGCGCTTGCAGGCCGAATTTTCCCTGCCCGTGCAGATTTCCTATACGGTCACCGACGGCGAGTTTCGAAACGCCTTCGACAGCGCATTCGGTCCCTGGGGGAACGTGTTTGTGGGAGACAAGCTTCCCTATCTGCCTCGTCACCAGTTCTACGCAAGTCTCGGGGTCAGGACCGGCAAGTGGAATGCAGGCTTTGATACCCACTGGGGGAGCGGCATGAGAACCGTGGCCGGTCGCGGACCGGCTCCCCTGCGGGAGCGCACCGACGCCTACGCGGTGCTCAACCTTTCGTCGGAGTATGAGCTCTCGAAACGAGCCAGTCTTTTTGCCAACGTGCAGAACGTGACCAACAATCGTTACATCGTGGCCCGCCGCCCCGCCGGGGTTCGACCGGGACTTCCCCGTCTCTTCATGGCCGGGATTCACTTCAGGCTGGGGAGTGATCGGTAGGACTCGAGCACTGCTACGGGAAGAACCGCTAACCGCTTGAGGGTGCGTCACACCGTCTTTTCAGAGCCGATCTCAGGGTCGTGATGTTCGGGTGGAGGATTGGACGGGCCCAACAGTCGATCGCACTCCTGCTGAATCAGATCGCAGTGTTCCAACTCTTCCTCGGCAAACTTCTGAAAGATGGCTTTGCCGCGGGTGTCGTTGAATCTTTCGGCGTAGCGTTTGAAGAAACTGTGGGCACCCTGCTCCATGGAGAGAGCCAGGTGTAGAGCTTCCTCCAGGCTCAACCGTTCCACGCCTCGCTTCTGGAGCTCTTCGGGACCGGGAAAAAGTCGATTGAGTTCGTTGTAGTCGAAGTGCAGGAATTCCGGAGCCTTCAGTATCCGCTTGTTCCGCTTTATCAGGGCCTCCCACTCTCCCTCAAGCTCCCGCAGGTGCTTACCCTCTTCGGCCGCCATATCGAGAAAAGCTTTTTTCCCCCGGGGGTCCTTGGCTGCCTTGGCCAAGGCCTGGTAAAAATTCACGCCGTTCTTCTCGGTCTGCAGGGCGATTTGGAGGGCATCGCGGGCAAAGACCAGGTCGGAGTCGAAATCCTCGTGCCGGGCCGGGCGATGCTTCAGGCAGTCCTCACAGATGCCGAACACCTGGAAGTGGTGGCGCACCGGCCGGAAGCGATAGCGTAAGACGACCTGTTCCTGAAGCTGCTCCAGCTCGGGGCTGAGGAACTCGATCGTCTTCGGACATTCCACGCATATGATGTGATGATGGTGAGGGCGCTTGTAGAGCGGTTCGAATCGGCTGCGGCTGTCCCCCAGGTCGATCTCCCTTGCCAGACCCGAGTCGGTCAGGGCCTTCATGGTTCGGGAGACGGTGGCATACCCGATGGTCTTGTCCTTTTGCCGGACCTGGTTGTATAGCTCCTCCGTGCTCAGGTGGCCTTCGGTTTTGAGAAAGTTGTCGAGAATAACCTGGCGCTGGCGGGTGATCTTGAGTTTTTTCTTCTTCAGATAGGCGGCAAAGATCTCCTTCTGTTCAACCAGTGCTCGGTTCACAGCCATATTGCAGCCTTTTGAGAGGGAGTCCTGTGTGACGATTGGTTTGGGCAGGATCGCAACCCCAGGAAGTATAGCATCTCCCCGGAGCGGGCGACAACCGGCCCCATGACTCCAACCCTGGTGCCTGGTCGAAAGAACTGGAACCTCCAACTCCACGATTCGCCCGTGTGAAGCCAGCGGCCAAACCGCTGCTGCTGAATTGACACGGAAGCTGGGTAGTAACGCCGAGACGACCCTTGAACTGTGTTATCGTTTTTATGCACCGTGCGAGCGTAAGGTACGCACCACAAAGCCCTTTCATTCAACGGCCTGGTGCAAACCGGTCGCAAATCGGCCGAATGGCGGGTCAGGAAACGTCGCCTGAGCAAACGAGCTATTCGGAAATGGCGACGCGGGAGGTTCAGCATGAATGTGGCCGCCTCGGAAACGCTCATATCAATCATGGTAGACCGCATCGTGAGAGGCTTCCGGCCCTCGCAGGTCGTCCTCTTTGGATCCCATGCACGTGGCGCCGCGACTGAGTGGAGCGACGTAGACTTGCTCGTAATTCTGCCCAATGGGACCGATAAGCGAGACTCAGCTATCGAGATTCGCCGGATCTTGGTCGATCTGCCGGTCTGCAAGGACATAGTGGTAGCGACTCCCGAGGAAGTAGCCCGCCGCGGGCACATGGTGGGAACCTTGTTGCGTTCAGCTCTCCGTGATGGGAGGGTTCTTTATGAAAGACCCTGAACTCGTTGACGAAGCTCGCCGCTGGCTTCGTTTCGCGACAGAGGATCTCGAGGTTGCGCAACGCTTACTAGTGGCGGATGAGGTACCCTCTCGCCACGCCTGTTCCCTTGCACAGCAAGCTGCCGAAAAGGCGCTTAAGGCAGCACTGGTATTTGAGGGAATAGATTTCCCGTTCCGACACGACCTGGATGCCCTGCGCCAACTTCTCCCGGAAACCTGGGCTGTGAGGAGTACACACCCCGATCTTGCTCAATTGACGGAATGGTCAGTAGAGGCACGGTATCCAGGTGATTGGCAAGAGGCGACAGTGACCGATGCCGAACGGGCAGTGTCCCAGGCGGGAGGAGTTTGCAACTCGATAGCATCCGAATTCGAGCGGCGCACAAACGCTGAATAGGTGTATCGAGCGCAAACTGTACAGCGAGATCAAGGGCACCCGCCATGTCGACGAAGTTTTCTTCTACAACGGCTCGGTACGGGTCTGGTCCGAGATCACACGTTTCGCGTGCGTAGGAATTGGACAAGCCGTCGAGCAAGGTAATTTGTTCGAGCCGCCGAGCAAAACTCTGTGACACCGGATCGTCGTACTGTTTCCCGGTGCAGTTGGGGGTAACGGTGGATCATTGACACCTGGAGAAGAAGAATTTGTCGCCCACCTCAGCCGAACGAATTTCCGAAGATACTTGGAATCGACTGAAGCAGGCACAGGAATTTGAAGTGCGCTTGGGTGAAGAAACCCTTACAGATATCCTCACCCTTGACTTTGCGCGTCTGGCAGGACCACAGGAAATCAGGTTGTTCCAAACACCGAAACCCACAGAAGCAAAGCAAGGAACCGACTTGGAAGTAATTCTGAATACCGGAGGAGGCACTGCGATCAGGTATGCCATTCAGGCCAAGAAACTCTATCCTGACAAGGGATACATTTACATCAACGCCAAAGCGGGAAAGAGCGGCCGCTTCCAAATCGACGTTCTTGAAGATCATGCCAAGCGTGTGGGAGCTATACCGTTCTACCTGCTGTTCAACTACATTGACCACGCTGGAGCGAGTGGATGTTGGAACTGCTGCAAATGTGCCATCGACGAGAAACAGCTTGGTTGCACACTTGTGCCCAGTTGGCACGTTCGCAGTGCAATTAGCCGGCGTGGCCGTCGGACCTTTGACTTTCTTCATTCAGACCCTGAATCGTTACCATTGCGTTGCAGATTCGAGTGCCCGAACCGCTCGCCATGGGAAATAAAATTCGAATCCCCAAGGCACCAACTTCCACTTTTCGCAGACATCGATGCTGAATACCCGGCACCGTACAGATGGGTCAATTTCGAACCGCGTGAGGGAGGTTGGCCGGAATGGCTCTGGGCTCAAGACCAACGCATCATTTCGGGAGACGAAGCGAGAGAGCTGTTTCCGGAGTCCACGACAGAAGCTGCTTTTCCCCGTCGGATTGTGTTGGTAAGGCCGAACTTAAATGCAGAGGAATTCGTCGATGATCTCGAGCGGCCTGCCCGTTGAGTCAGGAATAACACATGGGAAATACAGTGCAGATCCGCATCGACCAGACGGGAGCGGTGACCTCGACGGCCCGGGTACGAGGCCATCGAATTTCAGTGGATCGTCCCCTGGAGAGAGGGGGAGAGAACCAAGGCCCCATGGGAGGCGAACTGATTCTGGTCGGCCTGGGGGGATGTTTCACCAGCAACCTGCTGGCGGCCATCCGGGCTCGCCAGGCCGCTGTTTCAGGGGTGTCCACCACCGTCACCGCCACCCTGGCCGAGAACCCTCCCCGGTTTGCCGCCATTGACCTGGCCGTATCCGCCGATTGCAGCGATGCCGCGGTCCTGCACAAGCTGGTCGCCATTGCCGAGCGAGGGTGTATCGCGGCCAATACGTTGCGCGACGGCGTGAAATTGACGGTTCGTGTCGCCCGATCCTAGTCGGTCGCTGACCAGGCGCGCCCTGACGATACCCGATCCGAAACCGAGGGGACGGAGCCTCTCAGGCGGGCAGTTTTGCCTTGCGAGTGATCCATAAATCCAATAAAATCCGAAGTTTCCGGGCAATGACCGTCTCGTGACCGCCCGGTAGACCGTATTTTGCCGCCGTGGAAACGGAGTCTCATCAACCGATGGCTGTCTATCTGGATTGCGCCGCCACTGCCCCGGTGGATTCCCGGGTGCAGCGGGAGGTCATGACCTATCTGGGGGTTGAATTCGGAAATGCCGGCAGCCGGCATCACGGGTTCGGAGCCAGGGCCCGCAGCGCCGTGGAGAAGGCGCGCGTGCGGGTAGCGGCGTTGGTGGGCGCCACCCGGGGCGAGATCATCTTCACCAGCGGCGCCACCGAGAGCAACAACCTGGCCCTGCTGGGTCTGGCCGAGCATGGAGCCGAGACCGGCAGGACCCATCTGGTCAGCACCCGGATCGAGCACAAGTCCGTATTGGAGCCGCTGCAGGCACTCTCCGCCCGGGGCTTCGAAGTCACGCTAGTGGCCCCGGAGGCGGGCGGCTGGGTGGATCCCCAGTCCATCCTGGAAGCGGTCCGCGAAGATACCCTCCTGGTTTCGGTGATGCAGGTCAACAACGAGACCGGAGTCATTCAGCCCATCCGGGAAATCGCCCGCTTGCTCCGGAACCATCCGGCCTACCTGCACGTGGATGCCGCCCAGGGTTTCGGGAAGGAAACGGCACCCCTGCGCGACCCTCGCATCGACTTGATCAGCATCAGCGGGCACAAGATCTATGCCCCCAAGGGAATCGGCGCCCTGGTGACCCGCCGGCGCAAGGGACAGCGCCCTCCTCTCTCGCCTCTAATGCATGGGGGAGGTCAGGAGCTGGGATTGCGGCCGGGGACGCTGCCGGTTCCGCTCATCGCCGGTCTGGGCAAAGCTTCGGAACTGGCCATGATGGAGCACGAGGAGCGCAACGCGGCCTGTCGATACTTCAAGAACGTTCTCTTGAAGAAATTGCAGCCGCTGAAGCCGGTTTTCAACGGGGAGCTCGACCGGACCGTCCCCCAGATCGTCAATTTGACCTTTCCGGGAATCGACTCGGAGGAAGCCATCGAGGCGGTGAGCGGGGTGGCCGCCATTTCCAACGGATCTGCCTGCACCTCGACCTCCGAAAGCTGCAGCCATGTGTTGAGCGCTCAAGGACTGGACGCGGCCCGCATGGAAGGAGCGCTTCGCCT
>VXMN01000368.1 GCA_009841055.1 Acidobacteriota bacterium
TTCACGCGTTGAAACTCCAGGGCGTGACGTCGAAACACCTCCAGAGCCGCCGCCAATTCGGCCACCTCGTCGCGCCCGCTGATCTACACGCTGGCCTCCAGATCGCCTCCGGCCATGCCACGCATGCGGTCGGACAGCGTCTTGAGGCGGCGCAGCAGGATCTTTCCGACAAACAGCCAGCCGATCAGCAAGGCCCCGGTGATGCTGACCAGGTTCAGGACCAGCAGCAGTCTTTTTCCGGTGAGGATGGCTTGCGTGGAGGAGAGAGTCGCATTCTGAGCCCGCGCGCTGGCCGATCCGACCATTCCCTCGACCTCGGCCACGAGGTCCATGGAGAGGCTACGATTGCGCTCCAGCAGGTCCCGCTGGCTGTTGGCGAGACCGAGCTCCTGGGCACGCAGATCGAATCCATTCTGTTCTCCCAGCCCCAGGTCCAGCAGCCGGTCGAAAACCGGGGAAATCCTGTCCCGCAACGGAGCCTTTCCGAGAGCCACAAGGCTGCGCCCGATACCGTCGCGGGCCGACTCGAAGCGCTCCCGAACCGGCTCGATCAGCGGGATTTCCGTCAGATTGGTGACGCCCCCCAGAAGCTGTGTGGCAGTGGTTGCGTGCGCCTGCAATTCGATCATGTGGCGGTAGCGGTTGAACTCGGCTTTCGAAAAGTGCCGAGCCGGCGGGTCCGGCCGTTGGCCAAGGTTGCGGTAGCCGGTCAGGGCGAAGAAGAGATGGTCATCGATGGCCGGCACCAGGATTCCCGTCAGTTCGTCCTGCAGGGCTTCCAGCTTGGTGAGCAGTTCTTCGCTGCGCTCACTCAACAGGAAAGACCGGGACACCGAATCTCGAATAGCCCCGATGTTCGAGATGATTTCACTCCCATGGGCGAGAATGCGTGAGACCTTGTCTTCTTCCCCCTCCCGGGGGGTCAGGGCTTGAAGGCGTGTCTCGAAGTCCGTTTGCTCCCTGGCAACCGCGGCGGCGACGTCGGTGAAGTCGGCCGGCGTTGCGGCAGTGACCAGGCGGGGGGCTGCCGCCACCAGGGTGCCGGCCTGGCGCGCCACACCGAAGGCGGCGGTCATTTCCGGGATGCTGTCCTCGTTGACCCGGTTCTGGGCATCGCCCGCTTGATTGAAAGAAAACCAGGCCACCAGGCTTGCCGACAGGGTGATTACGACGGCTCCGCCGATCCCGATGTAGAGCTGTATTCCGAGCCCGATTCGGCCTTCACGCAGCCGCTGCGTCAGCTCCATCGCCAGACCGCGATGGCGTTGAATCCTCTCGGTCCCGAACAGGCGGGACAATGGATTCAAGACGGCGGTCAGAAATCGGCTCTCGAGCAGTCGCTGCAACAGGCCGGCAACGGCGGATCCCACGGACTGGCCGATTGAGGTCTTGGAGCGGCCGACAGGGCGCTTCGATTCCCCGGAGTGAAATCGGTTCCTGAAAAGGCTTCGCAGCCGGTCGATCACGGTCGAACCCCGACCCGGAGCGTCTCGATTGGGTGATAGTAGCCGTCGCGGCCGATCCTGGTCAGGAACACGGCATCGGAGCCCTGGTTGTCGGTGTCTCCGAAGCGGAGCTCGAACCCGTCCAGGTCGATGGGGTCGGAGAGACGCAGACTGTCGAGAAATCCGGTTCGATCCACCTCTCGCCCGCAGCGTTCCAGGGCCGCGATGGCCAGACGGCCCGCCAGGTAGCCTTCGAACGAGACGAATCCGGGAGTGGCGTCCGCATCGAAGGCCCGCAGGGCCCGGTTGTAGTTGGCCGTGATGGGGTAGCTGGTGTCGGTTGGCGGGGGAACCACCTGGGTAACGAATACCCCGACGCCGGCGGGACCCAGCGCTTCGGCCAGGGCGTTGCTGCCCACGAAGGAGAGCGCCATGAATACCGCATTCATTCGGGTGTGGCGCGCCCAGTCGATCAAGGAGGAAACCGGCTTGTAGGCGCCGATGAGAATCACCGCGCCGGGATTTCCGGCACGCAGGTCGAGTAGAGGCGTCTTCACGGCGGTGGTGTTGCGCTGATACACTCCCACCGATACCGGCTTGAGCTGACGTCGGCCCAGCGAGCGTCTCAAGCTGCGGTGGGTGTCACGGCCGAACGAATCGTCCTGATACATGACGCCGATACGGTCGATGCCCAGCCTGTCGGTCAGGTGGGAGACCATGGTGTCGATTTCCTGCCTGTAGGAGGCCCGCAGGTTGATGACGTTCTCCCACTCTTGTTCTCTCAGGAAAGCGGCGCCGGTGAAGGGTGCGATGTAGGGAACTCCGGCACTGGCGGCCACGGGGGTGGAAGCGCGCGAGGTCGGCGTGCCCACGGCCCCGATGAGGGCGAAGACCTTGTCTTCGTGGATCAGTTGATGGGTGTTGGCGATGGCGGCTTCGGGTTCGTAGGCGTCGTCGAGGCTCTTCAACGCCAACTGTCGTTCGTGAACCCCGCCTCTCGCATTGGCCTCGTGAAAGGCCGCCTCGATTCCCAGACGCATGTTCCGCCCCAGCTCTCGAGCGGGTCCGGTGAAGGCAGCCGATTGTCCAAAGAGGATACGGTTCTCCGAGACGCCAATCTCTTGCGCGAAGCCTTCAGTTGGCCCGCAGAATAGAGAGCCGGAGGCAAGCAGCAGCGCTGCCGCCATCCGACACGCCGGACTCATCCGTCCCTCCGCTTGACCAGAGTCAGATGGTTTCGGTCCTGTTCCCGCCGGTAATGGGCTTCGTCCATCAGAGTTTGCACCAGGTAAACGCCCAGCCCGCCGATGGGACGTTCTTCGAGTTTGGCGTCCACATCGGGCGTGGGAGCCTGGCTCAGTGGATCGAAGGCGCGGCCGTCGTCGGCAATCTTGATGGTGAGGGCGTCCGGTTCGGAGATCAGTTGGACATCGATCTTGTGTCCCGCTCTCTCCCCGTAGCCGTAATTGACGATATTGACGATCACCTCCTCCAGCACGAGCTTGACCTGGTAGAGGAGGCTTGGGGGCCATTGCTCCCGTTCCCCGAGATCCTCAACGGCTGCTTCGAGTCGTTGCAGTTCCTCGAGCCGGGATTCGAGACACAAAGAGAGCATCGGGATCAGCCGCCGTCGCTACCGTGCAGGAGCGTCACGCAGGTGATGTCGTCGGACTGCGGGGTGTCGCCGGCGAATTTCTCTACGGCTTCGAATACCGAACGGTTGGCTGCCTGGACATCTGTGGGCTCAACCCCTGCAAAGACCTCTTGCAGGCGCTCGGTGCCGAACTGGTTCCCCTGTTCGTCGAAGGCTTCGGTGACACCATCGGTGTACAGAACGATCAAGTCCCCGGGATCGAGAGTCACGGTGTTGTTGTCGTAGTCGAGATCGGGTATCAACCCCAGAGCAATGCCTCCGGTCAAGGGCAACTCGGCGGAACTTCCGTCCGCATGCACGACCAGAGGAGAATTGTGCCCGCCGTTGGCATAGTGGAACTGTCGGTTGTCGGGGTCGTAGACGCCATAGAATACCGTTACGAACATGGCGGCGTCGTTGTCCTCCTGCAGCAACTGGTTCACTTCGTGCAGCACTTCTCCGGGATCGGTCTTGCCGATGGCCGCACCCTTGATCAACGTGCGGCAGGACATCATGAAAAGCGCGGCGGGAACTCCCTTGTCGGATACGTCGGCGATGGCGATGCCGATCCGGCCGTCCGAGAGGTGGATGACATCGAAGAAGTCCCCGCCCACGTTCCGGGCAGGCCTCATGTTGGCGAAGATACGGCAGCCGGGTCTGTCGGGGAAGCGGGTGGGCAGAATGGATTGCTGGATCTTGCTGGCGACTCCGAGCTCGTTTTGCAGCGCCACCAGCTTGTCCCGCGACTCAAGAGCCTCGCGCCATTCGACCAGGTGCTGCAGGGTGCGCGAGATGGTGAGCTTCAGGTCGTCGAAGTCGATCGGCTTGGTGACAAAGTCGAAGGCGCCCCGGTTCATGGCCGTGCGTATGTTCTTCATATCGCCATAGGCCGATATGATCACGGAGCGGATATCGGGCTGAACCTTCGGAATCTGCTCGATCAGCGTGAGTCCGTCCATCTTGGGCATGTTGATGTCGGAGAGCACCAGGTCTATATCCGGCTGCTCCTTCAGCCGCTCGAGGGCTTCCACGCCATTGTGGGCAAAGACGAACTTGTAGAGGCCGGCGCGAATGTCACGACGCATTCGCTGGAGCATGAGCCGTTCGAGATCAGGCTCATCGTCCACAACCAGGATCTTGTACTTCCAACTCGTCCTCATCTATCGGTCTGTCCCGCTTCCGGGGATCCCATCGCTCTGCCAGGAACTCCCCCTTGCCTGCAAATTCCGCCTCCCTCCTTCGGGAGAAAAACCGCCTCACGCGCCGTGGGCCGGCCGGACTCCGGAAGAGTAAACCGAAACCGCTCCCGTCAGTCCACCGGAAACCTGAGTGCCGCTAGCCGATAGAGGCCTTTGCCTCGACCAGATTTGCATGAATCGGGATGATCTTGTCGAAGCCACTGATTTCGAAGACCTCGCGAATTGGCTCCGCGAGCGAGCAAATCAGCAGCTTGGCGCTCCTTTGCTGGAGGGTCTTGGCGGTCAGCAGAATCACCCGAAGGCCGGCGCTGCTGACGTATGAGACTTTCTCCAGATCCATAATCAAAACCTGGTCGCTGTCGCTGATCGCGGCTTTCAAGGCATCGTCGAACTCTCGTGCATTGATGCTGTCGAGACGACCTCCCGCCCTCGCAACCAGGAGCGTGCCTTCCCGCTCCGTACTGATCTCCATCGGCCTCGTCTCCTTGATGTCAGGTGCGACCTCCGGTTGGCTGTGACACCCGCATGATAGTTAACTGCTCACAAAGAACGCTCTAGTGTAGCAAAAATGGGCTTACCAGAGTACTCGTACGAAAAATCTATCAATCCGTCACCCTGCCGTCCTGATGATGGCAGCCCTATTTCCGAGACAGAACACCGGTGTTCCGAGGCGGAATACCCGTATTGTCGGCAAACGCCTCTTCCCCAAAGCCTTGCGGCTTCGCAGGCGCGCTCACCCTGACGGAAACCTCGATACCGGTGCTCTCGCCGCCTTGCAGCACGCCGCGTGTGGGAGACACATCCCTGAAGTCCCGTCCCACTGCAATACGCACGTGCCGTTCATCGACAAGGCACCGATTGGTAGGGTCGAACCCCACCCAGCCGAGTTCCGGCAACAGGCACTCGACCCAGGCATGAGTGGCGTTTTCCGGCGCCTGTTCGCCCTCCAGACCGGAGAGGCGCAAATAGCCCGAGACATAGCGGGCAGGAATGCCCCAGGAGCGTGCGATGGCGATCATGGTGTGGGCATAGTCCTGGCAGACGCCACTACCGGATGTGAGGATCTGCTCGATGGAGGACAATACCGAGGTGCTTCCGGGAACGTATCGGAAACAGCGGTGAAGCGTGTCCGAGAGCCGCAACAGTCCCTTCAGAGGATCCTTTCCGGGCCGGATGCCGTGACGGTCGACGAATTCGCCGAGCAGGGATGACGGTCGGGTCAAGGCGCTCGGGTGAACAAAGTCCCAGAGAGCGAAGGAGTCATTCCACGATCGGATCTCATTCCAGGCGCCAGCGCCAAGGGAGTGTGGCAGAGGGCTGAAGGGAGCCGGCGAGACCTTGGAACGGGCGATGATCTCCAGAACCCCGTGCTCGCCATTGAGATTGAAGACGTGCCGCGTATTGCCGAAACAATCTTGCTCGGAGGTCAGGAGAGCGGCCGGGTCGGTTTCGATTTCAAAGTTCAGAACTCGCTGTCCCCTGTCGTTTTGCGGTTTCAGACAGAGCATCATCACGCACTGCTTCGGACTGCGAGAGTAGTGATAGCGGGAGAGGTGCTCGATGTCGTAGTGGACGGCTTCAGCCATGGAATCAGTGTAGAGGAGCGTCCTCAACGCCGTAGTCAATGTATGCGCTCATGATCTGATTGTGGAGGTCGCGGCAGTGCTCGCCGATCTGCCGGAATATGGTCTCCCGGTCTTTCCGATCCGGCCACTCATACCGGATCAGGGCTTGGACCCGGCCTGCCAGCCGATTGGCGGCGGCACTGCTGGACGCGCTCGGCCCCTGAGCGATGGCAGCCAGTTCCGTGGCGGCGGAGTCGAGCGACCGGCAGAGGGAGTTGGGCAGCAGGGGGTCGGTGGCCAGCAGGTCCAGCACCCGGTCGGGCCGGATCTCGACGCTGTGCTTGCGGTCGTAAGCATCGAAGGCATGGTAAAGGCGCAGCAGGGCGGTGCAGTCCCCGTCCGGAGATTCCTGGTAGAGCCTGGCGGTGGCGATCTGAGACAGGAAGAGCGCCACCGAGAACTGGGCCCGCTCGATGCAATGACCCAGTTGCATGAAGTGCCAGCCTTCGTCGCGGTACATGGTGGTAGCGGCCACCCCCGAAAAGGTATGGATCTCTTCCACGGTCTCGGCGTAGAAATTCTCCGGGGAGGTCTTCCAAATGTCCTCGATGTTCAACTTCTGGATCCTCAGATAGGCCAGGTTCAGGCAGATCCACATCTCGGCGCTGATACAGTGGCGCATCTGCCGAGCGTTCTCGCGCCCCTGGGCGAAGCAGTTCCAGACCGAGTCGGGGTTGGAGCGCTCGAAAGTGAGGTCTCCGGCCAGCGTGTAGGAATCGGCCAGGGTATAGTTGTCTCTCCTGTCGAACTGGATGCCGCCAAAGGGTGGCTGCCGGTTCAAGGCGCTGTAGATCCTGCTCCAGCCCAGATGAATCTCCCGAACCGGCCTGTCCACCAGCGCTTCCACCTGTAACTGCAGCAGGCGGCAGAGGTGCTGCGCGCGCTCGAGGTAACGGCCCATCCAGTAGAGGCCCTGCGCGCTACGCGAAAGCATGTTCCGTCTCCGGCAGCAAATAGCTCCAGTTTCCGCTTCGATTCCGTCCCGACGGGGAAGCGCCCCGCCCGAGCGTTGTCTGCAGGGGTTCCCGAGGCTCGGATTCCTGCGCTGTCCCGAAGGAGTCGCCCTGCCATGGAACAGGGCCTGTCACGCCCGGTTTGCCGGTCTCAGTCACGATCCTCCTCTTCCGGCATCAGCACGAACTCGGGATAAGCTTCGATCCCCAGCTCTCCGGCGTCCTGTCCCAGTTGCTCGACCTGGCGCGTCACTCGAGCCGTCAGGGTCAGATCCAGCAAGCGCCACAGCACCCAGGAACTTGCGAACACGAAGGCTCCGATGGCCAGAATGCCGATCAGTTGGACGCCAAGCTTGCCGCCTCCGGCAATGCAGGCCGCCAGGGTTCCCCAGATGCCGGCGAACAGGTGAGCCGGTATGGCTCCCACCACGTCATCCAGCTTGACCCTCTCCAACACCTTCAGTCCGGCGGTGCACAAAACGCCTCCGATGGCGCCGATGATCACGGCCCAATAGTGGTCCGTGATGTCGGGAGCGGCGGTGATCGAGACCAGTCCCGCGATGGCGCCGTTCAGCCCGGCAAACAGATCCATGCGCCCCAGGATGGGCCGCGAGACTGCCAGAGCCATCATGACTCCGGCGGCTGCCGCCAGGTTGGTGTTGACCAGCACGTGGCTCATGGCGATGACGTCGGCCGCGCTCCCCAGAGCCAGTTGCGACCCGCCGTTGAAGCCGAACCATCCGAACCACAGGATGAAAACACCCAGGGTCACCACCAGGATGTTGGAAGGTGGGGTGGGCTTGATGGTGCCGTCCTTGCGGAATTTTCCATACCTCGGCCCGACCACCATGGCTCCCGCAAGCGCCGCCCATCCCCCGGTGCTGTGCACGATGGTCGATCCGGCGAAGTCGGTGAAGCCCATAGCGTTGAGCCAGCCCCCGCCCCAGGTCCAGGCGCCCACGATGGGATAGATGATGCCGGTCAGCAGCAGCGTGAAGACGAAAAACGGCCACATCTTGACCCGTTCCGCCAGCGTGCCCGACACGATGGAGGCAGCCGTAGCCACGAATACCATCTGGAAAAACCAGTCCGACATGGTGGAGTAGCCCTTTTTGAGCAGTTCGGCTGACGGTGCAGCCGCCTCCGTTGCCGCCAGCAGAGCGACTTCGGTCTCCGACGGCCCGTAGAGGAACTTGAACGAGCCGATCACGCTCCCTACGTCGACATACATGAGGTTGTAGCCGATGAAATAGTAGGCCAGTCCCGCGATGGAGTAGAGGCCGATGTTCTTCAGGCAGATCATGGAGGCGTTCTTGGTGCGCACCGAACCGGATTCGAGCATGGTGAATCCGGCGCACATCCACATCACCAGGGCGCCCCAGAGCAGGAAAGAAAAGGTGTTGAACACGAACACGACTTCGCTTTCGACGGCTGCCTGCGCCGCCGTGGTTCCAATCAGCAGGCAGCCAACCAGGAGGAGTGTCTTTCCCGCCAGGTTGCCGGCGCGGCGCTTGTTCAAAAATCCGTTCATCACTGTTTTAGGCATGGATACCTCCTGACCTGTCGAGTGGTAACGGTTGAGACGATTGACAGTACTTTACATCTGCCTCCGACTGCTGCCGCAAGAGTTGGTTCAGTTGGGCTCGGTTGCCCCTGTCGGCTTGGCAGCCCAACCCTTCTTCCAGGCTGGCATCCGTCTTGCGCCAACCCCGTTCAGTCTTGCAGGATCCAAAGGTCCTTGCCGCCGCCTCCCTGGCTGGAGTTTACCACCAGGCTGCCGCGCCGCAAGGCCACCCGGCAGAAGGCCCCGGGCACCAGGCGCGTCTCGGTCCCGTGGAGCACGAAGGGGCGCAGGTCCACGTGCCTGGGCTCGGGGCGGCCCTCGATCAGGCAGGCAGCGCGTGACAGCGGCAGCACCGGCTGAGAGATGAAATCGGCCGGGTTGGCGCGCACCTGCCGGGCATAGGCCTCACGCTCTTCGGGGGTTGAGTGGGGACCGACCAGCATGCCGTATCCCCCCGACTCGCCCACACGCTTCACCACCAGGTTCTCCAGGTTGTCCAGGGTGTACTCGAGATCCTCGGGCCGCCGGCACAAGTGGGTCTGGACGTTGCCCAGGATCGGCTCCTCTCCCAGGTAGTAGCGAATCATGTCGGGGACGTAGGCATAGACGCTCTTGTCGTCCGCAATGCCCGTTCCGGGGGCGTTGACGACGGCCACATTGCCCAACTTGTACGCGTGGATCAACCCGGGCACGCCCAGCAGGGAGTCCTCGCGGAAGACCAGGGGATCCAGAAAGTCGTCGTCCACCCGCCGGTAGACGACGTCCACGCGCCGCAGTCCCGTGGTGGTGCGCATGTATACGAAACCGCCGTTTACCAGCAGGTCGCGGCCTTCCACCAGTTCCGCCCCGATCTCCCGGGCCAGGAACATGTGTTCGTAGAAGGCGGAATTGTAGACTCCCGGCGTCAGCAGGGCAATGCAGGGGTCGTTACGGCCGCTCGGCGAGAGCTCACGCAGCGTCTTCCGCAGCAGGCGCCCGTAGTGCTCGACCCCCCGAACCCGGGAACTTCGGTACAGACGGCGCAGGCTGGTCTTGACCACCTTGCGGTTTGCGATCATGTAGGAAACGCCCGAGGGCACCCTCAGGTTGTCTTCCAGCACCAGGAAGCCCTCGTTGGTGCGCACGATGTCCGTGCCGCAGATGGCCACCCAGGTTCCGTGAGGCACGGTGACGCCGCACATTTCGCTGCGGTACTGGGGGCAACCGCGCACCACGTCGGCCGGAATCACACCGTCGTCGATGATGCGGGCCTCCCCGTAGACGTCGTCCAGAAAGCGGTTCAGGGCCGCCAGGCGCTGGGTCAGGCCGATTTCAAGATGTTTCCACTCGGTGGCCGGCAGGATCCGGGGCAGACAGTCGACCGGGATAATCCGCTCGTTGGCTTCGGCATCCCCATAGACGGTGAAGGAGATGCCCTCATTGGAAAAGGAGCGGGTGACCCGCTCCTGGATGCTGTTGATCTCGTCGCTGGAAAGCCGGCACAGGGTCTCGTAAAGCAACCTGGAATGTTCCCGGGGCTCCCCGTTCGGCTGCAGCATCTCGTCGTAGATGCCGTCGTCAAGGTCGTAACCGGCAAATTCCATGGCGCCGTTCACTCTGCGGGAGGTTATCGGAGGACCTGTTACTGATTTCGGGCATTATCCGGCGTGATACGACCGTTGTCAATCCGGTCGATGGGGCGGGGACTTGCGCTTGCATCGGTTCCGGTTGTGACGGTAGACTTTTGAGCCCGTGGAATTCAGGGGCGAAAGGAAGACTTTCATGAAGTGGAAACGAGGCGAACGGCTGACCGAGCCTCTGGTGAGGGACGGCAGCGGTCTTCGCCCGGCAGGTTGGGACGAGGCGCTGGATCGGGCCGCCCGAGGATTTCAGAGGGTTGCCAGGGACAAGGGGCCGCAGGCCTTCGGGATGTTCAGTTGTTCCAAGACGACCAATGAGCTCAACTTCGCCGCCCAGAAGTTCGTTCGGACGGTCATTGGCTGCAACAACATCGACAGTTGCAACCGCACTTGACACGCTCCCAGCGTCGTCGGTCTGGCGACGGTTTTCGGGATGGGGGGCGGGACCAGTTCCTACCAGGAAGTCGAGGATGCCGATGTCATCCTCCTGTGGGGATCCAATGCCCGTGAAACGCACCCCATCTTCTTTCATCACGTGCTGAAGGGAGTGAAGCGCGGCGCCCGGCTCTTCGTCATAGACCCCCGCAGAACCAGCTCGGCCCAATGGGCTGACGGCTGGCTGGGTCTGGACGTTGGCAGCGACATTGCCCTGTCCAACGCCATGGCCCGTGAAATCCTGGATGCCGGGCTGGAGAATCGGTCCTTCATCGAACATGCCACCAGCGGGTTCGACGAATACTGCCGCTCGATCGAGTCCTATACCCTGGAACGGGGCGAGCGGGAGACCGGGGTTCCGGCCGAAAGCATTCGGAAGCTGGCTCACGAATACGCCCGGGCGGACAAGGCCGAACTCTGCTGGACGCTGGGGATTACCGAGCACCACAACGCCGTCGACAACGTGCTGGCCCTGATCAACCTGGCTTTGTTGACGGGCCACGTGGGGAAATACGGGAGCGGGCTGAATCCTCTCAGGGGACAGAACAATGTCCAGGGTGGCGGTGACATGGGCGCCATCCCCGACCGGCTTCCCGGATTCCAGCACGTGGAGAGCGACGAGCTCCGCTCCCGGTTCGAACGGGCCTGGGGAGTCGAGATACCACCCAAGCGGGGCCTGCATCTCAGCGGAATGTTCGACGCCATGGACGAAGGCAAGCTGACGGCGCTCTATATTCTGGGAGAGAATCCGGCGGTTTCGGAGGCAGACCAGCGGCGGGCCCGGCGTCTCCTCGGGGGGCTGGAATGCCTGGTGGTGCAGGATCTGCTGATGACCGACACCGCGGCCATGGCCGACGTCGTTTTGCCGGCCGCGGCCGGCTGGTGCGAGTCCGACGGCACCGTCACCAGCAGCGAGCGCAAGGTGCAACGCGTTCGCCGGGCGCTGTCCCCGCCGCCCGGAGTGCGGGACGACCTGGAGATCCTCTACGAATTGGCACGCCGCCTGGGAAGCGACTGGGGCCAACCGGACCCGAAGCGGATCTGGGACGAGCTCCGCAGCCTCAGTCCCATGCATCGAGGGATGAGCTACGAGCGGCTGGAAGCCCTCGACGGCATCCGCTGGCCCTGTTACGACGAGTCCCATCCGGGCGAGCTCTTCCTGCACAGCCGATTGTGGCAGGAACCCCTGCTGGGACCAAGGGCTCCCTTCAGCCCGGTGGAGTTCGCCCCCCCCGTGGACGAGTTGAACGACCGGTTTCCTCTCAGACTCACTACCGGCAGGCGTCTGGATTCCTACAATACGGGCGCCCAGACCACTTCGTATTCGTCTCCCCTGCGCCGGGGGGAATCGTTGGACCTGTCCCCCGAAGACGGTGAGCGCTATGGGGTGCTGGAAGGGGAGCGGGTCAAGGTGGTCTCACGCCGCGGCTCGGTCATTGCTCCGGTCCGTTTCGATACCGGTCTCCGCCCCGGCCTGGCCTTTATGACCCTGCATTTCCCGGACGAGGTTCAGACCAACCAGCTCACCATCGACGCCGTCGATCCCAAGTCCGGCACCGCGGAGTTCAAGGCCTCTGCCGTTCGCATTGTCAAGCTCGCGGCTGCTCAGCCGGGCTAGCGGACTAGCGGCCGCGCCGACTGCCCGGCCGGAACAGTCGAGGAGACTACCGTTGGATCTTCACATTACGGGTCAATCTCCGGACGGGGACGAGCGGTCCGCCGTCGATAGCGTCCTGGGTCCCCTCCAGGCGAGTAAAGCGGAAAGCTATCATCTCCCGCAGGAACGGCCCGACCGGTCGCGGAGGCACCTGCTGCTTCCGGTTCTCCACGCCATCAACAGCCGCGTCGGCTGGATCAGTCCCGGAGCCCTGAACTATGCCTGCAGCCGGTTGAACCTCCCTCCCGCCGAAGCCTTCGGCGTCGCCGATTTCTACGGGCTCTTCTCAATGACTCCGCGGCCTCGGGCCGTGATTCACGTGTGTGACGATATTGCCTGCCTGATCCGGGGCGCGCCCGCGATCTGCGAGCACCTGGCGGGCCGCCTGGGCCCCCCGGGAGCGGCCGAGCCCTCGTCCGAGCTCACCTGGCTCAAGAGTCCCTGCCTCGGTCTCTGCGAACGCGCCCCGGCTGCTCTGGTCTCGGCGGCCGGCCCCAAGGCCTGGGAATGCGCTCTGGCTCCCGCCACGGCGGATGACCTGCTGGCGGCGATGGACCGGCCGGAACGCAAACCGGAGCCGCCGCCCGTTCCAACGTCTCTCAGCGTCCCGCAACAGGGTCGACCGGGATTGCGCCTGTTGCGCCGCGTCGGCCGCCTGCAGCCGGAAAGCCTGCAGGATCACCTGGCCCAAGGGGGCTATGAGGCCTTGAGGAAGGCGGTCGACCTCGGTCCCGAGCGGGTCATCGGCGAAGTCATCGATTCCAAGCTGGTGGGAAGGGGCGGCGCGGCCTTTCCCGCCGGCCGGAAATGGGAAGCGGTCTACCGCGCCCGTTCCTCCCAGCCGGTCCGTTACCTGGTCTGCAACGCGGACGAGTCGGAGCCTGGAACCTTCAAGGATCGGGTGCTCATGGAGGAAGATCCCTTTCTCCTCATCGAGTCCATGACCATAGCCGGGCTGGCCACCGGTTGCGAGCAGGGCTTCCTCTACATCCGGGGAGAATATCCCCTGGCATTCGAGCGCTTGAGTCACGCCATCCGCCAGGCCAGACACCACGGTTTCCTGGGAAAGAGTATCCTGAACCTGGACCTTTCCTTCGACATCGAGATCCGCCGGGGAGCGGGCGCCTACATCTGCGGCGAGGAGACCGCCCTGTTCAACTCGATCGAGGGCTTCCGGGGAGAACCCCGGAACAAGCCACCCTTTCCCACCGAGGTGGGCCTTTTCGGTCGTCCCACTCTGGTCAACAACGTCGAGACCCTGGTAAACATTCCGGGAATCGTCCTGTGGGGAGGCCGTTCCTTTGCCGCAGTCGGAACTCCGCGGTCGACAGGAACCAAGCTGTTCTGTCTCTCCGGCCATGTCGGCCGGCCGGGAGTCTACGAAGTTCCCTTCGGCGCCACTCTGGCAGACCTGCTGGAACTGGCGGGCGGAGTGGGGGGGAGCGGCCGGCTGCAGGGTGTCCTGATCGGAGGCGCGGCCGGCACCTTCCTTTCCCCCGGGGAACTGGATACCCCCATGACCTTCGAGGGCACCCGCGCGATCGGCGCCGCCCTCGGTTCGGCCGTGGTGATGCCCTTTGACGACAGCGTGGATCTGAGTAAAATCCTGCTGAGAATCGCGGCCTTTTTCCGTGACGAGTCCTGCGGCCAATGCGTTCCTTGCCGGGTCGGCACGGTGAGACAGGAGGAAGCCCTGTCCCGCCTGTTCGGTGGGAATGCTCAGGGAGTGGGGCAGGCGCCGTTGCAGTTGGCCGAGATCGGACAGGTCATGAGCGACGCGTCCATTTGCGGGCTCGGGCACACCGCCTCCAGCGCCATCCAGTCCGCTCTGGCCCGCTGGTCCGAGTTCTCGGATCTCCGCCAGGGATTGAATCCGGACGATTAGCGGGCCGGCGCAGTCCCCGGTTGGCGACCGGACTCCCTGCCGGGCTTGCGGACTCGGAACATCTACAGTCGATACGATGGAAAAGAAAAAACCGCCAACACAGGACAGGTTTTCCTTCAACGACTCGGCTCCTTGTCCGACCGTCCCGGTGCCCCCCGGTCCAATCCCGGCGCCGCCGCCCGGGACCCCCAGGAACAGAGTCACCCTGACCGTCGATGGCAAGACGGTTCGGGTTCCCGAAGGGTCCACACTCCTGGAGGCCTGCAAGACTCTGGGGATCGACACCCCCACCCTCTGCTACCTGGAAAATCTGAATCCCGTCAATGTCTGCCGCGTCTGCGTGGTCGAGCTGGAAGGGGCACGGACTCTGGTTCCGGCCTGTTCCCGCCGGGTGGAAGACGGGATGGCGATCCGTACCGACAGTGAACGCGTCCGTCTGAGCCGTCGAATGGTCCTCGAGTTTCTGGCGTCCTCGGTCGATGTCTCCACCGCTCCCGAACTGCAGGCCTACCTGGAGCGCTATGGCGGGCAACCGGAGCGATACGGGCCGGCGACAGCGCCGGCGGCAGCCGGAGAACCGGAAACTGCGCGGGCCGGAGTCCACTGTCCGACGGACGGCCAGACGGCGGCCACCGTGGCTCAGCCGGTCAAGATCGACAACGATCTCTATGTGCGGGACTACGGCAAGTGCATCCTCTGCTACAAGTGCGTGCAGGCGTGCGGTGAGGAGGCGCAGAACACCTTTGCCATCGCCGTGGCCGGCCGCGGATTCGACAGCCGCATCTCCACCGAATACGCGGTTCCCCTTCCGGATTCCGCCTGTGTCTATTGCGGGAACTGCATCGGGGTCTGTCCCACCGGAGCCCTGATGTTCAAGTCGGAATACGACATGCGCGAAGCGGGCACATGGAAGGAGGCGGAGCAGGAGCGCACCGACACCATCTGCCCCTACTGCGGGGTCGGCTGCACCCTCACGCTGCACGTGCAGGACAACCGGATCGTCAAGGCCACCTCACCGCTCGACCAGGAGGTCACCCGCGGGCATCTCTGCATCAAGGGCCGCTTCGGCTGGCAGTTCGTTCAGGGGAAAGGGAAGAAGAAGTAAGAAGTTTGAAGTAAGAAGTTTGAAGTAAGAAGTTTGAAGTAAGAAGTTTGAAGTAAGAAGTAAGAAGTTTGAAGTTTGAAGTTTGAAGTTTGAAGTTTGAAGTGAGAAGTGAGAAGTAAGAAGTGAGAAGTTTGAAGGGTGAAGTTTGAGGTGTGGAGAGCAATTTGATCGACACGCGAAGCATCTTGTTGGTCTCGGCGCAATACTACCAATAAGCGCAGTCAGGTCATCAGCGGCTTGCCTGTTCCCAAAACCCTCGGCCGACCATTCTTCTCACTTCACACTTCTCACTTCACACTTCACCCTTCACCCTTCACCCTTCAAACTTCAAACTTCTCCCTTCACCCTTCACCCTTCACCCTTCAAACTTCAAGTTCCTCCGCAACCGCGTCGGCCAACTCCCCGATTGAGAAATAGACAAAATCGGTTGAGGGAAGGGTTTCCGTCCGCTCGGTCGCTCCCCAACTCCCGCCTTCCGATAGCCGCTGCCGGTCGATCCAGGCGTTGGCGATGCCGAAAC
>VXMN01000036.1 GCA_009841055.1 Acidobacteriota bacterium
TGACTGAGCTTCGCCGCATACGATATCGGCCCCGGCCGAGCCCGGAGATCGCACGATTCCCAGCGAAAGCAACTCTGCGACATTGACGACCAGCAACACGCCCTTTTGACGGCACAGATCGGCCAGGATGTCCAGAGATTCCAGGTTGCCCAGAAAATTGGGAGATTGCACCACCAGCGCACCGACATCCCCTCCCAGCCGAGCTTCCAGCTCCGCCGCATCGAGGCGCCCGTCTTCTCCATGGTCCACCGTTTGAATCGTCAAATCCTGATGTTGGGTGACCGTTTCAACGACGGCCCGGTATTCCGGATGGACCGTCCTGGCCACCAGGACTCGCCCCCGGCGCGAGATGCGTCGTGCCATCAGGACCGCCTCCGCCAGGGCGGAGCTACCGTCGTACATGGAAGCGTTGGAGATCTCCATCCCGGTGAGTTGGCAAATGAAGGTTTGAAACTCGAAGACGGCCTGCAGGGTCCCCTGGCTGATCTCGGCCTGATAGGGTGTGTAGGAGGTCAGGAACTCCCCGCGGGAACAGAGGCTGTCGATCACCAGAGGGATGAAATGCTGGTTTACCCCGGCTCCCAGAAAGGAAAGCATTCCGGGCTCGTTTCCGCCTTCCAGCTCGGCGAATCTGGCCAGCAGTTCGGGTTCGCTCAAGGCGGGAGGAAGATCGAGCGGGGAGCGGAGACGGATGGCCTCGGGGATGGAGGTGAGCAGGTCCTCTATCGACTGCATGCCCAGGGCCTTCAGCATCAGAGCCTGCTGCTCCGAGGAGGTCGAAAGATATCTCATCTAGCCGGTGGACTCCTCCTCGACATACTTTCGGTATTGATCGGCGGTGAGTAGGTTGTCCAGGTCACTGGAATCGACCAACCGGATCCTGACGAACCAGGCTTCTCCGTAGGGGTCCTCGTTGACCAGTTCGGGTGAGGAGTCCAGGTTCGAGTTGACGGCCAACACCTCTCCAGCCACGGGAGCATAGACTTCGGACACGGCCTTCACGGATTCCACATTTGCCAGAACCTCATCGGCGGCGAAGGCCTGGCCGATCTCGGGCAACTCGACAAAGACGACGTCCCCCAACTCCTTTTGGGCGTGGTCGGTGATGCCTACGGTTCCGCCATCTCCCTCGACTCGAATCCATTCGTGCTGTTTGCTGTATCGACAGTCCTCGGGAAGTCTCATGGGGGATCTCCGGGTCTTGACCAGCGAAAGCCGGTCAACGCTTCCGTCTCCGATAGAACGGGGTCTTCACGACTTCGGCGGGAACCAGGCGTTTTCTGACCTGTATTTCCAGCCGGTTTCCCAGGAAGGCTTCAGCCTCGTTCACATAGGCAAGTCCGATGTTTTTCCGCAGAAACGGGGCGGGGCTGCCGCTGGTGACCCAACCGATTTTCCGGCCGTTTCCGAGCACGTCATATCCGTCCCGGCCGATTCCCGGCCCCTGCATCTCAAAACCAACCAGCTTCTTTGGTACTCCCGTCTCGAGTTGGGCGGCCAGGGCGGTCTTGCCCGTGAATTCGGGCTTGTCCATGCGAACCATCCACCCCAATCCCGCCTCCCAGGGCGTTGTGTCCTCGTCGATCTCGTGCCCGTAGAGAGCCATCCTGGCCTCCAGGCGCAGAGTATTGCGTGCGCCCAGCCCTGCCGGAAGCATCTCCCGGGACTGTCCCGATCGGCTCAGGGCCTCCCAGACGGCCTCAGCCGCAGCGGGAGGGAAGTAAATTTCAAAGCCGTCTTCTCCGGTGTATCCCGTGCGGGCAATCAGGCCCGGAACGCCCTGGATGTTCCCGGGTCGAAAGCGGTAGTAGCCGATTTCAGACAGATCCAGGTCGACCAGAGGCTGGAGGACCGGCTCGGCTTCGGGACCTTGAATGGCCAACTGCACGTATTGATCGCTTACGTCGGCGACCCGGGCCCCAAATCGGTTCTGCCGGCAAATGTGGTGAAAGTCCCTGCCGGTGTTTCCGGCATTGACACAAAGGAGAAAGCGACTTTCTTCCAGCCGGTGGACCAGAATGTCATCCACAAAGGTCCCCTGGTCGGTGAGCAGGGCGGAGTACTGGATCTGACCAGGCTGGAGGCGTCCGGCATCGTTGCAGGTGACCTGCTGCACCAGAGCGAGGCCGCCGGACCCATCTATCTCGATCTCTCCCATGTGGCTGACGTCGAACAGCCCTACCCGGTTCCTCACATTCAGATGCTCCCGCACGATTCCGGAATATTCGATGGGCATTTCCCAGCCGCCAAACGCGCCCATCCTGGCTCCCAGCCTTCGATGCAACGGGTGCAGGGGAGTCTTCTTCAGGGGAGACGTCATCGGCAGCCGGTCTCGGAAGGAGGCATCAAGCGTGGCAAAGTAACACACCCGCCAGGAGGCGTCAAGCCTATCGGGGGGCGCTCAAAGGGCGTTCCGAAGGGCCTCGAAACCGAGTCGAATCGTGGTGGCGGACGACAGATGCAGCCCTGGCCGAGGAGGGTTTCCCGGGTTTGTTATAATCACCGGAAACTCAAGCTCGGGAACGACAGCCGGGACTGGTCCCCACTTTCACAAACAGGAGCGCGCGAGGGAACCCATGGCACCACAAACGCTTGTTGATCTCTTCGAAGAGGCCGCAACCCGCAAGAGTCGGCCTGACGCCTTGCTGGTCAAACGCGACGGCGACTTCAAGCCGCTGTCTTCGGCCGAAGTCCGCAGCCAGGTCCAGGGCCTGGTGGCCGGACTGGGGAACCTGGGAGCGGAGCCGGGGGACCGAATCGCCCTCTTGTCGGAGAACAGGCCCGAATGGCTGGTTTCGGACATCGCCATCCTTTCCGCCGGCGCCATCAACGTTCCCGTCTACCCGACGCTGCCCTCGAACCAGATCGAGGGTCTCCTCAACGACGCCGGCGTCAAGATCATCATCCTGTCCACCGCGGAGCAACTGGAGAAGATTCGGGAAATCGAGGCGAAGATTCCCAGCCTCCAGGCCACGGTGGTCATGGACCTGGAAGAACCTGAATCCGACAGCCTGAGGAGCTTCAACAGCCTGCGGGACCAGGGTCTGCAGGCCTGGCAGAGCGACCCTGCCGCATATCAGGAGGTCCGTCAAGGAATCGGTCCGCAGGACGTGGCCACCATCATCTACACCTCCGGCACCACCGGGCCGCCCAAGGGAGTCATGCTCTCCCATGCCAACATCGTGGCCAACGTCCTGGAGCTCAGCCGGGTATTCGACTTCGATCACAGGGACAAAGTCCTTTCCCTGCTGCCGCTCAGCCACATTTTCGAACGGGTGGCCCACTACCTCATGTTCTATTGCGGGGTGAGCATCGCCTACGCCGAAAGCATCGAAAAGGTGCCGGTCAACATGCAGGAGGTGAAACCCACGGTGGTGGCCTGCGTCCCCAGATTCTTCGAGAAACTCCACGACCGTGTCATGGAATCCAGGCAACTCAGTACCGGCCTGAAACGCGCGCTGGGCGAGTGGGCATTCGGGGTAGGAGAGCGCCATACCCGTCATGTCCTTCAGGGAACCAGCCCACCCCGCGGCCTGGCATTCCAGCGATTTCTTGCCTCCAAGCTTGTATTCTCCAAGCTCCAACAGCGCATTGGCGGCCGCCTGCGTTTTTTCATCTCGGGAGGCGCTCCTCTCGACCCCAGCCTGGCCGAGTTCTTCCTCAGCGCCGGGATTCTGGTTCTGGAGGGTTACGGCCTCACCGAAACCTCACCGGTAATCGCCGTCAACGTGCCCAACCGCTTCAGGTTCGGAACGGTGGGACAACCGCTGCCCGGCCTGGAAGTGCGAATCGCCGAAGACGGCGAGGTCCTGACCCGGGGGCCGTCAGTGATGCTCGGCTATTACAACAGGCCCGAGGAAACGCGAGAGGTGATCAAGGAAGGGTGGTTCCATACCGGAGACGTCGGCCACCTGGACCCGGACGGATTCCTGAAGATCACCGATCGCAAAAAAGATCTGATTGTCACGGCCGGCGGGAAAAACGTGGCTCCCCAACCGATCGAGAGGCTCCTCAAATCCAGCCCCGTGTTTCTCAATGCCGTCGTGTTGGGGGACAAGCGTCCCTACCTGTGCGCTCTGGTGGTCCCCAACCCGGAGTCGGTTACCGACCACGCGCGAGAACAGGGACTGTCCTTCGGAAGCTACGGGGAACTCCTCCAAAGCCCGCAAATTGGAGAATTTCTCATGAACGCCGTCGAAAAAACGACGGCTGGACTGGCCTCTTTCGAAACGGTGAAGAAAGTCATTCCGGTCGAAAAAGACTTCACCATTGAGGACGGAGAACTGACTCCTACACTTAAGGTTAAGCGCCGGGTAGTCGAGAAGAGATTTAAGAATGAGATCGAGGCTCTCTACGCGGAGAGCCCCTCCAAAGCGGAGTGACTGACCGCCACGCCTATGAAGAAGAGGATTGAACGGGTGGCGGTGGTCGGCGCGGGCGTGATGGGCGCGGCCATTGCCGCCCACCTAGTCAACGCCCGCTTTTCAGTCTGCCTGCTGGACATCCCGCCTTCCGATCCGACTCCCGGGACGGAATCCGGGGAAGGGTCGGCTACCGACCCCCAATTCCGGCAGCGGCTGGTGCGGCAGGGACTGCGCTGGGCGGAACGAACCAAACCTCCGGCATTCTTTCTTCCCGAGTACTCCCGGCGCATTCAACTGGGGAATTTGCAGGACCACCGATCCTGGCTGGGAGAGGTGGACTGGATCATTGAAGCCGTCTCGGAAGACTTCGACGTCAAAGCCCGCCTGCTCGACGACCTCGACCGGATCCGCCGGCCCGGAGCGATCGTCAGCACCAACACCTCCGGGATCTCGGTCAACCGCCTGGCCCAGGGGCGCAGCCACGACTTTCGGCAACACTGGCTGGGAACCCATTTCTTCAATCCGCCCCGCTACCTCAAGCTGCTGGAACTGATTCCCACCCCGGACACCCTGGAATCGGTTGTCGAAACCATCCGGCATCTTGGCCACTATCGCCTGGGCAAGGGCATCGTGGTCGCCAAGGACACGCCCAACTTCGTGGCCAACCGGGTGGGCGCCTTTGCCCTCCAGCAGCTCCTTCGCATGGTCCTGGACGAGGGTTACGGGATAGACGAGGTCGACCTGCTGACCGGCAGGCTGATCGGGCGTCCCAAGAGCGCCACCTTTCGTACGCTCGACCTCGTTGGCCTCGATACCTTTGCCCGGGTTACCGCCAACCTTTTTGAAAACGCGCCCGGCGATGAGCACCACCAACTCTTCGAGATCCCGGACATCATCCAGCGGCTGATTGAGCAGGACCGGTTGGGAGCCAAGAGCGGACGAGGCTTCTACCGAAAATCGCCGGGCGGGGAGATCCTGGTTCTGGACCCCGAGTCCCTGGAGTATCGCTCCCGTCGCAAGGTCGAGTATCCCTCGCTGGGGGAGGCCAAGGCCATCCCGGACACCGCGCAAAGATTGAGGGCGCTGATTCGATCCGACGACCGAGCCGGACAACTGGTCTGGAAGACGCTCAGCGGAGAGATGGTGTACGCCGCCAATCGAATTCCGGAGATTTCCGACGACATCCTCACCATCGACAATGCCATGAAATGGGGTTTCAATTGGGAGTTGGGACCCTTTGAGACCTGGGATGCCCTGGGTGTCGAAGCAGTGGCGGCACGCCTGGAGGCCGAGGGCAGAGGCGTGCCGGAGTTGGCGCGGACGGTATTGCAGACACCCGGAAAGAGCTTTTACCGCCGGCGCCGGGGAATCGTTTCCTACTTCGATCGCCCTTCACGGGACTATCTCCGACTTGGGGTTCCGGACGGAGCGGTCCTGCTGTCATCTCTCAGGGAGCGGAAGGGAAGAGTCGTTCGCAAGAGTCCGCGGGCCAGCCTGATTGACCTTGGCGACGGTGTCCTCTGTCTCGAATTCCACGCCAAGATGAATACCATTGGGGACGACACCCTTCAAATGATTCGGGAAGCGCTCCAGGTCGTGCGCTCCGACTTCGCCGGCATGGTTATCGGCAACCAGGGCGCCAACTTTTCCGCAGGTGCCGACCTGGTGGAAATCCTGCGCAAGGCCCGGGAACGGAAGTGGAAGGAAATCGACAGCATGATTCGGCTGTTTCAGACAGCCAACATGGAAATCAAGTACTCCCCCTGTCCGGTGGTCGTCGCCCCTTTCGGGCTCACCCTGGGTGGCGGTTGCGAAGTCACTTTGCACGCCTCGGCCGTGCAGGCCTCTGCCGAAACCTACATGGGCCTGGTTGAGCTGGGGGTGGGCCTGATTCCGGCAGCAGGAGGCACCAAGGAAATGGTCTTGCGGAGCCTGGAGAGGTCCGGACCCGGCCAGGAGCTGTTTCCGTGCCTGCGCACATCTTTCGAGACCATCGCCACCGGCAGGGTGTCCGGCAGTGGCCTGGAAGCCCGATCTCTGGGCTTCCTTCGCCCCGGCGACGGCATTACCATGAATCCGGACCACTTGGTTGCCGACGCCAAGCGAAGGGTTCTAACCCTGGTCCGGCAGGGCTTTCAGAAACCCGATCGACCGCAGGCGGTGCCCGCGCTGGGACGCCCGGCCCTTTCCACTCTCAGGATCGGCATGCACCAGTTGCTGCGGGGAGCCTACATCAGCCCATACGACTACCATATGGGAAGCAAACTGGCCCATATTCTCTGCGGGGGCGACTGCAACAGCCCGAAAACCGTCAACGAACAGCATTTTCTGGATCTGGAAAGAGAAGCCTTTCTGAGCGTCTGTGGTGAACGCAAGTCGCAGGACCGGATCCAACACATGCTGGAGCGAGGCAAGCCGCTCAGAAACTGAGCGGAACCACTGAGAACAGAACCATGCAAGAAGCTGTGATCGTCAGCGCCGTCAGGACTCCCGTGGGGAAAGCAGGGAAGGGCGCACTGAGACATACCCGACCCGACGACCTGGCTGCCGCGGCCATCTCGGAAGCCGTTGGGCGTGCTCCCGGATTGAAGACCGGCGAAGTCGAAGACGTCATCATGGGGTGCGCCATGCCGGAGGCGGAGCAGGGAATGAACGTGGCCCGAATCGCCGCACTGAGGGCCGGTCTGCCGGTCGATGTCCCGGCCGTCACCATCAACCGCTTCTGCGCTTCGGGTCTCCAGTCAATCGCCTTCGCCGCCGAAAGAATCCGCTGCGGCTCGGCCGAGGTCATGGTGGCCGGAGGAACGGAAAGCATGAGCCTGATCCCCATGGCCGGGCGCCATTTCTCGCCCAACCCCGAGTTGGTGGATACCTATCCGGACGTCTACCTCAACATGGGATTGACGGCAGAAAACCTGGCCCGCAAGTACGAAATCTCCCGCCAACAGCAAGACCAGTTCGCGCTCCAAAGCCACCGCAAAGCGCTCCAGGCCATGCAAGACGGACGCTTTCAGGCCGAGATCGTTCCGTTGGAGCTGCCGCTGGATGACCTTGGCCGAGGGGTATCGGATACTCTCGGCGGCCACAGGAACGGAATGGGAGAAAAGGAGACGGTGCGCACACGTTTCGATCAAGACGAGGGTCCACGCAAGGACACCAACCTGCAAGCCCTGGCTCAACTGAAGCCCTCCTTCCATGCCAAGGGCTCCGTGACAGCCGGCAACTCCTCGCCCTTGAGTGACGGCGCTGCCGCGGTGGTGCTGGCCTCCCGGGAGAGGGCCAGGGATCGGGACTGCAAGATCCTGGGACGCTTCGTCTCCTTCGCCACGGCCGGAGTGGCTCCCGAGGAAATGGGTCTCGGCCCCGTCCAGGCCATTCCAAAGGCTCTGAAGCAGGCGGGGCTCGATCTCCGGCACATCGGTCTGATTGAATTGAATGAAGCCTTTGCAGCTCAAGCGCTGGCGGTCATCAACCAAGCCGGCCTGGACCCCGACCGGGTCAACGTCAACGGAGGCGCAATCGCCCTGGGCCATCCCCTGGGCTGCACCGGCGCCAAGCTGACGGCAACCCTGCTTGGGGAGATGCGGCGGCGACAGGTCCAGTTCGGAATGGTCACCCTGTGCGTCGGGGGCGGCATGGGCGCCGCGGCAATCCTGGAGTTGGTCGATTGACCGGCTCCGAACGCAATTCTGCTACTTGCTTCCCTTACACCAACTCGATGTTTACGCGGCGTCCGACCATGGCGGCAGCTCGTTGCAGGCTGCCAAGCGTAATGTCGTTATTCGGATTGAGCAACCGGTCCACCTGGGTGCGGCTAGTCTTCAACAGCTTCGCCATCTTGCTCTTGGAGATTTTCTTCTCCTTCATGGCTTCTGCAAGCTGCCATGCGACGACTTCCTTGATTGCCTGCGCCTGCGCTTCCTCGAAGGTGCCTTCCTCCTGGAGAAACGCATCGATGCCGGATCCCATATGCTGCCTACTCATCGTTCCAATTCCTTTCGACGCTTTCGCGCCGTTGCCAAATCCGAATCCGGCGTTGCCCGCGTTTTCTTGATGAACCCGTGCAGTACCACCAAGTGCTTAGTGCACCATATAAAGTGCATTTCTGCAAGCCTTGTCGGCTGCAGACCGAAGAGCCCTGCTGGTTTTCACGTCCCCTACCTGCGGAATTTCGCAAAAGGCACCGATGGGACAAATTAGTTTTGTGCTTTTTGTGGTGAATCCGGCGTTCTCACCAAGTCGCACCTGACTCGATAGCGTGGGAGAGTCCTGCTATCATTCCCTCCCTATTTGACCCCACCGAAGGCAATGTGCTAGGGTGCCCTCTCCATTCGGTGATTCCTTTGCTATCAAGGAGATACAACTTCCATGTCTAATGTTATACAGTGCGACATCAAGGATCCTTCCCTGGCCACAATCGGCCGAAAGAGGATCGATTGGGCCGGCCGATCCATGCCGGTGGTGCGGCAGATTCGCCGGCGCTTTCTCAAGGAACAACCTCTCAAGGGCATTCGTATCTCGGCCTGTCTGCACGTCACCACCGAGACCGCAAACCTGGTTATTGCCTTGCGGGACGGTGGAGCCGACGTCACCCTGTGCGCCTCGAATCCCCTGAGCACCCAGGATGACGTGGCCGCCTCCCTGGTCGAAGACCACGGGATCTCGGTCTACGCCATCAAGGGGGAGGACAACCCGACCTATTACTCCCACATCACCGCCGCCCTGGATCGACGACCACAGATCACGATGGACGACGGCGCCGACCTGGTCTCCACCATTCACTCGGACCGCCGGGAACTCCTGCAGGAGATCATCGGTGGGACCGAGGAGACCACCACGGGTGTCATTCGATTGCGCAGCATGGCCAACGACGGCGTCCTGGAGTTTCCCATCGTCTCGGTGAACGACGCCGACACCAAGCATCTCTTCGACAATCGCTACGGCACCGGGCAATCCACCCTGGATGGGATCATCCGCGCCACCAACCTGCTGCTGGCGGGACTCAACGTGGTGGTAGCCGGGTATGGATGGTGCGGAAGAGGGGTGGCCAGTCGGGCCAGGGGACTGGGAGCCCAGGTGATCGTGACCGAAGTCGATCCCACCCGAGCCTTGGAAGCGGTCATGGACGGCTTTCAGGTGATGCCCATGCTGGAGGCAGCGGAAATCGGCGACATCTTCGTCACGGTTACCGGAAACAAGACGGTCATCGCAGGCTCCCACTTCCAGAAGATGAAGGACGGGGCCGTGGTCTGCAACTCGGGCCACTTCAATGTCGAGATCGATATCCCGGCCCTGGAATCGCTCAGCAACAGCAGGGAAACCGCCCGCGATTTCGTGGAACAGTACAATCTGAAGGACGGTCGAAAGATCTTTCTACTGGGGGAAGGGCGCCTGATCAACCTTTCCAGCGCCGAAGGCCACCCGGCCTCGGTCATGGACATGAGTTTCGCCAACCAGGCGCTGTCGGCGGAATACCTGACCAACAACTACAGGAACCTTCCCAAGGACGTGGTCCCGGTTCCTCCCGAAATCGATCGGGAAATCGCGCGTCTCAAGCTCCATTCCATGGGCTGCCGCATCGACGATCTCAGCGCCGAGCAAGAGAAGTATCTGGCCTCCTGGTCGGAGGGAACCTAGCCACTGTCGACTTGTATTTGCCATCTGTGCTGACCACCTGGTTCTCATGATTCTTTGGCTCTCCGGGTGAGTGAGCGCAGGATTTCGTCGAGGACCGAATCCAGTCTGGGCCCCAGATCTTCGGCCAAGAACCTCAACACAACATATCCATGCTCCTGCAACAGGGCATCCTTGCGACGGTCTCTCCGGTAAGCTTCACGGTCTGCGAGGTGTTGCGATCCATCCAGTTCGAGCACCACTCGTGACACCGGGTCGAGAAAGTCGACTTCCATGTGGCCTTCCTGACAAAACGGAATCGGCAAATGAGCGTTCAAATGGAAACGATCTCTGGTTTCGGGCAGGCTTTGCAGGCGCCGGAACAGAAAGGCCTCGCTGGCGCTACGTGCCCGTAGGGTGTCTGGCTGGGCAAAGGGTATCGGACCGGTAATCGCGCTGAAGAGTCCTGCGAGGGTTTCGTCGACCCCATCACGGAGTAGACGCCTTACGCTTGCCGAGTACCGGTGTTTCCAAGGTCCATCGGCGGGAAGCTGGACGCCGGCAGGCCAGCCAGGGGCGGCACTTGCAGGCAGCGAAATGGAATAGCCGGCCGCCTCATAGGCGCGACATCGCCGGTCAAACATGCGCGATAGCATCGGAACTTCGAGATCAGCGTAGTCGTAGACGCGGACCTCACGCTTGTGGTCGTGAAGACGATGCAGACGTCCTACGTACTGGAAGATGGTTCCGCGCCAGGACACAGGCATCGTAAGAAACAAACTATCGAGCCGTGGGTTGTCGAATCCCTCTCCGATGAACCGGCCCGTGGCCAGCAACACCCGCCCCGGGACGGACTCGGCAGCCCGAGCCAGAGCGGACTTGAGCGCCCTGTTTCCCATCCCACCTTGCAGATTAACAATGTCGAGACCCTTGGCACGGAGCCCGTCGGCGAGGGTCTGCAAGTGGTCGATTCGTTCCGTCAAAACCAGTGGCGCACGGCCGTTTTGGACGTTCTGGACGATATCGGAGCAGATCGCCTGATTCCGACCATTGTCCCTTATCAACTGATCGCAAACCCGCTGGAACTCGATGCGCGCGTCGCCCTCCGGCTCGCCCTGTATTCGGAAGCACGTCGGTCGGGCCAGCACCTCGTGGGAAAAGGGCCGTTTTGCAGCTTGGCGTTTGGCATCGACGCGGTGCCGTATGGGACCGCACTGCATGAAAACAATCGGCTGGTGGCCATCCTTTCGCACGACGGTTGCCGAGAGTCCAGTGAGATACTTGGCTTTTGCGCGGCTGACCGCCAGTTCAAAGCTGAAAGCAGGTACGTGGTGACACTCGTCGACCACCACGTATCCGTAGTCGGCAATGCGGTCGTCGACCAAGCCTTTTCTGGTCAGACTCTGAATCAGGGCGACATCGATCTTGCCAGTGAGTTTCTTACGGCCACCCCCTAAACGACCAATATCGCTTTCTGCGACGTCAAGTAATTCGCCCAATCGGGTGACCCACTGTTCCAACAGTTGCTTTCGATGAACGAGAATCAGTGTGTTGACGCCTCGTTGAGCAATCAGCCACGCCGCCACGACCGTTTTCCCAAATGCAGTCGTTGCCGCCAAGACTCCGGTGTCATGGGCCAGCATGGTCTTCGCTGCTCTCTCTTGCTCGGTGCGCAGGACTCCTTGGAAGGGCACCGTAAGGCGTAGGCCTGGATAGCGTTGGTCTTGTATCGAAAGCTCAATCCCAAGACCACGGAGAAGTGCCTCTACCTCTTCCAGACACCCCCGAGGAAGTTCGATGAATCTGGCTCCATCTTCTGCGCAGGCCACGACCCTCGGCTTTCCGTAGGTCGGCAAACGCATGGCCTGCGCACGGTAGAACTCTGGATTCTGGAACGCTGCCAGCCGCATCAGACGGGTGACGATGCTCGGCGGCAAGTCCCCCTTGGGGATGTAAACTCGGTCAGCGAGCACAATCTCCAAATTGTCGGGAAGCGGTGTGGTTATGGCCGGTTCAATGGGCCTACGGGACGGGGGCGCGTTCCACGGTGCGGTGGCGAACAGGTCGTCATGGGAAATGACGGTCCTGACGCCCAATACGCGCCCGTTCTTTTCGGCTTGTTCGACCAGGGACTCGGCCTGCTTCAAAGTAATTCGGCCGAGTTGAGAAAGATGGGCCCACTGATCCGCATACGGATTCAACTCCGCATCGACAAACATGCTGTTGCCGACCTTCCGCGGCTCGCGCTGCAGCGGCAAAGCAATTAAATTGCCGAATCCGCCCCGTGGCAAAGTGTCTTGACTCGGGAAGAAACGGTCGTATGAACGGAAGCCGAGATCGGGCCGGTCATCCATGGCTTCAGTGAGAAGCAACGCCCCCAAACGACGCGCCAACCCCGCCGAAACAGCCTCGTCGAAGAACAGCCAAATGTGTCCGCCATTTCCCGACCTTGAACGTTCGAGCGTAGCGGGGACGTCTCGCCGGGCACAAACTGCCAGATAGGCGGTTGCATCATCACTCCACCGCTTGCCGTCAAAGTCAACCGCCAGAAAGTGACAGCTCTCATCGAGCAACATGGGATAGACGCCCATGGTGAACGGCTTGCCGTGATCGTCGGCACCCGACAGGTGCCAACGTACTACTTGGTCGGTGACGGGGAGGAACCGCCGGTTGGGGCAGTCGGCGCACTTGATCCTCGGCTTTTCGCAAACGCCTGGCAGCCACTCGTTGGAACATGCGGGCGCATAACCCGCCCTACCGGATGCCAAGCTCTCGAACCGACGCGGATAGAGGTCCTCACGCCCCCGAAACAGCGAGCGAAACAGGGCGATCTTGCTTGCGGCGCTGGAGTGGCGACTAAGAAGAGCGACGTCGTTCATGGTCGTTACCTGGTGTCCCGCTACGTCCGCACATTAAAGAGCAGGTAGACGCCTCCGGCCCCGAATACCAGGTTGGGGGCCCAGGCGGCCAGTAGCGGCTCCAGCTTGCCCGCGCTTCCGATTTGCTCGAAGAACCCCTGCAAGACCCAGTAGCTGATTCCGACTACGATGCTGAGTCCGATGCCGTAGAGCGAACCTCGCCGGCCCGTCGAAAAAGCAAAGGGAATCGCAATCATGGCCATGGTCAAGCTCACCAGAGGGAAGGACAGCTTGCCGTGCCAGGCGACCTTCAGCCGCACCACGTCGAATCCGCTCCGACTCAAATCGTCAATGGTGCTCCCCAATTCCCGGTAGCTCATTTTGGACGACTGACGCACTTCCTTCTTGAAGTAGCCGGGTTGCTCTCCAATGGACCCGATCAATTCGCGGTCGATAGTCAGGAACTGCGCCTGCCGGGGCCGGTCACGGCTGAAACCCTGAGCCCAGCCTTCCTCGAATACCCATCCGGATCGATCCCGGTCCCACGATGCTTTCTCCGCAAAGACCATCCGGGTCACCGCAAGTGTCTTCGGATTGAAGTCGAACACCGAAATCCGATTGAAGACATTTTGCTCATCGTCGAAATAGTTGTAGTGGAAGATACGGTTTCGTTCGCCCATCATCCATTTGCGGGTGGGGCGTATGGTCTGAGGATTGCGCCCCTTGATGACGCGCCTCAAGTCGTCCTGCTTCTGGTTGGCCGATGGGAGGATGTATTCCTGCAACACGAAAGAACCGGCGCTCAACAGGAGGGCGGCTACCAGAACCGGGAATGACAGTCGGTAAAGACTGATTCCGGAGGACTTCATGGCCACGATCTGCGAGGTTCGGGTCAGGAGGCTGAAGCTCACCAGCGCGGCTACCAGGACGCTGAACGGGATCATCTGCACCACGATGTGCGGAATCAGGTAAAGGAAATAGTCGAACACGGTCCAACCGGAAATGCCTTGCTCGACGATGTCGCTGAGCAGTTCAAAGAAGGTAAACAGCACGAAGAGCACGATGAAGGCGGAAAGCACCAGGAGGAAGAACTTCAGGAAGCCGCTGAGGATGTACTTGTCCAGCGTCCATCCGGCAGGGAAGCGCAGGAGGCCGCCCCACGGAGCCCCGTGGCTGCGGACGGGAGCATCGGACCTGACGGCGTTCTTGTGAAGTCTTCCGACTGTGCTCCAGAGAGCGTTGACCAGAGGACGAAACAGCCTCCCCCAGGAAAACTGCCTCTCCGAGGTCAACAAGAGAAACAGCCCCAATGCCAGAAAGACCAGGTTCGCCAACCAGGGCCCCAGGAAGGCTGGGATATGACCGCTTTCGGCAAAGGCCAGACCCTGTGAAAAGAGGATGAAATAAACCAGGAAGATGATCAGGCTTATCACGAACCCGAACGACTTGCCGCTCCTCCGGGTAACGACGCCCAGAGGAAGTCCGAGAATGGAAAACACAAAGACGGCCAGAGGAAGCGCCAGTCGACGATTGAGCTCAATGACGGCTTTTCTTCGGTGGGGGTCGCTGCCGGTCGATGTACCGGAGATGACGTTGCCGTAGAGCTCGATTGTGTCCATCTCGGCAATGGTCTTGTCCTTGGGCTCATCGGCGGGGGCGCCCACGGCCGTGAAGAGGGGAACCGTAGCTTCCTCAAAGGAAGTGACCCGCACGGTGCCTTCTTTTCCCGGGACCACCTCGTAGGTTGCACCCTGTTGAAGATTGAGCTGCAGCTCACGCCGGCCCAAATGGTTGAGCAGTCCACCCTTGCGGGAGAAGGTGGTCTTGGGCCAATTGGCCGCGGTTACCTCAGCCAGAAAAATGCCTTTCCAGGAGCGCTGGTCGGGGGCAGTATCCATGACGTAGACGACCCGACCGGGAAAACGTTCCTCAAAAACGCCTCTACGGACGACGGTGTTGAGGGACTTGAGCGCAACTTCATCCTTGATCGACGTCAGGCGGTGAGTGGCCAGGGGAGACCACAAGTTGGCATTCAACAGGGCCACGGTGCCCACGACCGCCGAAAAGACCAGAACCGGCCACAGCAGATTCCTGAGACCGATTCCGGAAGATCGCATGGCGGTAATTTCGCTGTCGGCCGAAAGGCGCCCGAAACAGATCAGAATGCCCAATAAGGCCGACATGGGAATGGAGAAGGTCAAGATCTTGGGCAGGATGCACAGGAAGAGCAATCCGGCTTCCTTCAAGGTGATGTTCTCTTGAACCAGAGTCTCCATCAGCCGACTCGACACTTCGTTGGTCAAAAGGACAGCGCTGAATACAAGCGTACCCAAACCGAAGGAGCCGGTGATTTCCAGTAGTATCGACCGTCGGAGAATTTTCATTGGGCGCCACCGGCAACTGCTTCCATGCTCATCGGCATGCCTGCCAAGTTCCGTTACCCACCGCATACCCATTCTAGCCCGCCCGCACAGCTCCTTCGACCCTATCTTCGCGCTCCGGGCCTATCCCGCCTGGCGGGAATCGAGATGCAGCCAAGATTTCCCTGGGGACTCGCCGAAATGCCGGGGAGTGTTATGTCAACCTGACCCACGCCCCGTTCCGCACCCGACCACCTTCGCAAGTTAAGTCGACATAGGCAGGCCCGTTAAATTTCGAGGGAGTGTTTTG
>VXMN01000306.1 GCA_009841055.1 Acidobacteriota bacterium
GGATTCCGAGATCCACACGCTGGACGCGACCTTCGCCCGGAGTGCCGCCGAAGCCATCAGGGAAACCCGCAAGAAGGGAGATTCCCTGGGGGCATCGATCGAGGTGGTGGCGGTCAATCCTCCCCCGCTGGTGGGGGAACCCCTCTACCAGAGCCTGAAGTTGCGCCTGATGGGTTCTCTGGGGGGATTGCACGCCGTGCAGTCGTGCGAGATCGGCGCGGGTTCGGCAGCCGTCGAGCGAAGGGGAAGCGAAAACAACGACCCCATCCGGCGCTCAGGGTATCAAGGGAACCGCCACGGCGGAATGCTGGGTGGAGTCACTACCGGCAGTCCCTTGATCTGCCGGGTCGGGTTCAAGCCGACGTCCTCCATTCTGCTTCCCCAGCAGTCGGTCCGCAAAAACCTGGAAGAGATCGAGTTCAGGCTCAAAATGGGACGCCATGACCCTTGCGTGGGCATCCGCGCGGGTATCACGCTGGAGTCGCGGCTGGCCATCGAACTGATGAATGCCGTGCTCATGCACCAGTCGCAGCGGCTGGATTTGAAGGCCCACCAACTCTTTTGAACCCACCTGACCGTCCGTCCCGGGACACCTCTGGCCGGACCCCGGGGCGACCATTCAAGCAAGCCGGAGCACAGCCCCACCGGCCGCTTGACGCCCATGGAATCGGTGGTAGACTCAGGGCATATGGGCTGGTTTCTCCGGGGGTGACCCTCTGCCATGAAATGGATATTCTACTTCGCCATTCTCCTGGCGGCGTTGATGTTTGTGCGCGGCGTGCTGCGGGCGTTCCTGGCCCCCATGCGGGGCCGCTCCAACTTTCAGAACCCCGGCCCCTCCCGCAGCCGCGGGTCGACGGTCAAACAGGGAACCATGGAGAAGGACCCCGTCTGCGGCACCTACGTCGACACCGACTCCGCCCTGCGCCGCACCTTCCGCGGAGAAGCCAAATACTTCTGTTCCTCGGATTGTCTCGAAAAGTTCAAACAAAGCCATTAGGTTTCGGTTGCGCCCCGTGTTGGGCCAGAAATGCGGATGACCGCCTCAGCTACCCTCCGTCTCCTTTCCGAGATCGTCGTCGGTCAGGCCGTTCTCGATCACATCTCGATTCATAGCACCGACACACCTTCGCGCTCGACCGCGTTCTGGAATGGGTATCCTCTTTCCGCCCTTTGCTGCCACTCATCCTGCGTATAGGCCATAATCGACGGCACGGCGTAGGAGGTTGCCGCCAACTCGTAGCCGATATGGCGCAAGGTGCGCTTCAGGGCGCCGGCCTCGTTCCTTACAATGAGGAGCACATCAAGATCGCTATCCTGGCGCGCATCTCCCCGCGCCTTTGAGCCGTAGATGAGCATCCGAGCAACAACTCCAGGTTGTTGCTCCAGGAGAGCCTCCCGGTATTGGTCCAGCCAAGCTTGTTCTTCGGGATGGAGCTTCAACATGGGTTCAAACCTCGACAGCCGCGACTGTGCAACGAAACTCATTTCCCGAAATGCTCCGGACACCGATAAACGATCTCCCCTCCCACCACAGTTGCGGCCACGCGCCCTTTGAGGGGCGTTCCGTGGAAGGGGGAATTGCGGCTCTTGGACCGGGTCTGTCCGAGGTCATAGACCCATTCGGCCTCCGGGTCGAACAGGGTCAGGTCGGCCGCGCCACCTGCTTTCAGGTGGCCGAGCGGCTGGTTGATCAGTTGGGCGGGTTGGGTGCTCATGAGCTCCACCACGCGCGGGAGACTGATGAGGCCGGTATGGTAGAGGCGGGTCAGGACCAGGCCCAGGGCGGACTCGAGACCGATGATTCCAAAGGGCGCCTGGTCGAACTCCAGCATCTTTTCGTTGGGATTGTGCGGAGCGTGGTCGGTGACGATGCAGTCCACCGTGCCGTCGACGATGGCTTCCAGCAACGCCTCGATATCGTCCTCGGTACGCAGGGGCGGACTCATCTTGGTGTTGGTGTCGTAGTCGCGGCAGGCGGCGTCGCTGAGGGTGAAATGGTGGGGGCAGACTTCGCAGGTGACATGAATTCCCTTGCTTTTTCCTTGTCTCACCAGATCGGCTGCGCCACGGGTGGAAAGATGGGCGATGTGGATGTGGGCGCCGGTCAGCTCGGCCAGCATGATGTCCCGTGCCGCCATGGCGTCTTCGGCCGTGCGGCTCATGCCCTTCAGGCCCAGGACCGTGGACTGGTACCCCTCGTTCATGCAGCCGCGGGCCGAGAGGTTGAGATCCTCGCAGTGTTCGATGACGGGGATCTTGAAAGGCAGCGAATACTCCAGCGCCCGGCGCATGAGTTGTCCGTCCATCACGCCCTTGCCGTCGTCACTGATGCCGATGGCTCCCGCGCTGACCATTTCTCCAATTTCCGCCAGGCGCTCCCCGGCGCTGCCCGCGCTGATGGCGCCGATCGGAAACACCCGGGTCACGGCTCGCCGCTCAGCCTCCTTGAGAATGAAGCTGGTGACCGCGGGATTGTCGTTGACGGGATTGGTGTTGGGCATGCAGCAGACGGAGGTGAAGCCGCCGGCCGCCGCCGCCTCGGAACCGGATTGGATCGTTTCTTCGTCCTCCCGGCCGGGTTCCCTCAGGTGCACGTGGATATCGATCAATCCCGGGGACACGATCAGCCCGGAGGCATCCAGAACCGGGCTCCCCGGGGCCTGCAGGCCGGGAGCGATTCGGCTGACGCTGCCATCCTCCAACAGGACATCGCCGATTTGGTCCAGCTCCTGGGCCGGGTCGATGACTCTTCCGCCTTTAATCAGCAGGGATGCCACTCGTGACTCCTCCAGTCGTTCTCACCCCTCGGGGGCCTGGGGCGGTTGTTCCCGTCCTCCGATGACCAGGTAAAGAACGGCCATTCGAATGGCGACACCGCTGGCCACCTGTCCCAGGATCACCGAATAGGGTCCGTCGGCCACCTCCGACGCAATTTCCACGCCGCGATTGATGGGGCCGGGATGCATGATGATGGCGTCGGGCTTGGCCGCTGTCATGCGCCTGGCGGTAAGCCCGTAGTAGCGGAAGTATTCCCGCACCGAGGGGAAGAAGGCCTCTCGCTGGCGCTCCATTTGAATGCGCAGCATCATCACCACGTCGGCCCCCTCCAGGGCTTCGTCCATCCGATCGGTCACGGCCAGCGACCCGTCTCCGGCGCCCATCCGCTCAAAGCCTTCCGGGAGCAGGGTCGGCGGTCCGCAGACCGTCACCCGGGCGCCCATCTTCCCCAGCAACAGGCAATTGGACCGCGCCACCCGGCTGTGGGCGATGTCTCCGATGATGGCGACCCGCAGTCCATTCAAGGCGGGCTTGTGGTCCAGAATGGTGAGCGCGTCCAGCAGCGCCTGAGTGGGATGCTCATGGGCCCCGTCACCGGCGTTGACGATGCAGGCCGTGCAGCTTCCGGCCAGTTGATGGGGGGCTCCGGCCGAAGAATGTCGAATCACGATGACGTCGGGGGCCATGGCCTCCAGGTTTCTGGCCGTATCCACCAGAGTCTCTCCCTTCACGATGCTGCTGGAGGAGGTGGAGATATTGATGGCGTCGGCACTGAGTCGCTTGGCTGCGATCTCGAAGGAGGTGCGGGTCCGGGTAGAGGCCTCGAAGAAAAGATTGATGACGGTCTTCCCGCGAAGCGTGGGAACTTTCTTGATGGGGCGGGTGGAGATTTCTCGAAGAGACTTGGCCGTCTCCAGGATCAACTGAATCTGATCCACCGACAGCGGCTCAATGCCCAGCAGGTGTTTGGCATTGAATGACACCGGGCCTCCCCGGGAGGTGGGTGGGGTGGACGCGCCGGACTTTGGGGCAATGGCTTCAGGACTCATGAAGCAGGTTCAACCAGTAGAACTCCCTCGCGACGATCGATCTCCCTGAGCCGGACCTCCACCATCTCCACCGCGTCGGTCTCGACCGTCTTGCCCACGTAGTGAGCCTGGATGGGCAGCTCTCGATGGCCCCGATCGATCAGGACGCAGAGCTGAATGGCCTTGGGCCGGCCGTAATCCACCAGGGCGTCCATGGCGGCCCGCACGGTGCGCCCGGTGAACAGAACATCGTCCACCAGAACCACGATCTTCCGGTTCAACGGGAAGTCGATTTCGCTGCTCTGTACGATCGGCTGGGTGGCTACCGAGGAAAGGTCGTCCCGATAGAGGTTGATATCCAGATGACCGACCGGAACCTTGACGGCCTGCATTTCCCACAGAGCCCGGGCCAGCCGTTCCGCCAGCGGCACGCCGCGGCGGCGGATCCCGACCAGCGCCAATCCATGCTGACCCCGATTGTGGTCGAGGATCTGCCGCGCCAACTGCCGAATGGTGCGCCCGATCTGATCGGAGCTCATAAGTTCTTCTTTTTCAATCAGTCCCATTAGAGTCATCATCATTTGGCCGGCTGCCGCTCCCCGCAAAACCGCTCGAATACTACCACAGCAGGCGCTGGTTAGTCACCTCGCCCTCGGGATTGGCAGGCTCGGCAGTTCTTGATTGAAACCATTGAGAGTTATCCACCAAGGAGAAGGAAGAACCACAAATGGACACGAATAAACACCAATAGACTGATTGATGAGTTGTTGATTCAGGGGCATGACAAACCGATATCAAAGGGTTCATCTACAAGGAACGCGAAGCAAGTCGAAAGCCACAATATTTCACAAGCAATTGGGCGCCGCTTGTGATTGAGCCAAGTCTATTCCCGTCCTGGAATATTCGTGTTCATTCGTGTCCATTTGTGGTTCGTCTTCAATAACCATCGACAGTTTCTTCCTCGAACGATCCTCACGGCAGGGCAGGGGTCGGACTTGCCTGAAACCATCGAGGGGACTATTCACCCAAGGAAACAAGATCGCAGAGGCACTTTGGCGCTGCTTGTCGTTAAAGGGATTCCATTGGTCTTCGTGTCGCTTTGTGGTCCTTCGTGCCCCTTGGTGGATTACTCTTTCCGGGAACCGACTTCTCCTACCGTTGCAAAGGAATGCAGGTTAATATCGCAATCATTTCTCCGGGACCGAACCTGGTGGATCCATGAAGCCCGAAGACCTGCTGCTGGCGCCGGAACTGTCCACCGAAGAGGTGACGGAATTCCTCGCCCGATTCGGCTTCGCGGACCCTGCAGCCGCCGATCGCAACCTCCAGCTGATGGCGGAGGACGTAACCACCCGGCTGGCCCTGGCGCGAATGGTGGGAAAGTTGCTGGGGGTGGTCCGTGAAACACCCGACCCCGACGCAGCTCTCAACCACTTCGAACGACTGCTGGCGGTGGTCAGCCACCCCGTGAACTTCCTGGGCTTCCTGGGCGACACCGCCGAGGCCCTGGAGGCCGTGCTCCTGATCTGCGGCACTTCCAGCTACGCCTCCGAGATCCTCATTCGCGACCCGGAAACCTTCTACTGGCTGTTGAACGAGCTGGGCGCGCCCTGGCCCAAATCCCTGGACTCCTATTGCACGGGAGCCCGCCGGGCCGTCGACCGGGGTTGGGCCGAAGAAGACCGACTGAAGGCTCTGGCCCGCTTCAAGCGCCGCGAGATGTTGCGCATCAGCGCCCGCGACATTCTGAGAATCATCGACGTGGGAGACACCACCACGGAGCTGTCCCGGCTGGCCGAGTCGGTCATCGACCGCGTGTACGAGATTTGCCGGGCCCGCCTGGTGGGCCGGCACGGGGTCCCCCAAACGCCCGACGGCGGGGGCGGCGTGAGGGAGGCTCGCTTCACCGTGCTGGGCATGGGCAAGCTGGGCGGCGAGGAGCTCAACTACAGCTCCGATATCGATTTGATCTATTGCTACGACGGGGAGGAAGGCCACACCGTCGCCACCGAGGCGGCCGGCTCCGATGGGCCGCTCTCGAGCGGACCTCCCAGGACCGTTTCAAATCGTGACTTCTTCACCAAGCTGGCTCGCATGATCACCCAGGCCCTGTCGGAGTCGACCGTTGAAGGGGCCTTCTACCGGGTGGATTTGCGGCTGCGGCCCGAAGGCGGCTCCGGAAACATTGCAGCCTCGCTGACCGACTACTGCAACTACTATGGAAGCTGGGGGGAAACCTTCGAACGACTGGCCCTGATCAAGGCCAGGCCGGTGGGCGGATCCAGGGAACTGGGAGAGACCTTCTGCGAAACCTTTCGCCCCTTTACCTACCGCAAGTTCCTGGATTTTGCCTCTCTGGACGAGCTTCAGGAGATCAAGAACCGCATCAACGCCACGCTGGATTCAGCGGGAAAACAGGGACGGCATGTCAAGCTGGGGGAGGGCGGCATTCGCGAGCTCGAGTTCTTCGTCCAGGCACTCCAACTCATCTACGGAGGCCGGCAACCGCACCTTCAGCAGGGGCAGACGGTGCGCGCCCTGGAGGAACTGCACCGGGCCCGATTCCTCAATGCCCGGGAACATCGCGGTTTGCAGGAAGCCTACCGGTTTCTGCGCGACCTCGAACACAAGCTCCAGATGGTCTTTCATTTCCAGACCCACGAGTTGCCGCAGAAGGAAGCGGACCTCTACAAGTGCGCCCGGAGAATGGGGATTGGCGGCGCCAACCATCCGGAAACCGTGGAAGGGTTGCGGCAAACCTACGCCCGGCACACGGCGCTGGTGCACCGCATGTTCGGAGACCTGGTGGCCTGGCGACGAGGGGGCGCCGGGGGCGTCGAGATCAGGGAAGCGGCTCTGGTGCTCCAATCGGGACTCCCGGAGCAGGAAGCCCACCACATGCTTGCCGACCGCGGATTCTCGGACTTGAGAACCGCCTACCACCAGATCACCCTGTTGCGGGATGCTCCGTCCTTCGCCCATGCGCCTTCCCGGATGCGCAACCTGCTGGCCAACCTGATGCCCGGACTGCTGAGCGGACTGCAGGCCAGCCCCGATCCCGACGCCGGCCTGTCGGCATTCGAGAGTTTCGCCGATGCCCTGGGCGATCGGGATTCGCTCTACGGGTTGCTGAACGAGTCCCCGGGGGTTCTGGCCCGACTTCTGAGATTGCTCGCCTCCAGCCGATTTCTTTCGGATTTTCTCTGCAGGCGGCCCGAATTCTTCGACACCCTGGTTCGCCCCGAGGAATTGAAACGGCAGAAGACACTCTCGCGCTTCTCGACCGAGTTGGGCCTCCTGCTCCGGGAAGCCGGCAACGATCAGGAAAAACGCAGCTGTCTGAGGCGGTACCAGCAGACCGAGATGTTCCGAATCGGGATGAAGGACGTCCTGGGCGAGTTGAGCCGGGACCGGGTCGGGAAGCAGATGGCCGCCCTGGCCGAGTGCTGCCTTCTGGCCGCCTTCGACCTGGCCTGTGAAAGCCTGGAAGACCGCTTCGGCCCGGGCTTCACCGGGTGGGCGCGGGAGCAGGTGGCCATACTGGCCATGGGGAAGCTGGGGGGCAACGACCTGAGCTACCACTCCGACCTGGACCTGGTCTACTTCTACGCCGATCGGGATCCCGCGGAAGCCTGGAAGAGCCAGCGACGCTGCGTCAGCCTGGTCGAGCGCCTCGACGAAATCCTCTCGGTGTCACAGGGCGAGGGGATCATTTACCGCATCGACACCCGGCTGCGGCCCATGGGGAGCAAGGGGGAACTGGTCACTCCCGCATCCCGCTACCGCGAATACCTGGCCACACGCGCGGAAGCCTGGGAGCGCCTGGCGCTGTCCCGCCACCGCTTCATTTCGGGTGGAGGCCGCCTGCAACGAGAGATCGGCGCCATGATCGACGGGTTTGTCTATGAGCCGGAGTTGAGCCCGGAGGAGGTCTCCCGGATCGCTCACCTGCGCCGTCGCATGGAAGTCGAGCTGGGGAGAGAGGCCCAGCAGGCCCGCTTCCACCTGAAAGCCGGGGGCGGAGGCCTGCAGGATGTGGAATTCGCCACTCAGTTGTTGCAGCTCAAGTATGGAGGAGAGTACCCCGAGCTCCGCATCCCCCACACGTTAACGGCCATGGGTCGGTTGCAAAGACTGGGGCTCCTGGACGAGGTTGCGGTTCACGAACTGTCGGAGGGCTACCGGTTTCTGCGCCGGCTGGAAAACAGCCTCCGAATCGCGGCTACCGACGGCGTCTCCACCATCTCTCGCGACCCGAGGCACATTCGCAAGCTGATTCTCCTGCTGGGGGAACCCAGGGCTCCCTACTGCCAATCCCCGGAAGCCTTCACCGACCACTACCTGGCAACCACCGGACGGGTCCGAAGCCACTACCAGGAAATCGTGGCCGGACTGGGTGGAGAACCGTGAATTCTGGATTGGAGAAATTGGATTCGAGCTGGCGACTGCCGTCAACTCTGCCGCCGGAATGATCCGTTGCAGATCCGGAAGCGAACATCCGCGATCGACGCTCCCTCACCGGTTGATCGGGTCAATTGACGTCCTTTTCTCCGGTGCGGATGTTGTATCCCTCATCTACCGGAAGGACGAAAATCCGGCCGTCTCCGATCTCTCCGGTTCTGGCGGTCTCGATGACGACTTTCAATACCTCGTCCACCTGATCATCCGGCAGCACCAGGTCGATCATCATCTTGGGCAGAAGGGTCACGCTGTATTCCCGGCCCCGATAGATGGCCTTGTGGCCCTTTTGGCGGCCATGACCGCGTACTTCGGATACGGTCATCCCGGAAACGTTGACCTGCGACAGAGCCTCTCGGACTTCCTCTACTTTATTCGGCCGAATGATGCATTTCACGAGCTTCATGGATTTCCCCTTCCTGGTAGCGGTAGCCGGCAATGCGAAATTAGAAACAAATATCTACTCCAGGTCCAGCTTGCGGAGCCATGACTTGGATGCCGGCATATCGTTGCCGGCCTGTTGACTCCCAGCCTCCGGGTCCGGCCGAATCCGGATCAGGACCCATCCAGAGCCCGATGCAACGACTCTTCCAGCGCCTGCTGGGGCAGAGGGGGCAACTTCCCACCTGCCTGAGTCAAGTAAAAGACGTCAATGGCTTTGTGTCCTTCGGTGGATATCAGGGCGACGTCGATGTTGCAGTCGTGCCTCGCCAGCGTGGTGGCAACAGTATACAAGAGACCAAACCGATCGCGGGTCACGATTTCAATCAAGGTGTACTTGTCCGAGGCGTGGTCATCGAAACCCACAAAGGTCTGGATCGGACTCCAACTCTTGGACCGGAAAAGAATACTACTTTCCCTTTTCTGGAGCAACACCGCCAGATCGCGGTGTCCCAGCACCACCTCACGCAGGGTTTTCTGAAAGGCGTCCATCTCGCTCCGGTTCATTTTGAACGTGTGCAGCCGGTCTTCGAACTCGATCAAGTCCAGGATCAGACCGTGGCTGTTGGCGAAAGCCTGCCCCCGAACGATGTTCATGCCGTAGCAGGCCAGAACCCCGGTCAATTTGGCGAACAGGTTGGGACGGTCCAGGGCCATGAAAGTGAGCCGGTAGGTCGACCGATGCCGGGTCAGCCGGCTGACGATATCGTCGGGAGATCGGATGCCTTCAGACAAACGATAGTGTTCGGCGATGTGTTTCCTGGGAGTGAAGCGAAGATAGCGCCGCGGAAACCCATCCAGGAATTCTTGCAGCCGCGAGCTGTCGGCGCTCTCCCCCACCAGGGCGGAAACCTCTTCCATCAAGCCGGAATCCCCGTTCAGGTGCCAGCGCTCGTCGGCAAAGTCCCGGGTCAGTTGAGCATTGGTCTCCACGTAGAGCTGCCACAACACGTCTTCCTTCCATGAAGTCAGCGCCTCGGGACTGACGGCGGTAATGTCGGCGTAGGTCACCAGGCAGAGCAGACGGAGGTTTTCCTGGTTGCCCACAAACTCGGCAAAACGCTTGATTACGGACTCGTCGGTCACATCCCTCCGCTGAAAGGTGTTGGACATTTCCAGGTGGCCGCTGACCAGGAACCGGACCGTTTCGAGATCCGCCTGGGGCAGTTGAATCCGCTCGGCAATTCGATTGATGGCCGCCAGGCTCTTTTCGCAATGGTTGCCCGGCTCGGCTTTTCCGACATCGTGGAACAGCAGGGAGAAGAGCAGCAGATCGGGGCGTTCCAGGCCCCTGAGAATCTCGCCGAAGCGGGGACTTCGCCGGCGATAGAGATCTTCCAGGTTCTTGACGGTCAGGAGGGAATGCTCGTCCACGGTGTACTTGTGAAAGAAGTCCCGGGTGACGTGGCAGCGAATCCGATCGAACTCCGGAAAGATCTGTCCCAACAGTCCGATCTCGTGCATCAGGAACAGAGCCTCGTAAACTCCCTGGCGCTGGCGCAGCAACCTCAGGAAATGATCCCTGACCTCCGCCGAGGCCCGAAGCCTTTCACCGATCAGAGGCAGATCTCTCCGGATCTGGTCCAGAGCCTCCTCGCTGACCGGAACCTGGTACCTCACCGAACGGGAGAACAGTTTCAGAACGTTGAGGGGATTCTCATGAATCACTGCTTCCCGGGGAAAGGCCAGAGCGCCTTTCCTGACAACGGTGGTGGTCCAGGTCTTTTTCAGGGAGCGCCTGTGGCGCTTTACGGGCGGAAAGGCCCTCCGAACCATGGATTCGCAAAAGGCGTGAATGACCTTGGCTCTCAGGAAATAGTCCTTCATCAGGTTTTCCACGGCCACCCAGGCGGTGGCGGCGGAGTAGCCCAGGACCTTGACCATCTCTTCCTGGGATTCGTGAGACAGGACGTTCCGGTTCCGTCCGGCCAGAACGTGAAGGTAGGCCCTCAACTGCATCAGGAACCGTTGCGCCTCTCTGAGATCGTCCCACTGGCCCTGGCTCAGAAGGCCCAGTTCCACCAGACCCTGCCCCGATTCGACTCCGTACAGGAGTCGACTCAGCCACCCGGCCACCTGCAGATCTCTCAGGCCGCCCGGGGCCTCCTTGATGTCGGGTTCCAACTGGTAGATGGTCGAACTGAAACGCTTCTGACGTTCCTCGTAGTTGTCCACCAGAACACGCAGGAATTGCTTTCGCTGCCGCTTGAGGAGCCGCCTCACGTCCCGTTGCAGGAACTGCTGGTACAGGCGCGAGTCGCCGGCCACCAGGCGCGTTTCCAGCAGGGCGGTAGCCAGCTCCAGGTTCTCCGGGTCGAACCGATAGCGGTTCAACTCCAGGATCTGGTGGCCGATGTGCAGCCCCAGGTCCCAGAGCGGATGAAGCATCCTCTTGAGGAAGGCCTCGTCCTCTTCCCGGAGCCGCCCCGCAAACAGCACCAGGATGTCGATGTCCGAATAGGGATGAAGCTGGTTTCGGCTGAATCCGCCGGTAGAGAGCAGAGCGATCCCGTTGCGGCCGGGTGGCAGCACGGTCCGAGCCTCGCGGTAGGCATCCTCGACCACACCCTTGATGAGCCCGGTCATGGCCCCGAGCGTGGTCTCCACCTGCAGGTGACCGCAAAAGTCCTCTTTGAGCCGATCGATCTGCCGGTTCAGTTCATCGCGCTTCATGGTTGGCAGCATTCTTTCCCAGACAACTCCGGGAAATCAAATCATTGTTGCCGAGGGCAATCGAATTGACAGTGGCATGAGCCTGAGCTAAGCTGCGCCTGTTTCGACAGCACCGGCTCACGGCAGGCCTGCCCGATCCATGGACAATCCCACCTCAGCAGGGGACGAGCAGCCACGGCTCGATTCCAATGCCAGGCGACTCTTCTGGGCCAGCTTCATCGCCCTGGTGGCCACCGCCTTCGGCTTCATCGTGCGCACTCAGGTCATCAACGAGTGGGGCGTCCAGTTCAACCTCAGCGAGACCCAGAAAGGCGAGATCTTCGGCGTGGGGCTGTGGCCCTTTGCCTTGAGCATCGTCCTGTTCAGCCTGGTGGTAGACCGCATCGGGTACGGCAAGGCCATGGCCTTCGCCCTTGTCTGCCACCTGGCCTCGGCCGTAATCACCATCCTGGCTCAGGGCTACTGGGGACTCTATATCGGGACCTTCATCGTGGCCCTGGGCAACGGGACCGTGGAGGCGGTGGTCAATCCCGTGGTGGCCACCATGTATCCCCGGGACAAGACCAAGTGGCTCAATATCCTGCATGCCGGGTGGCCGGGCGGACTGGTTCTGGGCGGCATACTGGCCCTGATGATGGGCGGCGTGGACTGGCATTGGAAGGTGGGCCTGATCCTGCTGCCGACGGCAGTCTATGGACTGATGTTGCCCGGCTGCAGGTTCCCCGTGCAGGAGCGGGTCCAGGCCGGCGTCTCCTACAAGGCCATGCTCCAGGAAGCCGGCATCCTGGGCATCCTGATCGTGGTGGCTCTGATCGTCGCCGAGGTGGGCCGCGTGTTCTCCTGGCCACTGGCGGTTCAACTGGCGGTGGGTGGCGTTCTGGTGGGAGGCTACACCCTCTACGTGCGCTCCTGGGGAAGGATGATGTTCTTCTTCCTTCTCCTGCTGATGATTCCGCTGGCCACCACCGAGTTGGGCACCGACAGCTGGATCACCTCCCTGATGGCCCCCGAAATGAGCCAACTGGGAATCCATCCGGGATGGGTGCTGGTCTACACCTCCCTAATCATGATGATCCTCCGCTTTTTCGCGGGTCCGTTCGTGCACAGGCTTTCTCCCCTGGGCCTGCTGGCCGTCAGCAGCCTGGTGGCGGCGGTCGGCCTGGTAGCCCTGTCGAAATCGACCGGGGTCGTCATTCTGCTGGCGGCGACCCTGTACGGCTTCGGCAAGACCTTCTTCTGGCCCACCATGCTGGGCGTCGTTTCCGAGCAGTTTCCCCGCGGAGGGGCCCTGACCCTGAACGCCATTGCAGCCGTGGGAACGCTCAGCGTTGGAGTGGTCGGCGCCGCCTTTCTCGGACACGTTCAGGACCGGGTGATCGAACGTGAGCTGCACGCGCAGAATCCCGCCCTGCACGCCCAGGTGGTGAGCCAGGAAAAGGTGAGCGTGTTCGGCAGGTACCGGCCCCTGGACCAGGAGAAGCTTCAAGCGGTGAGCGCGGACGACCTCCGGCTCATCGGCGAGGTGCAATCGGGCGCCAAGAAGGATGCCCTGATGACGGTGGCCATCCTGCCCCTCATCATGCTCGGGGGGTATCTCGTTCTGATGGCCTGGTTCAAGCGCACCGGAGGCTACCGGGCCAGGCTCCTGGACCAGCCCACCGGAAGCTGAGACCGGCGCGATCCCTGAAACAAAAGAAAAAAGAGTTATCCACGAATGGACACGAATGAACACCAATTCATGGATTGTTGAGTTGTTGACCGGGGGGTGTGACAACCGATATCGCAGGGATATTCTGGAAGGAAACGAAGTCGAATCAACGTAACAAAGTTGCAGAAGCATTGTGTTGCCGCTAGTCGTTTGAGCGGATTCGCCTGTCTTCGTGTCTATTCGTGTTCATTCGTGGTTCGCCTTTATTGACGATTGGGTGTTTCACTCAAGGAGGAGACCATGGCCGACTACATTCGCGTGGCCAAAGCCGATGAGATACCGGCCGGACAGGGCCGAACGGTCGAGGTCGACGGAAAGCAGATCGCGGTATTCAACGTGGATGGCGATCTGCATGCCATCGACGACACCTGTGTCCACCGGGGCGGCCCTCTGGGAGAGGGCACGCTGGACGCCAACGTCGTGAGCTGCCCCTGGCATTCCTGGCGATTCGATGTGGCCACGGGCGCCTGTCTGACCAACCCGCGGGTCCAGGTGGAATGCTATCCGGTCAAGATTGAAGGGTCCGAAGTCTGGGTGAAATGTTGAGAGCCGTGACTGAGGAGCAAGTCGGCGGTCTTGTGTTCATTCCAGCGTCATGCGAAGATCATGGCATGGCCAACCTTCAAGTAAAGAACATCCCGGACGATCTTCACGAGCGACTGCGCCGCCGCGCGCGAGAGAACCACTGTACCCTGAGCGCATCGGTACACGCCGCACTCGAACGCGAGTTGGCAAGGTGGGAGTGGCGCAAGCACTTGGCTCAGCGCCCCAAGACCAGCCTCGGAGTACCGGCGGCAGAGTTGCTCATGGAGGAAAGCTCACTCCGAGACCCGGAGATCGGGTGACTCCCGGCTCTTGCATGCCAATGGGTTCTACCTGCCATCGCCTGCTCCCGACAGGACCACTGCGAATATCGGCTCATGCCTTAAACTTGCCTAAAATCGCGGCCGGCGGGTAAAATGTTGTGGTCGGGTTTTAGCCGGCTCTCACGAAACGCGGATCGTTGGCGGCGGGAAGGAAGAAGGCATGGACAAGCGAAAAATCAAGTTTCTGGCCGGCTCTCTGGTCATCGTGCTGGCGGTTGCCTGGCTGGGATTCAGCAGCTTCGACGAAAGCGTGGCCTACTACAAGACCGTCGGCGAATTGCAGGCCATGGGGGACGAAGCCTACGGCCGCCGGATCCGGGTAGCCGGCAACGTCGTTCCGGGGAGCATTCTGAAGGCAGACCAAGGCGTCCGGTTCACCCTGGAACAAGAGGGACATAGCCTGAATATCCGCTATGTCGGGAAGGATCTGCTGCCGGACACCTTCAAGGACGACGCCGAGGCCATGGCGGAAGGCAAGCTCATGCCCGGCGGAGAGTTTCAGTCGACGGTGGTTCAGGCCAAGTGCGCTTCCAAATACGAGGCCACCTACAGCCAGGAAGCCCTCAAGCAAGCCGCGGGTCACAACCAGTGACCCTGCCGGCGCTGACCGGACAGCGCAACGCCGAGAGTTGTTCCTGCCGGCGCTTATCCTCAGGTCGATTCAGCACCGAACTCCTATAGAAATCACTCCATGCAAGTCTTCTTGACCGATGTCGGACAGTTCACCATGCTGCTGGCCTTCGGCCTGTCCTGTTATGCGCTGGTGGCCTCGCTGCTGGCAGGGAAGTTCGGTCACCGGCGTCTGGCCGTCACCGGAGAGAGAGCCGCCGTCGCGGTCACCGTCCTGGTGACCGTCGCCGTGATGAGCCTCTGGTATCAGCTCGTCACCAGCAACTTCCAGCTTCAGTATGTCGCTTCTTCCAGCAACCAGGCCATGCCCTGGTACTACAAGGTGGGGGCGCTGTGGGGAGGACAGGAAGGGTCGCTACTCTTCTGGTGCTGGATTCTGACCCTCTTCTCCATGGTGACCGTGCTGGTCCATCGCAAGCGAAATCCCGTGCTGATGCCCTGGGTGGTGGGAGTGGTGGCCATGGTGACCACCTTCTTCCTGCTGGTCAACAACTTCGTCGCCAACCCCTTCGACGCCATCGGCGTGTCGCAGGGTGGGGCAGCGCCTGTCCCCTGGTCTCCCCCCGACGGCCAGGGACTCAACCCCCTGCTGCAGTACTGGGCCATGGTGATCCATCCTCCCATCCTCTACGTGGGCTACGTCGGATTCACCATCCCCTTCGCTTTCGCCATTGCCGCCCTGATCACCCGGGAACTGGACGAGGAATGGATCCGCACCACCAGGCGATGGATGATGGTCCCCTGGCTGTTCCTGGGAACGGGGATCCTCCTGGGCGCGATGTGGGCTTACGTGGTGTTGGGCTGGGGCGGCTACTGG
>VXMN01000283.1 GCA_009841055.1 Acidobacteriota bacterium
GCGGGCGGGGGGGGGGGGGGGGCCCCCCCCCCCCCCGCTCCCGGGGGGCTTCATCCCATAATGTTGTCGCACCCAAGGAGGTCCATCGGTCTTCGTGTCTATTCGTGTTCATTCGTGGTTCGTCTTCAAAAACGATCGGCTGTTTCTCTCTCGTATGATCCGCCGGTCGGGGCGGGAGCACGGTTATTCTCGGACCACCTCGACCTCGGAATCCGGAATGGCGAGTCTCTTTAGCTTCAGGTCGCTGTCCAGCCAGAAATTGACCTTGAATTCCCCCGTGTCGACCAGAAAGCGCCTCAGCCAATAGGATCGATCCTCGATTTCGACTTCTTCCTTGCCTATTTCGGACACACTGACTCCTCCGGCCAGGAACTGCTGAGGAACGAAGGCGGAGAACTCCTGAATGCCGCCCCGGCAGAGGTCGTACCGCTTGGAGAGGATCAGGTAGTGGTGAAAGACGTTATCGTCCAGGACGGTCACATCCTTCCTTAATTCGATTCTTTTCCGGTCGACGCCTTCATCCGAAATAAAGGATACCCGGCTCCGATCCGGCAGAAACTCGACCTTGGCCCTCATCTGATTGGGACCCGCATCCTGAATCACTTCGTAGTCCTCCGGTTCGAACAGGTCATTGAAGCGCAGGGTGGATTGGATTCGGAAGGTCACCGGTTCAGCGGGCGGACGGTCAGGGGGAGGGAGTTCCTCATAGTCTTCCTCGTCCAGATATTCCGGGGGCTCCACGGGGTCATCCCGGCTGATGGTGAGCTGGGTGCGGCTGCTGGCTTTGAATTGACGGGCGCTTCCCGAGATCTCGAATTCTTCGTGGCCGATTTCCTTTCCCGCGAAAAATATCCTGAAACGGCCGAGTTCGGGTCCGGAGAATGTGATCGGGGGAGGCTCCTCGTCTTCCTCCAGCTCCTCGCACTCCTGTTGGGGCAGGAGCACGGGGGCTGCCGCCGGCAGGCGGCATGGATGCGCGCACAGCAGCAATACAAGGAGGATGGTTGGCCTAACGCCCATGGTCAGGAGGGATGGCAGTGTGTCTCGGTGAAGGCTGCAAACGGGTCTTTTCCAGGATGGCGCTCACTATTGTATCAGGGGGCAGGGAGGCGTCGACCTCAAAATCACTCAGCCGGTACAGGGGCAATCGGGAGGCGTAGAGCTTCCGTGCCGAAGCCGGATCCTTCAGGAGCGGTCGGGTGCCGTCCGGGGGGCATCGCTCCAACACACCCTCCAGGGACAGGTCGAGAAATACCGATAGTCCCAGTCTGCTGATCTGGAGACGGTTTGCCGGGTCCACGAATGCACCGCCTCCCAGGGCTGCGACGCAGTTCTTCCACCGCCCCAGATTCCTCAATGCAGCGCTTTCCATCTGACGGAAGCAGGGTTCCCCCTGCTGTGCAAAAATTCGGTGGATGGGACCGCCGAAGGAGTCCTCGATCATTGAGTCCAGGTCCAGGAAAGGCCATCCGAGGCGCCTGGCGAGCAACGGTCCTATCGTGGACTTCCCTGAGCCCATAAACCCGACCAGAAAGACACGGTCTCTTTCCATATTCCAAAAAAAATAGCCCAAGGGGGCTTGGGCTTGCCTTCGGTAAAGCTCGGCAGGGCTGGAGAAATGCAGGCTAGAACTCTTCTTCCGAAGACTGGCGTTTGATCTGGATCGGGCCACTGAAGGTGGAGAGTTGCACGGTTGCCGCTCCTTCGTTCAGGGTGCCCAATAGTGAGTGGCGGTCACGCCACAGCGGCCGGTGTCGCTTCGACTTGATGGGAAGGTCGGTCTTGATGCTTCCCTTGAACGTCCGGGCTTCCAACTCCACCGAAGCTTCCTCGTCACAGATGACCGAAATCTGACCGTCGGTGCTGGAAAGATTGTAGGAGCCTCCCCCCATGAAGTCCCCTTTGTAGGTGATGTTGCCGGCAGTCGAGTTGGCCTTGACATTGTTGCTTTCCAACTGGTCCAGCACAATGTCTCCAGTCACCGTGGTGGCATGAATGGTTCCCTTGGATTGGGTGACCTCGACGGCCTTCCGTCCGATCGAGGAGGCATTGACGTATCCATCGACCCCGGCCACCTTGACCTCTGCCTCAACCACGTCCACGCTTACCTGACCTCGAATGTTGTGGACCGTAACGACGCCCATGTTGGATCGGATCTCCAGATTCGAGCTCTCCGGAACGTAGAGCTCATAGTCCACCACCGTATTTTCGGCGGTGGCCAGTTCGTCCAGCACGTGGCTGGTGATCCGCACCCGGTTGGGCCCGACTTCGGTATCGATTTCAACGTTCTCCGAACGCCTCATCCCGATCACCGTTACTACCTTGTTCTTGCCGCCCTCGACGGAGATCAAGCCGGAATAGTTCACCAGGATGATGGTGGGCGACTCGCCGACGTTGAAAATCTTTTCCTCGCGATGGTCGTTCGGGGCTGAGGTTGCGGGAAGCGACAGCATTAAAGCAGCCGAGAGGATCAGGAGAGTAGGGCGATGGTTCATGATCGCAGTTGCGAAACCTCACATGTTCCGGAGTTACAGCAATGAATCCGAGGTCACAATCGTCTGCAACAACTCAACCTTCTTTTGATAAGCGGCCAGGAGGTACCGGCGGGCCAAGGGGTTTTGCGGGCTGTTTTTCACCGCCTGCCTGCACTCGTCCAGGTAGTAATCCATGGTTGCCAGGTTGTCGTGAAACACCTGCGCCAGGACAGGATCCAGTCCTTCCAGCTTCTTCCGGGAACTGGCGCTGAGCGCCTCGATAGCGGCCAGGTAGTTGGCCTCCGCCTTTCGGACTTCCTCAAGAAGAGCCTCCTGGCCGGAGGTCGAAGCCGCCGGAACCGGAACCACCGGCGAACGGGACGTCAACTCGTAGACCAGCAGCGATCCGATCCCGAGAAACAAGGCCAATATAGCACCGCTCCAGGCGGGTTTCAAGTCAGGTAGGCGCTGGGGAAGAATCGCAGCCCAGAAAGACTCCTTGGGCTTGGAACGAATCAGTCCTTCGGCTTCGAGCTGGGATCTGAGGTTGGTCCAGAGGTGCTCGGGCGGCTCCAGGGGCTCCAATTCCTTCACACCTTCGCGGATGGAAATCAGATCCTGATGGAAAGCGGCGCACTCGGCGCGGGACTCGACCTGTTTCTCAACCGCTTCTGCCCGCGACGGATCCAGGTCTCCATCCATCCACAACGAGACGTCTTCTTGTATATCAGGACAATCGGTCATCAGGGTATCCTCGACCAACCCGCGTATAGCGCAAAATTCCAAACTCCGAAAGGTTAGATACCAAAAAACACTATGGTGATGCCTTGAGTTGATTTTTTTTCGATTTTTGCTTCTTTTCCACCAATAGGGACCTGAGCTTGAGCCGTGCCTTGAACAACTGGGACTTGGAGTTTCCGACCGAACAACCCATTAACCGGGCAATTTCATTGTGCTCATATCCTTCAATGTCGTGCAGGACAAAGACGGTCCGATACCCTCTGGGCAGCGCCGCGATCGCCTTTTCCAGGGTGATTCGGTCCACCAGCCCCAACAGATCGATATCCTCGGATCCATATTCCTTTGGGGGGAGATCCTGCCCGTCGTCGCGATCCTGATCCAGCGAGACCTGGACCAGCCCCTTTTTTCTGATGCGCATCAAGATGATATTGACTGTCAGGCGATGCAACCAGGTCGAGAACGCCGAGTCCCCCCGGAAGGTCCCGATCTTCCTGAAGAGTTGCATGAAGGCTTCCTGGCTCAGGTCCTCCGCTTCTGCCGGATCGCGTACCATCCTCAGGCAGAGCGAGTAGACCCGGCGTTTGTGCATGTTGTACAGCACCTCGAACGCCTGTGGGTCTCCGGCGACGCATCCGGCAATGGCTTGAGCTTCGGTCATCTGCAAGAACCGGCTATCTCGGGGGCAACCGCATCGTTGGCGAACAGGTCCGGGCAGACAACCGGCCTGATCCCCAAAGTTGTTATCTACTAATGACTTATCACAACCGCAAGGGTCAGTACTGTCCGTCTGAGGGTCGAAAATAGCGGATGGCCGGGAAGGTGTCAACCTCTGAAGGCAGCTTGTCCACCCCTGCAAGGACGCCTTGAACGGAGGTTCGGGGTGGTAGAGTGCGCATCCTGAGGCCGGAGCCGGATCGCCGGCGCGGCCAATGACCGCTTGTCGAGGGCACCATCGGTTAAACTTCGACACATCAACGGTTAAGCTGTTCAGTTCCTTGACTGGGGAGGGCTTTCTGTGTAGGGTTAGTCGCGACTTTTCTCGGCACTCGGGGTGGTGATTCCCTTGTCGATATGGACTGGCTTGTGTCTTCCGACCCAACGATATGAAGTGTCCCTATTGCAGTCATCTTGAAGACAAGGTCGTCGATTCCCGAGAGAGCAGGGAAGGGGAGGCTATTCGCCGCCGACGCCAGTGTGCGGCTTGCGGGCGCAGGTTCACCAGCTACGAAAGGATCGACGAGATTCCCTATCTGGTGGTCAAGAAGGATGGATCTCGGGAGAGGTTCGACCCGCAGAAGCTGATGGTGGGCCTGCTGAAGGCCTGCGAGAAGCGTCCGGTGAGCATGAACCAACTGGAGTCCATCGTGAATGAAGTCGAGTCCTTTGTTCACGATTCCGGCAACCGCGAGAGACCGACCGCTCAGATCGGGGAAATGTTGATGGAGCGATTGCGGCAGCTCGACAAGGTGGCCTATGTGCGATATGCCTCGGTGTACCTGGATTTCAAGGACATCAAGGAGTTCATGGCAGAGCTTCGTGAACTGCTCAGAGTTGAGAGAACAGGCTGACTGACCTGAAACCCCTTGAGGGAGTTATGCACGAATGAACGCGAATGAACACCTCCGGAGGACTTAAGAATCATGGCGGTCCGGTCCTCCGCTCAGAGTGAAACCAGGCTGATCGAACGCATTCACCGCCTCGCCCGCCAAGTCCTCTCTCCATCCGAAAACGTTTCCATCTCATTCGGCGACGATGCCGCTGCCCTGGTGCCCTCTTCGGGGCACATGCTGCTGATTTCGACCGATGCCCTTGTAGAGGGAATCCACTTCGATCTGGACTACTTTCGACCGGAGGATCTGGGATGGAAGGCGCTGGCCGTCAATCTCAGCGACATCGCCGCCATGGGAGGCAGGCCCCTGGGATTCACCACTTCGTTGGCGTTTCCGAAAGACGCGCCGCCAAGCTTTGTGACCCGGATCTATCGAGGCATGTTGAAGCTGGCCGCACTCAGCGGGGCCGTTCTTCTGGGGGGGGATCTGTGCGCGTCTCCGGGAACCCTGTTCCTGGACGTGACCCTGCTGGGAGAGGTGAAACCGGAGCAGGTGCGCACTCGAGATAATGCGCGTCCCGGGGACAGCCTTTTTGTCACCGGGGAACTCGGGGCCTCGGCCATAGGACTGGAGTTGCTTCGCCGATTTCCCGGGAGGGCCCGTTACTATCCGCATCTGGCGGGAAGGCATTTACGGCCGACTCCCAGAAATCCCATGGGCCGCTGGCTGGCTGCCAGCGGTTGCGCTTCCGCTCTTATCGACTTGAGTGACGGGCTCTCTACCGACCTTCACCATCTCTGCCGAGCGAGTGGGGTAGGCGCCGTGATCGAGGCGGACTGCGTACCCTTGCCCGGAATCGGCCCCCAAGTCGGTTCCTGGGTGAAACGGCCCCTGCTAGACTATGGATTGAATGGTGGCGAGGATTACGAGCTCTTGTTCACCGTGCCACGCGGGAAACGACATCAGGTTCCCGGCCGGCTGGAGGGCCTGGGAATCCACGAAATCGGCTGCATTACCGATGAGCCCGGGGCCTGTCGGCTTCGGGAACAGGGAAGCCTGAGACCTCTTTCGCCCGGCGGATTCGACCATTTTCGACGGTAGGTGTTCACTGTGTCCGGCAACCGGCCCACAAGTCTTCCATCCCCAATGTTCAGGGACGGGGTTCGCATCTTTGGAATGCTGATCCTGATGCTGGCATCGGGTAGTCGGGGCCAGGCCCAAATTCCCTCAATTCTGATTCAACCCGACATTCGGGTGTTCACCGTTCTGGGAGCACTGCGTGCCGCCGGATTCGATGAGGGCTCACTCTTGCTTCATCCGGCCGGCCTCCCGATCGCGCGGGAATTCCGTAATCCGCCCACAGACCTGAAAGCGCGGTTGAAGAATTTTTACGACTCCCATCGCAGGGGAAAAGATCCGCAAGAGGAACTGACCAAGTATATTTCACTGGCATTCGTCATCGACGGCCCCCCCGACTTCAAGCCGCTTCTGGCGCCGGGTCAGATGCCTCCCGACGCCAGTTCTGTAGCCGGGCTGACGAGTCTGCTGGGGGAGTTCTACGCCAAGGCAAGAGTTGAATCGGTCTGGAGCCGGTACAAGCATCTTCATGATCGCGCCGTTCTCGACTACCGCCCATTGATCAATCGGATGATCATGACCACGGAGGGATATCTCCGGTTGCGGTCGGGAGTCTATCGAGGGCGGCAATTGGTCCTGGTGCCGGATTACCTGGTTCCCCCCAATACTTTCAATGCGCGAACCTACCAGAGCAGCTACTATTTTCTCTTCAGTCCATCCAAGTCTCCCAAGATTTCGGAAATTCGCCATCAGTTTCTACACTTCCTGCTGGATCCCTTTGCCGCCAGATATCCGCTGCCGGTTGAGCAGAGAAAGGTCCTGACCGAGATCATGGCGGTCGGGAGTGAGCATCCGGAGAGCGCCGGGCACGGGGTGCAGGAGATGGTTACCGAAAGCCTCATCAAGGCAGTGGAGATGAGGCTCGATCGCTTGCCGCAAGAAGAGGCCGAGGTGTCCTTGAATGCGGCTGTTGGCTCGGGAGCCCTGCTGTGCCCCCATTTTTTTTCCGCCCTGCAAACATTTGAGAAGGAGTTCGAAGGATTTCAACTGTATTACCGAAAGCTCCTCTCCGACCTGGACATTGCCGCCGTTTGGAAAGCCCGGGAAGCGGCCCTCAGTTCAAGGCCCCGGGAGACGGCCCCGGTGAATCGGCTGACGGAAGTGGAGCGCCTTATTCGCCAGGCCAGGTCCAGCCTGGGAAGCGACCAGTTGGTGCGGGCCGCGGAGCTGTTCAACCTGGTGTTGGATCGCCACGACTCCCGCAATGGCGAGGCCTTGTACGGACTGGGCATCGTGGCCGTCAGCCGCGGTGACAAGGATGGGGCCAGGGATTATTTCGGCAGAACGGTGGCCTCGGAATCCTGTCCGGACTCCGTCAAGGTATGGGCATACATCTACCTGGGAAGACTTTTCGATCTGGACGACGACAGGGAAGAGGCAATTCTGCAGTACCGGGCCGCCGTTGCCCTGGGCGACGATACACGGGGTGCCCAGTCCGTCGCCCGGAGCGGATTGCTGGAACCCTTCCAACCCAAGTGAGGTAGAGTAATTCCGGCCATGGAACACCCGCTCGAGAACCTGGAGGAGCGAATCGAGTACGCATTCAAGGATCGGTCCCTGCTGCTCAGAGCCTTGACACACAGCTCCTATGCCAATGAATGCCAGGTTGAGCAGGGAGACAACGAGCAGTTGGAGTTCCTGGGAGATACCATCATTGGCTTCGTGGTCGGCGAATATCTGCTGGTGAATCACCCCGATTTCTCCGAGGGCAGGCTCTCCAAGCTCAGAGCCCAACTGGTCAGCTCCAGCAGCTTGTTTCGCTCGGCCTCCGCCCTCCAACTGGGCCGATTCCTCAGATTGGGAAAGGGCGCAGAGAAGAGCGGCGGCCGCAAGAAGCAGGCTGTGCTGGTGGATGCGACCGAGGCCCTGGTGGCGGCGCTCTATCTGGATGGAGGGATGGACGCAGCCCGCAGGTTCGTGCTGAAGCAATTGGAGGCGGAGTTGGAAGACATCCGGTCGGGGCGCTTCATTTTCTGCGATTTCAAGTCCAGGCTGCAGGAGCGGTTGCACTCGCTCCGTGAGGCGCCGCCCGAATACTCGATCATCGACGAGTCCGGTCCCGGTCATCGACGACAGTTTTCCGTAAGATTGACCATCGGGGGGGAGCCGACGGCTCAAGGTCGAGGTGCAACCAAGAAGAGCGCGGAGCAGGACGCGGCCCGCCAGGCCCTGGAAACAGTAGAGCGACAGCTTACCTCGGGAGAGTTCCTTTATCGTGGAAAACGTGAATTCAAGTAACGCCGATCACCCGCCCAGGCAATCGACCCTGCGCGAGTACTTCGAAAGTTTCGTCGTGACCATCGTTCTGGCGCTTTTCGGAACGACCTTCGTGGTTCAGGCATTCAAGATTCCGACACCCTCCATGGAGGACAATCTGCTGGTCGGAGACCACCTCCTGGTCAACAAGTTCGTCTATGGGAGGCCGGGGGAATGGCTGAAGCCGCTGCTTCCGTTCCAGCAGGTGAAGCACGGCGACGTCATTGTCTTTCGCTACCCGGAAGATCCCTCCAAGCACTACGTCAAGCGGGCCATCGGGCTGCCGGGGGATCGCATCCGTATGGAAAACCAGCGGTTGTACCGGAACGGCAAGCACGTGGCAGAGGCCTATGTGTTCCACAAGCGTCCGGGACGCAGCGATGTGGAAATCAGAGATACCTTCCCTCTTAGCGAAGACCAGATCAATCGCTTCGCCGACTACAATCAGGCCCGTGATATTCACCTGGCCTACCGGTATTTCAAGGAATTTACCGATGGCCAGGACGTCGTGGTCCCCCCGGGACGATACTTCGCCATGGGCGACAACCGGGACAATAGCGCCGACAGTCGATATTGGGGATTCGTGCCCCGAAAAAACATCGTGGGCAGAGCGTTCATCATCTATTGGTCGTTCGAGACGGGGCCCAGGCAACACCTGCACGATTCGCTTTCGGACCGGACCGGTCGGTTCGCGGATGTGCTGTTGAACTTTTTTCGCAAGACCCGTTGGGATCGGACCTTCAAGCTGGTGGGATAAGCACGGGGAGCGACAGGAACGAGATGGGGAGAAGAACGGTTCTTTCCTTGTTGGGTCTGCTTCTGTTGGGGGCGGGCGCCTGGCGATTTCTTCGCGCTCCCTCGGAAGCATCCGGACCCGCCTCGGAAGCATCCGTACACACTTCGGCGGCGAATCGGACCGCGGCCCGGGCTTTTGCCAAAAAGCTGGGGGCCATTGCTCTTCCGCAGGCAGGTTCCACCGGAGGGCAGGCCGAGTTCACCGAAGCCGAGATCGATGCCTTCCTTCAACAGGAGATTTCACAGCACTACCCGCAGGGAGTGAAACAGATCCATTTCCGCTTTCAGCGGAGCCGGCTCTCCGCCCGGGCGCTGGTTGACTTCGATGAAATGCGGGCCGACTCCGCCGCTGCCCGCAAGTCCCTGGTGTGGGCACTGCTGCAGGGAAAACACTGGGTGGAGGTGACCGGCAATCTATCCGGTGAGAACGGGCTGGGGCGTTACGATATCCTGGGGATCCGGATCGATGACCAGGACATCCCCAGGGTTGTGATCGATCTGCTGCTGGATCACTATGTGCTTCCCAAGTACCCCGGTGCCGGACCCAACACCGATTTCGATCTCCCCTTCAATATTCGGAGCATCGAGCTGATGCCGGGCAAGGTCTTCGTCCGCTACGGGGCCTGATGCCCGCCCGGGTCGCGCACCTCAATCCCTTCCCGAGGTGCTTGAGAGATATAATCTCCCGTCAAGGCGCACTCACTCCCCCGGTGACCACCAATCGCTGCTCGATCACTCGGCCGGTCGAGCACTCCAACCTCTCGGCAGGAACAGGCTGTCGTAAAGTTTCAGGGCAAAGCGATCGGTCATCCCTGCGACAAAATCGACCACGGCACGCTCCGCGCCGACTTCAGGACGCCGAAAGCTCTCCGGAATGCAATCGGGATGGGCCAACAGATGGTGGTAGATATCGCTCAGGAGCTTCTTGGCCTTGAGTAGTTCTTTCTTGGGAATGCTGCGCGCGTAGACCGTCCGATAGAGGAAACGCCTCATATCCATCATCGCCTGCAGGGTCTCAGGGCTCATGGAAATGATCTGAAGGTTGGTTTCCAGACTGGAGTGAATCACGTCACGCACCAGGGTGTCGATTCGTAGCGAGTGGCTTTCGCCCAAGGCGGTCGTCAGCTCCTTCGGGATGTCGGACGCCCGAATCAGCCCCGACCGCAGGGCATCGTCCAGGTCGTGGTTGACGTAGGCGATCACGTCGGAGACTCTGACGACCTGACCCTCCAGGGTAGCAGGGCGCCCCTTGTCGCGGCTGGTGAACACCGCGCCCGCACCCTTGGAGTGCTTGAGGATTCCGTCCCTCACTTCCCGGCACAGGTTCAACCCCCGCCCCTCCTGCTCCAACGTGTCCACCACCCTCAGGCTCTGGCGGTAGTGGCGAAAACCGCCCGGGGCAAGCTCATCCAATATGGCTTCACCGGCATGCCCAAAGGGGGTATGTCCCAGGTCATGCCCCAGCGCTATCGCCTCGGTGAGATCTTCGTTCAGTCGCAGTGCCCGGCTGACGGTTCTGGCGATCTGGGCAACCTCGAGAGTATGGGTCAGGCGGGTCCTGTAGTGGTCACCCTCCGGTGAAAGGAACACCTGGGTCTTGTGCTTCAAGCGCCGAAATGCCTTGGAATGAAGGATGCGGTCGCGGTCGCGCTGAAAGGCGGTCCGGATGTCGCAGGCAGACTCATCCTTCCGGCGGCCTCGAGTCCGCATGCTGAGGGTTGCTTGAGGGGCCAGGGTTCGGGCCTCGTGCTCCTCCGCCCGTTGACGAAGGGTCTCAACCATCAGGGATCGATTTTCCTTAGCCGTTGCTCGGCTTCGGTGGAGGCAGGTGAAGTGGGGAATTCGTCGATGACCTTTTGGTACATCTCGACGGCCTGTTCCTTCCGGTCCTGTCGCTCGTAAAGGAGGGCCGCCTGCATTGCCAGGGTTTCTCCGGGCGTTGTCAAGGCATTGCGCTCGACCAACTGCTGATAGACCTCGGTTGCCTTGGCCAGGTCCGCGGTGTCCTCGTAGATCCTTCCCAGGGCTGCCAGCGCCAGCGCGCCGAAGTCCGACTGCTCCTGACTCAGGGGTTCAAGCAGCGACACGGCTTCCGAGCTCCTGTCGAGCTGGTGAAGACAGAGACCCGAGTAATAGGTGGCTATCTTGCCGGCTGCCCTGGAGTCGTGCCGGGAGATGACCTGCTGGAGCTCCGACAGGGCCTGTTCATATTTCTGAGTGGAGGTCTCAAAGAAAACCGGAGCCTTCAATCCGGACGATTCGGTCTTGCCGACGGTTGCATGGTAGGTCGCCAGGGCTCGGGCCAACTCCTCTTTGGACTGCTCCCCCTGCTTGGCCGTGTAGTAGTAGTAACCTGCCACCAGGGCGGCTACGACTCCGACGGCCGACAGGCCGCGCAGGATTTCGGAACGATTGTTGGCGAAGAAGTGGCGGGTCTCATCCACCAACATCATGAAGCGGTCTTCCTTCAGAATTTCATGCCGAGTGAGTCGGGCCAAGAGATTCTCCCAAGGTTGCTGAATTTCGGTAGTGGCGGAAATGCCGCCCGAGGTGCGGAGCACTGCTGAAACGACCCAATGCTAGCAGTGTCCTCCAGCGCTGTCAATTTGGCGGGAGGGAGATCCACGAGGGTCACCAATGGTCAAACAAGAGATATCCACCAAGGCGAACGACGAACCACAAATGGACACGAATGAACACCAATTGACTGATTTTTGGATTATTGAGTAAGGGGTGTAAACCGATTTCGGAGAGGTAAGCTACGGAGGACACGAAGTGATGCCACAGTAACAGAATTACAGAATCCATTGAGCGCCGCTTCTCGTCGAAGGAGGCCCACCGGTATTCGTGTCTATTTGTGTTCATTCGTGGTTCGTTTTTGTTAGCGATCGGCTGTTTTTCCTCGAGAATGATCCACACGAAAGGCGGTGGACGGACTTGTTGGAAACAAACCGATTTAACTCTGGAATGATTCGCACGGCAGGGAAGGGGTGCGACCGATCATTGTTCCCTTCTTGAGCCACTTGCCCGGGGCGGTGTCCCGGCAGGCCGCTTTGGGTTTACAACATGGACAAAACGTCATTAAATGGAGAAGCGATTACGGCAGGGAGAGTAAGGCGATCCTGAAGGGAGGCTGCGGCCATGGGAATAGAGGATCTGGCGGAGTTGTATGCCTACAACGGGTGGGCCAATGAGCGGGTCAGGAATTCCATTCAGGACTTGGATCCGGAAGTCTTCAAACGCGACCTGGGCGCCAGTTTCGGTTCGCTGCAAGGGACCGTGGCTCACCTGGTGTCAGCCCAGTGGAACTGGTTGAGACGTTGGAAGGGCCAGTCGGCCAGCCAGCCCCTGCCCTCCGAAGCCTTTGCGAGTCCCGAAGAAGCCAACCGTCGCTGGGTAGAAGTCGATCGGGCCCTTGCCGGATTCGTCGATGAACTGGACGTTGCCAGTCTGCAGCAATCCATCGCCTTGACCACCCCCCAGGGGAGCAGGTATTCGAGTCGGCTCTGGCGGGCCATGCTGCACGTCGTCAACCACTCCAGCTATCACCGTGGACAGATTGCCGCCATGCTGCGCCAGGTCGGCGCCACCCCGCAGGGGACGGATCTGATGCTCTACTACCGGGAGCAGTCCACCTGACCGCGGAAATCCCGAAGAGTCGTGGATGCAGGAACCGGTTCTCGGTCCAGTCTCCGCGGGTAGGAGTAAACCCAACGCCATGTACAACGCCAGAATCCTGGGTGCCGGAAGCTACCTGCCCGAAAAGATCGTCACCAACGCCGATCTGGAAGAGTTGATGGACACCTCCGACGAATGGATCCGGCAGCGCACGGGAATCCACGAGCGGCGCTTCGTGGAGCCGGGAGTCGGACCCACCGACCTGGGGTTGCAGGCCGCCCGACGGGCCCTTCAGTCTGCTGGACTGGCGCCCGAGCAGATCGACTTCATCATCTTTGCCACCTTGAGCCCCGAGTACGGTTTTCCGGGTTGCGGCTGCCTGCTGCAGGAAAAGCTGGGCCTTGACACCGTGGGCGCCCTGGACGTCCGTAATCAGTGCACCGGTTTCGTGTACAGTCTGGCCATCGCCGATCAGTTCATCAGGACCGGCACCTATGGCCACATCCTGGTGGTCGGCGCCGAGGTCCATTCCACCGGACTGGAGATGAACACCCGCGGCCGGGATGTTGCCGTCATTTTCGGTGACGGAGCCGGGGCCGTGGTCGTGGGCCGTTCCGAGAACGGGGACCGGCGAATTCTCTCCAGCCATCTGCACGCCCAGGGGAAATACGCACGGAAACTGTACCTGGAGGCGCCGAGTTCGCTGCACTACCCCCGGATGACGGAGAAGATGCTGAGAGAGGGACGGTACTATCCGTACATGGACGGTCGCTATGTCTTCAAGCATGCGGTGGACCGCATGCAGAACAGCGTGCGGGAAGCCCTGGCCGAGAACCACCTGGAAATTGAGGATGTCGGCCTGCTGATCCTGCATCAGGCCAATTTGCGGATTTCGGAAGCGGTGGTGCGATCCCTGAAAATTCCGCCGGAACGGGTTTTCAGCAATATTCAACGGTACGGCAACACCACCGCGGCATCCATTCCCATCGCGCTGGACGAAGCTGTCCGAGAGGGAAGGGTCCAGCCGGGAGACGTGGTTGTGCTGGCCGCCTTCGGCTCCGGATTTACCTGGGGCGCCTCCATGCTGCGTTGGTAGAACGCTACGAAGTCCGGTAAGAAATGTCCTATCGCTTCTGCATGGCCGGCTTGGTCTGCCTGGGGGCAACCCTTGCCTTGGCGCAGGCCGAGCCGGCGCCTTCCATCAGGCTCCTGTTTGCGTCACCGGAAGAAGGACGAGAGATTCTCCGGACCCGGGACGGCTTCATCCGACGCCTGAGTCCGTTCGATCGGGCCGCTCGTCTGAAGACGGACCGGGACGTTTCCGAGAGCGAGTTTCTGAGCTTTGTCGCCGGCAAGGTCATCGAATGGGACAGCGCGGACAGGGAAAGAGTCGAGCAGGCCTTCGATCGTATTCGCCCCGCGCTGGACGAGTATCGGCTGAATTGGCCGGAGAACGTCCATTTCGTTCACACCACCGGAGAGGAGGAAGGCGGGGCGGCCTACACCCGGGGAAAGGCCGTCGTTCTGCCCCGAACCAGGCTCGACCAGTCCCCGGAAAAGCTTGCCCGCCTAGTCGCCCATGAGCTGTTTCACATCCTGTCCCGTCACGACCGGGACCTCCGGGACCGGCTGTACCGGGTGATCGGGTTCGAACGCTGTCCCGAGGTCGAGTTGCCGGAGCCCATGGCCCGGCGCAGGATCACCAACCCGGATGCTCCGGTCAACGCCCACCGCATCCGCGTTCAGCAGGAGGGGCGGCAGTACTGGGCAATCCCCGTCCTTTACTCCAGCAGCGAGCGCTACGACCCCCTGCAGGGGGGCACCTTTTTCAAATATCTGCAGTTTCGCCTGTTATTGGAAGCCGTGGAAGACGAGACCGCCGCGGCTTCCACTTCCGCCGTGTCACCGTCCAGGCTGGTCGAGGTCAAGGAGGTGTCGGGGTTCTTCGAGCAGATCGGCAGGAACAGCGCCTACATCATTCACCCCGAAGAAATCCTGGCGGTCAACTTTGCCTTGATTGTGACGGGAGAAACCGAGTTCCCGTCGCCCGAGGTGGCGGCAGGCATCCGGTCCGTTCTGAGAGCCGAGGGTGCTTCCACCGGCCCGGACGGGCGGTAACGGCCGTGATCTCCTTGTATTCATGGTGTCGGGATCGCGTTTCGGGACCGCGTTTACAAATCGGTGGCGGCATGCTAATCTCCACGCCGTTCCGTGATGCGGATCGCCGAAACCGTTCCGAAGCGGGGCGATGTCGGGAGCCGTTCTTCACCCACCCTCACCCCACTCTGCCGGAGTGGCGGAATTGGCAGACGCACTAGACTCAAAATCTAGCGTGGGTTACCCCACGTGGGGGTTCAAGTCCCCCCTCCGGCACCAGGTTTCCCGCCCATAATTGACAAATCGAATAAGAATGGGTCACCGGCACCGTCTTCGTTTGGCGTGGGTTGTATCCAGCAGATAAGGTCCGGTTTTCAGGCTAGTTCCGCCCCCGCCCCCGACGAGAGGGCGGATCATTCGAGAGTAAAACAAGAGAAGTTCGCGGTCTGTCGGGAACAAGATTATTGAACATCGATGCACAGGATGCACAGGATTAAC
>VXMN01000190.1 GCA_009841055.1 Acidobacteriota bacterium
ACCGACCCCGCTCCACCCGCGTTGGCTGTGTTGGCGGGGGGGCTCTTCTTTTTTACCCCCCCCGGGGGCCCCCGTGGGGGGGGGGGCCCCCCGCCGGGCGCCGCCGCCAGCATCCGTTCCACAAAAGCCTCGCCGAACTGTTCCCGCCCCGCCGACTTGGGCGGCTTGCGGCGGAAGTAGGGACCGGCCAGCAGAGATTCCAGCAGGGCCGGAATGGGCCGTCCCGACAGGGCCAGGCGCCCCCCGGCGTCGAACCCTGGCGAATCTGCGTCCAGCAGCCGGACCAGAGCGTCGATCACCATGTTGCCGGGTCCGCTGTCGAAGGCCTGGATCTCGTCGATGCCGCAGGCCGGGGGCAGCAGAGTGAGGTTGGCGATGCCCCCCAGGTTCAGCATCACCCTTCCTCTTCGGGCATCCCGGAACAGCAAATAGTCCACCCGCGGAATGAGCGGAGCCCCGGTACCGCCGGCCGCCATGTCGCCGGGACGAAAGTCCGAAACGGTGGTCACTCCCGTCCCCTCCACCAGCACGGCGGCCTCTCCGATCTGCAGGGTGGAGGCAACGGGCCGGCCGCAGAAGTCGCCGGGGTCGGATTGGTGGAAGATGGTCTGGCCGTGGGACCCGATCAGATCCAGGCGGTCGAGGGGAACCCCGGCGGCCCGGCAGACGTCCTTGACCGCCTCCAGGTAGAGGCGTCCCAGCAGAACTCCCAGGTGGCTGATGAAGCCGGCCGCGACCGGCCGGCCGGAAGCGACCCTCAAGAGCGCCTGTCGGACCTCTTCCGGATAGGGATTGGAAATGAAATGCTTCAGTCGAACAGAGCGGTCCTGCTCCGAACGCACAATCCGCACCAGGGCGGCATCCACTCCGTCCAGAGAGGTTCCCGACATGAGGCCGACCACCAGCTTAGGGTTTTTCACGAGACCGCGAATGAACACGAATACACACGAAGACCGATGGACCTGCTTGGGTGCGACAACGTTATGGGATGAAGCCCCCCGGGAGCGCGGGCGTCCCGCCCGCACAACACTGGCAAGGCCTCGCCCAACTCCTCGACCCGGCTCGACCGGCAACAGCGCCAGGACTCTGCATCGGCCGGACCCATGCCGTTCTCACGGGCAGGGTGGCAGGGTGCCCCATCCCAGGGAAACTGAGCGGCACGTAACGAGAGTGCATGCGGGCGGGACGCCCGCGCTCCCGGGGGCCCTCCTTCCAAACGCTCTTGCTCCTCGAGGGGGCACGCGCCGGCTTGCCGGGCTGCAGCCCTGCCGATGCGGCAGAGTCGTCACACTTGGTGACCCTTCGTGGATCACTCTTTTTTCGTTTGTTTCGAGCAATACGTGTCGACCAAATCACTGACCACTATCCACCGATCACTAATCACTGGAAAGGCTTTCCTTGAGCCGGTGGATGGCTTGCAGCGCCTGCAATGGAGTCATCCGGTCGGGGTCCATCCGCCGCAGTTGCTCCAGCGCCTCGTGCTCGGTGACCACGAACAGGTTGAGCTGCTTACCGGAGTTGTTCTTTCTGCGCTGGTAGTTCCGGGTCAGATGGTTGCTGATCTGGTGCTCCCTCTGTTCATGCCCCCGCAGAATCTCCCGGGCCCGCAGGATCACCGGTCGCGGCAGGCCGGCCAGCCGGGCCACCTCGATGCCGTAGCTCTTGTCGGCGCTTCCCGGCTCGACCCGCCTCAGGAACACGATCTCGTTGCCCGACTCCTTGACCGTCACCTGGTAGTTTTTCACTCCGGGGAGCAGCTGGGCCAGCTCGGTCAGCTCGTGGTAGTGGGTGGCGAAGAGGGTCTTGGACTGGTTGCGGGAGTGGAGGTGCTCGACCACCGACCAGGCGATCGAGAGTCCGTCGAAGGTGGCCGTGCCGCGGCCGACCTCATCCAGAATGACCAGGCTCCGTGGCGTGGCCGAGTTCAGGATGACGGCCGTCTCGGTCATCTCCACCATGAAGGTGGATCTGCCCCGGGCCAGGTTGTCTGAGGCGCCGATGCGGGTGAAGATCCGGTCCAGGACGGGTAGCTTGGCCTCCTGAGCCGGAACGAACGAGCCCATCTGGGCCATGACCGAGAAGAGCGCCGCCTGGCGGAGATAGGTGGACTTGCCCCCCATGTTGGGCCCTGTGATGATGAGGATCTGATCGGTGCCCTGATTCAGATAGAGGTCGTTGGGAATGAACCGCCCCGTGGGCAGCTGCTCAGCCAGGCGTTCGATGACCGGGTGCCGTCCCCCTTTGACGGCCAGCTCCTCGCCGGTGTGGAGACGGGGTCTCACGTAGCCGAACTGATGGGCGGCGCCGGCCAGGGTCACCAGGCAATCCAGTTGGGCCAGGGCGCGGGCCGTGTTGCGGATGCGCCGGCACTCCCGGCCCACCGCGGTCCTGAGTCGGCAGAAGAGTTCATACTCCAGCTCCACCAGGCGCTCCTCAGCTCCCAGAACCCGGCGTTCGTACTCCTTCAGTTGAGGGATGGTGAAGCGCTCCGCACCCACCAGGGTCTGCTTGCGCTCGTAGTCGGGAGGCACCAGTCCCAGGTTGGACTTGGAGACCTCCAGGTAGTAGCCGAAGACCTGGTTGAACTTGACCTTGAGGTTGGGGATGCCGGTTCGGGCACGCTCACCGGCTTCCAGTTCGGCAATGGTCTGCTTTCCGGAGGAGCTGTCGCGGCGCAAGCTGTCCAGCTCGGGGTTGAACCCGGGCCGAATCAGCCGACCCTCGGTCAGCACCACCGGAGGATCGTCGTTGAGGGCTTCTCCGATCTTTGCCGCCACGTCGGCCAGGGGGTCGCTGGCCTGCTCCAGGCTCCGAAGCCGGGCCGGGGCAAGCGGCTCCAGCCGCTGCTTGATTCCGGGGATCTGTTCCAGCGACTGCCTGAGCGCGATCAGGTCCCTGGCGTTTGCGCTGGAGAGGGCTACCTTGGAGGCCAGCCGTTCCAGGTCATAGACCTGCTTGAGCTGCTCCCTGAGCTCCTCCCTCAAAACCAGGTTCTCGGTGAGGGCGGCCACCGCCTCCTGGCGACTCTCGATCTCATTCAGGTCGATTTCCGGCCGCAGCATCCAGGTCTTGAGGAGCCGCCCCCCCATACCGGTGGCCGTCTCATCCAGGCATTGAAGCAGGGTGCCGTTGCGGGAACCGTCGTAGAGAGACTCCAGCAACTCCAGGTTCCTCACCGTGGACTGGTCCAGCAGCATCGACTGGTCCAGTTCGTAGAATTGCAGGCTGTCCAGGTGCAGCAACTCGCCCCGCTGGGTTTCCTGCAGGTAGTGCAGGGCCCCGCCGGCCGCGGCCACCGCCAGGTCCCGCCCCTGACAGCCGAATCCATCCAGGCTGGCGACCTTGAAATGATCCACCAGCAGGCGCTGGGCGAAGTCCGAGGCAAAGATCCACTCCTCCACCACCGTCTTGAGAGCCGACAGGTTTCGAGCCCAGGCGGGATTCTGGTCGCTGAGCCGGGAGCACCAGATCAGCTCCTTGGGGCCCAGCCGTTCCAGCTCCGTTTGCAGCATGGATTCCCGGGCGCCGTCCCGAAACTCGGTGATTCGAAAATCGCCGGTGGATACGTCCACTGAAGCCAGGCCCAGTCCGGAGCCGTCCGAGAAAACGGCGCTCAGGAAATTGTTGTCCCGAGGCTCCAGCAGGTTGCCGTCGCTCAGAGTGCCGGGGGTGACCACCCGGGTCACCTCCCGCTTCACCAGCTTCCTGGCGGTCGTGGGATTCTCGACCTGATCGCAGACGGCCACACGGTAGCCCTTGCGGATCAGCTTGGAAACGTAGGCGTCCGCACTGTGGTAGGGAACCCCGCACATGGGGATCGGGGTCCCCTTTTCCTTGTTGCGCGAGGTCAGGGTGATCTCCAGCTCGCGGGCGGCAACCACGGCATCGTCGAAGAACATCTCGTAGAAGTCGCCCAGCCGGAAGAACAGAATGGCGCCGGGAACCGACTTCTTGATCTGGTGGTACTGCGCCATCATGGGGGTGGAGGGTTGCATGCCGAAGTCTGCTGAGACGGGTCGGGAAGAGCGGCCCCGAGAGGCGCTGGAGGCGTGCCGGTAGTGGACCTCCCGGGCAGGAGCGGCACGCGCCGGACTCTATGCGATTGGCGATTGTTCCGTCAAAATTCCGGAGTATATAATCTGCCCCGGGGGGTGTCAACGAACCCCGAACCCCATTGAAGGCGGGCCCGCGGCGTGCAGGTCCGCGGGGAGATCCCCACCGTGAAACTCCTTTGCCTGGACACCTCCGGCAGCGCCGGAAGCATCGTGTTGTCGGACGATGACACTATCCTGGGCGAGATCAACCTGGATTCCGCCTGCACCCACACCGCTCGATTGCTTTCCGGCATCCAGTACCTCCTGAGCCACTCGGAATTGACTCTCGGTGATATTCAGGCCTTCGGGGTCATCTGCGGTCCCGGTTCCTTCACCGGCGTCCGGATCGGATTGACCACGGTCAAGGGTCTGGCCGAAACGCAGGAGAGGCCCACCGTGGCCGTTACCGCCTTCGAGGCCTGGGTGGAAAGGTTCCCGGAATGGCAGGGGGTGATGGTCCCCATGATCGATGCCCGCCGAGGCGAGGTGTACGCCGCCGTCTTCGAGCGCGGCCGCACAGGCCTGGTTCAACGGGACCCGGGGTTCGTGGGCGCCCCGGAAGAACTGCTGGATGGGCTGGACGAGGAGACCGTGCTCTTCCTGGGAGGCGGGGCCCAGAAATATCGGGATCTCATCCGCTCGAAAGATTATCCCCGATGGCGGGTGGCCCAGACCGACCCCTTTCTGGGCCGCGCCCTGGCCGCCCTGGCGTCTTCCAAGGCGGACCGCGGGGAATGGACCGCGCCGCCGGACCTGCGCGCCTTCTACCTGCGCCGGCCCGATGCGGAGGTCAATTGGAAAGGGCCCTGAGAGGACGCCACCCGGGAGCGCGGGCGTCCCGCCCGCATGCACTGCAGTTGCGTGCCGCTCAGTTTCCCTGCGATAGGGTCTGAATCTTCTTGCCGGTCCACAGAGGCTAGAGTCAGACGGAGGCCGAGAGTTGTCCGGCCGCGGGGACTGGAATGATTCTGCAATGGGTCAAGCACATCCTCATCCTTCCGGGAACCATCCTGGTGTACATTCCCGGCGCGATCCTGTGGCTGGTGGCCGACAGGCCGGGCGCCATCGCTCCGGCGGGACCGGGACAGGTCCGGTTCTGGATCGGCATCGCGCTGGCGATGACCGGCCTGGTCTTGTCTACCTGGTGCGCCAGGCTGTTTGTGACGCTCGGCAGAGGCACAGCCGCGCCCTGGGCTCCACCGGCCAGACTGGTTATCCACGGTCCCTACCGCCATGTCCGAAATCCCATGATTACGAGCGTGCTCTTCCTCCTCGGCGCCGAATCGCTGCTCTTGGGCTCGTGGCACCTGGCCGGGTGGATGGCGGTCTTTTCCCTGCTCAAGACGCTCTATTTCCTGAGGTTCGAGGAGCCGAGCCTGGAAAGGCGATTCGGAGACCGCTATCGGCGCTACAAGGCCAACGTTCCGCGCTGGATCCCCGGGCTTCGACCGTGGGATCCCGGGGGGTGACCGGTTGACGGCTCGCCGCTACATGGGCTCTTCCGTTACGGTCACAATCGTTCCCGCAGGTTCACATCGTACAAGATTGGACAGATACGTATACTGTGCTATAGAATGCGTATACTCTAAGAAGGGGGTTCACTTCAGGATGAAGCAAAAGCTGACCATCACCGTGGATGCCGAGCTACTCCCAAAGGCCAAGCGGCACGCGCGCTCCAGGGGTGTCTCGCTGTCCTCGCTGGTCGAGAAGGCTCTCAGACAGGTCGCCGGAGACCAGGCCCCGTCCTTTGCGACTCGGTGGAGAGGCCGATTTCGGGCCGCTGGCCGTGACGATCCACGCTATGACGCACTGGCCAGGAAGTACCTTCAATGATACTTCTGGATACTGACGTTCTCATCGATACCGCCCTCGATCGGAGCCCCCACTCTCAACCCGCCTCCGACCTTCTGGACAGGATCGAGTACGGCGCGGAGAGTGCATTCATCGCGTGGCACTCCATCTCCAATTTCTATTACATTGTGGCTCCAGTGAGTGGCGGAGCGAGTGCTCGGAACTTCATCGTTGAGCTGACCGGCTTCGTATCGGTGGCAACCACCAATACGGAAGCTATTCGTTACGCTGCGGGACTTCCATTGTCGGACTTCGAGGACGCCATGCAGGTGGCTGCCGCCCGTGCCTGTGGCGCCCGGCACATCGTGACCAGAAACGTCAGAGACTATCAACGTTCTCCAATCCCCGCAGTCGATCCACGGGAAGCGATCCGCCAGTTGTTCTGACGGATTGAGTAATCGGCGCGGAGGATTGACTCCCTGCGTGCAAGTCTCCTGACGCCGATACAGGGCAAGGCCCTTGAAAGTTGAAATTCGCCGGATGGCGGAGGCGGACGTCGCTCAGGTAGTGGCCATTGAGAACTGCTGGGACTACTTGAGCAAGTGGGGCAAGGAGGGCTATCTGCAGGTGCTCGGGAAGCCCTTTCTCTTCTGCTCCCTGGTAGCGGAGGTGGAATCCTCCGCCAGGACGTCACCAGGGGAGCCGAAGACCCTGGCCGGGGCGGCCGTGTTGGCCCTGATGGTCGATCATGGCGAGCTCTGCAACCTGATGGTTCCGCCCCGATACCTGGGGAAGCGGGTGGGTCGGCAGCTCCTGGCGCGGTGTCTGGAAGTGGCCCGGCAGCGGCAACTAACCCGCATCTTTCTGGAGGTGCGCCACTCCAACCAGCGCGCCATCCGCTTCTACCGGCGCAACGGATTCGAGATCGTCTCCCGCCGCGGAGACTACTATCGGGATCCCACGGAAGATGCCTGGGTGATGGAGAGGGAAGCCTCCCGGGACCTGTCGCCAACCGGCGCTTCCGGTGTCCTGAAAGGAATGGGCGCCCTTCCGCGGTAGTCCCGCCTCCCGTCCCGCACCCTCCCGCCTGAAGCCTGAATCGACCCGTCTTTTCACTCTCTTTGACGTTGACTCGGCGCTGTCTGCGCCTCGACTGACACGGGAGGGCCTGCCTGTCAGGCGGATTCCGGTGTTCCGTTCCAGGGGCGCAAGGCCAGGTGCGCTCCCAGTATCACGAAGACCAGAAGTGCCGAGAGCAGGCAGTAATCGCAGAAGGCCTGCAAGATGAAGGCCTGCACGTAGAGCAGGTAAAGGGTTACCAGGAAGGCTGCCAGGGTGGCGATCAGGCTGAAGCGGAACACCTGCCGGAAGCCCGACAGGCCGAAGATGCCGGCGGCGGTAACCGCCAGATAAAAGGCGAAGCCGAACCAGGCGATGGAGACGCCGCCCCAGTGGGAATAAGAGCTGTTGAGGACTTGGTCGCAGCCGCCGGCGGGGCCGCAGGGGATCAGCAGGCCGGTGAGGCTGTGGAAGCCGACATAACCGGAATCGACCATTCCGGCAAAGCCGGCCAGCACCATCACACGAATCGACCAGGGATTGCCGCTCACTGGAGAGACCGGATGCCGTCGACGATTCTCTGTTCGAACTCGAATTCGTCCCTGCTGTTGGGGATGGGCTTCCCGTTCAGAAAGAAGGCGGGAACCGAGCGGACCTGGGCCATCTGACCTTCCATGATGTCACGGTAGATCTTGTCCCCCACCTCTTTGGTCCAGAGATCTCGCCGGAAGCGGGCCAGGTTGAGCTGTAGCTCGGAGGCGTACCGGAGAAAGAGGGTTTGGGGATCCGGCACCTTGGCCCACTCGTGCTGGCGCTGGAGGAGCAGATCGTGCATCTCCCAGAATTTGTACTGGAGTCCCGCAGCCTCGGCCGCCCGGGCCGCAATCATGGCGTTGCCGTGAGCCTTCTGCATGGGTTGGTGCTTGAAGACGATTTTCAGCTCGGAACCGTACTTGCTTGCGATTCTGGACATGCGGCTGCTGGCGGCGGCGCAGGCCCCGCACTGAAAGTCGACGAATTCGACCAGGACCGCCTTGGCCAGGCTGTTTCCCTTGCTCCAGCCCTCCGGACTGATCGGGGAACGGGTGTTTTGAGAGCTTGGGGCCGGTGCGGTGGCCGCCTGGTCGTTGGCGCTCCGTTGCAGGTAGAAAGCCGCGCCGAGGGCCACCACGACCACCGCGGCCAGCACGGCCACAGGCTTGGCGATCGAAGGCTTCTTTTGCCCTCCGGACTTGCCGCGGGCCCCCGAACGCTTTCTTTGTGAGGAGGATGCCTTGGGCATCAGTGGAGTCTCCGAATACGAGCCACGATTCCGCTCGCTAAAAACCTAGGGGGACAGGGAGATGTCATCTTCGTTGCCTCGGATGCCATCCGCCCCCAGGGACAGGATCTGCAGGCCCTCCGGACCGGTGCGCTGGAGAATGAGCGGGCGACCCCAGGCGTCGAAGCGAATTGAAGTGGCCATGTGCCGGGGAAACAGCAGATCGTTCAGCCCGGACAGGTTGTCGGCCTGGGGGTAATCCCCATGAATTTTCTTGTACTCGTTGATGCCTTTGACCAGCTTGCCCAGGTCCTGACGGGTCTGCCGGTTTCTGGTCATGTCGAGGGCCTCACGCAGGGTCTCGACCTGAACCCAGTTTCCGTCCGAAAAGCGGACCGCTTCGACCTCCCACTTCCCCCGAGAATTCCGAGCAAGCTGAAAAACCATGTTCAAGCTGGCTTCGGCAACCGCTTGTTTGCCCCCGACCTGCCTGACGTTTCGGACTTCCAGCGTTTTGCCCTCGATCTCCATCAACCCCATCTTCAGAATTCTCGTTCGGGCGGTGTCGGGGCTGAGCTTGCGGGAAGAGGCACAAGCGGGAAGGCAGCAGACGAGCGCCAGCAGCGCAATAATCCGAAACCCGTTCATGGGGGAATCATCCTAAGCTCTGCTCGGGCGAAGTGTCAAGGCGGTGGCGCAGTCGGCATTCCGGTTTGAGGTCAGGCGAGGCTGTGCCTGAAACCGCCAGGCACATCGAAGGGAAGAAGAGATCCGCGAAGGGATGCGAAGGGAGTGACTGGCGAAGGGTTGATTGCCGTTCGGGATTGGGAATGAGAAGCTGCCTTCTCAAGGCGTGCCGGCTCTGAGGAGCTGGACGTGGACGGCCCCGTTGACCTGCTGGGAGACCTGCAGGGCCTCCTGAACCACGGGGCGGCAATCCTGGGGCACTTTTTCGATTGTCTGGATCAGGGAGGCGTTGATCTTCTGGGTGGATTTCAGGAGTGCCCTCAGGAGTTTCTGAGCCTTTTTCTGGTCGGGATCTTCTCCGGCAGCCAGGTCGTCGGCTCGGTTCAGGGCCAGGGCGTACCCGGTCAGGTACCTCCGGGCCTGCTCCTGATCGCATTTCCGAACCAGGATTCGGAACTGTTTCAGCCGGTTAAAAACGATGTCCAGGTATACACGCAATTGCTTGCGGGGGGTCTTGGCTTTCTGCAGGGCCTCTTCTTCCGATGGGGAGAACTCCTCGGGAGAGAGCGCTTCCTCCGAGGCCGAGGAATGGTGAGCCAGACCGAAAGTCGCCGCCAATATGCCGAGAGCGACCAGCCCGCGGAACAACGGGGTGCGGAATGAAACGGGTGGCGGCAGCAGGGGATTACCTCTCGTTCATGGGAATGTAGGGCGCCGGATGAGCGGGGCCGGTGTAGTCGGCCCGGGGCCGAATCAGGCGGTTGTTGTCCAGTTGCTCGAGCACGTGAGCCGCCCAGCCGGAAATGCGGCTGACTGCGAACAGCGGGGTGAACAGGTCCACCGGGATCCCGAGGTTGTAGTACACCGTGGCGGAGTAGAAATCCACGTTGGCGTTGATGTTCTTTTCCCGCTTCACCACCTCTTCGATCACCCGGGAGGTTTCGAACCACTTGCGGGTGCCGGAGCTCTCGGACAGGTCGCGGGACATTCGGCGCAAGTGGGTGGCTCTCGGGTCTTCGGTCCGATAGACCCGGTGTCCGAAGCCGCTGATCTTCCGCTTTCTGGCCAGGGCTTCCTTGATATAGGTTTCGGCTCGCTCGGTCTCCCCGATGTCGATCAGCATTCGCATGACATCCTGGTTGGCCCCGCCGTGCAGGGGGCCTTTCAGGGTTCCAACGGCCGAGGCAATGGCCGAATGGATGTCGGTCAAGGTGGCCACAGTCACCCGGGCCGCAAAGGTCGAGGCATTGAACTCATGGTCGGCATGCAGGATGAGAGCCACGTCCAGGGCCCGCTCGGCGGTCGCATCGGGCTTTTTCCCGGTAAGCATGTAGACGAAGTTGGCGGCATGGGAAAGCCCGGAATCGGGGCTGACGGGTTCCTGGCCGTTGCGGATGCGGTCGGCCGTGGCCACGATGGACGCGATCTGGCCGGTCAGACGATAGGTTTTTCTCAGATTGGCCGGTTTGTCGTTGGCCGCGACGTCGGGATCAAAATGGGACAGTGCGGAGACGGCCGTGCGCAAGACATCCATGGGGGGAGCGTCCCCGGGCAAGCTCTTCAACAACTGAATCACCGGCTCCGGCAGGGCCCGGCTGCGACCCATGACCGCTTTCATTTCGTCCAGTTCCGTTTGCTTGGGGAGGCGGCCGAACCACAACAGGTAGCAGACTTCCTCAAAGGTCGAATGCTCCGCCAGATCGTGGATGTCTATGCCTCGATAAGACAGAATCCCCTTTTGTCCGTCGATGTAGCAGATGGATGAGGTCGCTGCCACAACATCCTGCAAGCCTTCCTTAAACCTGGACATTCACCACTCCTTCTCCAACCTGTCAAGTGACCGTGCGATGTGCTTCCTGCGGGAATACCGGCGGGGCCAGCCTGAAACGGGGCACGCGGTCTGAAAGCGAGGCCGGAATTCTAAACCAAAGCCCTCGGTTGTGGGAAGGAAATTCGTGACCGGGAGGCCGCCCCCGGCAAAAGAGTTCGGTGGGGGATCGACCGCAACTTCTCAAAACCACCAGGCCTTCCAGAGGAGCAGGCCCAGGGCGCCGGCGAATCCCAGGGCCACCCGGTATTCGCGGTTGCGCCGGTAGTGTTGCAGGCTGAACGGTGCGGAGCCGCGGCGGGCCGGCCAGCGGGGGGGGGGGAAGAAGGGGACCGTTTTACGGGATAGGCGATAAAGGGCGGGGAACAGGTGTTTCAGCCGCTCCTCCTCGTTCCGCATGGCCGGAAGGTAGAGTAGGAAGAAGCTGGCCAGAAACAGGACCAGGATCGGCAGGCTGCGCCCCGCCAGGCTGAATCCCAGGCCGATCACGAAGCTGCCCAGGTAGAGAGGATGACGGGTGAAGGAGTAAGGTCCGGAGACGGCCAGTCGGTCGTTCTTGCGGACATGGCCGGCAGCCCATCCGCGAAAGAGCATTCCCAGGAAGGCCAAAGCGGTTCCCGCCGGCCAGTGGGGCCAGGCAGGGTCCGCCAGCCAGAAATAAAGGCCGGCCAGGAGAAAGCCGGCGGGGACGCGGATGCGGGAGAGGATGGGCAGCATGAGGCGTTCCGACTCAGTTGGACCGGCGTGGAGGCGAAGCCTGTTCCCGGGGTTGCTGCAGCCGCCTCACCACCGCGTCGAAAACCTGATCCACCGTGACCAGAGTCATGCACTGGCGCCGGTATTTGCGACAGGTCCTCTTGTAGCAGGGCCCGCAGGGAACCGGGTGGAAAACCGCCAGGTCGACCGGATGAGGGGAACCGTTCCGGAGGGGATCGGTCGGACCGAAGATCCCGACCACCGGCGTCCGGCAGGCGGCGGCCAGGTGCAACGGCCCGGTGTCGCCCCCCACGAACAGGCGGGCTCGCCGGGCCAGGGCGATGAACTGGGGCAGGGTGGTCGAAAACGTCGAGGGCGGGTCGCCCGGACAGGCGGCCATCACTTCCCGAACCAGGTCCTCTTCCCCCGGGCCCCAGGTCAGCAGCGTCTTCAGGCCCAGCTCCCGCCGGATTCGATGGTGGAGAAGGCCGTAGTTGGACGGAGACCAGTTCTTGGTCACCCAGCCTCCTCCGGGATTGAGGATGATGAACTCTTCCAGGCGGCGTTGGGCCAGCTGCACCTCGATATAGGCCCGGTCGGACTCTTCCACTTTCAGCTCACCCCCCCCTTGGCCCCGGGTGGCTCCCTGGCTGGCGACCAACGCTCGATGCAGGTCGCTGACGTGGGGGGTGGCGGGGTCCGGTGACACCCGTTTGCCATAGAGGATACGGCAACCGGGCTCTTTGAGGTAAGGCTTGTCGAATCCCACCAGCAAGCGGGCGCCGGAAAAGAGGCCGAAGGCAGCCGACTTCCAGAGTCCCTGGAAATCAAAGGCCACCTCGTACCGTTCCTGTTTCATCCGGCTGTGACAACGGCGGATCTCCCGCCAGGTCCGGGGCCTCCATAGCGCTCGCCTCCACTTTCGGGTATCGACTTCAATCACCCGGTCGAGCCAGGGATGGTCTCGCAGCAGGACTGCTGCCGGCTTCTCGACCAGCCAGTCGATCCGGGCCCTCGGGAAAGAGGATCTCAAGTCCGAGAGGGCGGGAAGCGTGTGGACCACGTCGCCGATCGATCCCAGCTTGATGATCAGAATGCGGTTCATCGATCCTTCTGCCCCTTGGAGGCGGTTGGCCCCTGGGTCCGCATCAGTTCCTTCAGCAGGCTGCGGGTGGAATGGTCCTTGGGATCTCCGGCAATGGCGACTCGTCCGCCATAGGAGAGCACCACCTCTCGCTCGGGTACCGTCTGCTCGCTGTAGTCGGTTCCCTTGCAGTGAATGTGTGGCTGCAGCGTGCCAAGCACCCGTTCCACGTTCAGTTCCTCGAAGACCAGCACGTAGTCCACGCAGGACAGCGCCGCCAGGATTTCCGCCCGTTCCTGCTGGGGCATCAGGGGGCGCGGAGGCCCCTTGAGCGCCCGCACCGAGGCGTCGGCATTTACGGCAACCACCAGGCAGTCCCCCAATTGGCGGGCCTCCCGCAGGTAGCGGACGTGGCCCACGTGGAGCCAGTCGAAGCATCCATTGGCCAGCACCACCTGGCGGCCGCGCTGCTTCAGGTCTGCCACCAGCGGCTGCAAGGCCTCCAGCGAGAGGATCTTGGCGCTTGTCCGGAACACCCGTGTTTCGCTCCTTAGGACCGGGCTCGTGGTATGAGACGGCGGCGCGGCCGAGAAAGAAGTGGAGAGTGGAGAATGGAGAGTGAAGAGTTATTTGAACGACACATCAAGCATGTCTGAAGCATTCTTGTTTCACAAGGCATGGTTCGGACGGCGCGCCATGGGCACGGCGATCCATGAGAATTGCGGGCTCAATCCCGGGCAACCGCCTCCTTGAGTTCCCGGCGGCTCACCGTGGCGGTGCCGTGCTTCATCACCACCAGTCCGCCGGCGTAGTTGGAGAGCCGGGCCGCCTCCTCGAAGCTGGCTCCCACGGCCAGGGCCAGGGTGAAGACGGCAATGACGGTATCTCCGGCGCCGGTGACGTCGGCAACCTCGTCGCTTCCGAAAATGGGAATGGAAAGGGAGGGCTTGTGGGGAGTGAAGAGCACCATCCCGTCCCGTCCCCGGGTGATGAGGATCGCCCTTGATTTCAACTTTTTCAACAGGTGCCTGCCCGCCTTTTCCAGCCGGTCCTTGTCGTTCCCGATCTCGTACCCCAGCAGGGCCTCCACCTCGGGCTCATTGGGGGTGGAGGCGGTCAGCCCCGGATACTGCAGCAGTTGGTGCCTGGAATCCACCGTGATGGGGAACTCCTCTCGCATCCCGGCCAGGCGGGCCACCAGTGCGGGGCTCACAAAGCCCATGCCGTAGTCGGAGATGATGAGGCCTTGACACAAAGCCAACAGGGGCGCCAGGCGCCTCCAGACCGCCTGCTCGGTTTCCCGGGTGTGTCGAAAGCGGCTCTCGCGATCCAGCCGCAGGACCTGGTGCCGGGTGGAGTGGGCCGAGCCGGCCACGAAGCGGGTCTTCACGGGAGTCGGGTAGTCGTTGTTTCTCTCAATCGTGGGAATGGAGAGCTCCGTGTCCTGGAGTTGCCGGTGGAGCTCCTCTCCGGCGGCGTCCCGGCCCAGGATTCCGACCGGGACGGGATGGGCCTCCAGCGCGATCAGATTGTTGATGGCGTTGGCGGCGCCCCCGGGAAGAATGCGCGATTCCCTGTGCTTGAGGATGAGAACCGGAGCCTCGCGAGAAATCCGGGAGAATTCTCCGAACACGAACTCGTCCGCCACCAGGTCGCCGTAGACGACGATGGGACAGCCGGGGAAGCGGTCGATGATTTCGGCGAATCGGCGGGCGTCAGAGGCAGTCATACCGCCTCCAGCACCATCCGGCTGGCCTCCAGCAGATTCTCCGCCACCCACTCGGGCTGGACTTTCCACTGGTTTCTCTGGTGTTCGTAGGCCCCCCGGCCGTATCCCGAGAGGACGAAGACGGATCGGGCGCCGGCGTTGTGGGCAAGCTCGATATCGCTGTAGCGGTCTCCGATCACGAAGGACTTGCCGACGTCGACGCCGAATTCCTCGACCGCGCGCCACAACATGCCCGGCTTGGGTTTGCGGCAGTTGCACACCTGGCGATAGGGGGGCTCGCCGGCCGTGGGATGGTGGGGACAGTAGTAGACGGCGTCGAAGTAGGCTCCGGTTTGCTCCATTTCCCGGCGAAGCCTGGAGTGGATCTGGAGGACCAGGTCTTCGCTGAAGTAGCCGCGGGCCACACCGGCCTGGTTGGTCACCACGATGCTTCTCAACCCCCGCCGGTTGAAGCCGCGAATGGCCTCGGCAGTCCAGGAGTAGACCTGAAAGCGGGAGATATGGTTCACGTAGCCGACCTCTTCGCTGATGGTGCCGTCCCGATCGATGAAGGCCGCGATTTCAGCCATGGGTGTGAGAGGGTAGTCGAAGTGAAGAACGTCCAGGGCTCGCGGGGAGATCCTTGGCGGGGTTGCCGCTCCCGCGGGCCCGCGGGAGGAGCGAGCATGGCCCCCGGGTTGACGGAAACGACCGTTCCTCCAAGCAACGGCGTCCCTAAGCCCGCATTTCTCACCAGGCCGCTGAGCCTACGGTAGAAGAGTGTTCGTTTTTAACCTCTGGCAGCGCTTTGTTTGGAGTCCTCAGCCTACAGACGGTGCTGGGCGCGCCCAGGCTATTAAATTTAACCCACCAGCAGACAAACAAAGACCGCACCATTGTCACCGAAACGACTAGGAACCCCCCCCCCCCGACTGGGT
>VXMN01000229.1 GCA_009841055.1 Acidobacteriota bacterium
ACACATCAGTAGGCCTGGTTTTGGTGATGCACACCGGGGATCGCGGGCGTCCCGCACGCACAGGTCCTGTCACACCCTCGGCCATCTGCTCTACCCGGATCGACCGGCAACGGCGCCAGGACTCTGCTTCGACCGGGACCATGCCGTTCCCACCGGCAGGTGGCCGGGTGCCCCATCGCAGGGAAACTGAGCGGCACGCAACGGCATAGCGGGCGGGCGGGACGCCCGCGCTCCCGGGGGGCGCCTCCTCCCCAAATTGCACCCTGAAGCCTCCCAAAAAAGAAAACCCCCGGCATCAGCACGGGGGCAAGAGTCGAATCGCGAATATTTGATCAACCTTCAGCAACCAAACTACGACTTCTCCTCCTTCTTCTCTTCAGCTTCCTCTTCTGCCGGCTCATCCGATTCCTTCCAGCCGACGTCGATCTTGCAGTCGGGAAGCGCCTTCTGCAGCTTCTCGACTCCCGCCTCGGTCACCTTGGTCTGCCACAAGTAGAGATTCTTGAGGCCCGTCAAGCCCTCCAGGTGAGCCAGCCCGGCGTCGGTGATGCCGGTCTGATAGAGGTTGAGGTAGTTCAGGTTCTGCAGATCTTTCAGGTTCGCCAGGCCGGCGTCGGACACCTTGGTCCTCTCCAGGTGGAGGCGCGTCAGCGAGCTCAGTCCCGCCAGGTGGGGCAATCCCTCGTCGGTCACGTCGGTCCCCCCGAGGTGAAGCCAGACCAGGTTCTCAACATCCTTCAGGACACCCAGCTCTCCGTCGAGGGCCGGAGGCTTGGGAGCTCCCGGCTTGGGAGTCTCGAACTGGCGCAGCCCGTCATGGTTGCGGCCCAGGTGGAAATAGACCTCGAGACCGTCGTCGTTCTGGGCGATCTTCATGACCTTGCCGCCGAGCTGCTCGACTTTCTGGACAATCGCCGAATCAGCTCCTTCCTCCGCCTGGGCCGCAACCGACCCAATCAACACGAAGGAAAACAAAACCGCCAGGGTGATGCTCCGCATGGAAACCTCCCTTTCCTGAACCCGGGATGAGACCGGTGATCCACTTGACCCTGCCGGCAACCCCATCGCAAATTCGCCCCAAGGCGCTCGCGACGTCGGTCCTGGTATTCGACGCCCGGGAAGCACCAGTGTCATCCGATTCGCCGGAGGGCGGGCTCCATTATACTCCTATAGTCCGAGACGGCAATCCCCGGACAGGATTGCCGGCCGCGCAGCCGGACGGCCCCCCGGGAGCGCGGGCGTCCCGCCCGCATCCTTATCCGTGTCTTGCTATGCAGATCCGAATTCTACGTCGCACACCCGCTTGGCTCCCACGCCTTGTCGGGGCGGACCTCTTGAAGTAGAATCCCGATCTCGATTACAACAAGGGAAGAACTCCATGGTCGATGCCGCACGGTTGACCCGCTGGCTGGACAAGCTCAGAAAGGGCACGCTCACCGAACAGGATCTTCAGGAGGCCCTGGACGAGTTCAAGCAGCGGGGCGACGGCGCCCCGGCGCCCCAGAAGCTGCTCTACCTCCAGACCCACAGCACCGCCGTGGACTCGCCGGTCAACGGCATGTCCATCGTGGAGGGAGGCGAAGTGCGGCTGCCGCCCGAAGACTACGACGACTGGCCCTACCACACGGTGCTGGACGCCCTCCAGGACGGGTGGCGGGTAGTCAAGTTCCCGGAGCTGTCCCTGCTGTTCGACCATCCCGACGAAGTCGACCGCTGGATGGGGTGCGAGTTCATCCTGGAGAAATAAGGAGGCGGGCCGTGGCGCTGGGAATCTACGACTGCAAGCCGACGCTTACCGACAAGCAGATGATGGATTTCTGCCGGAACGGATACCTGGTGCTGGAGGGGGTGGTCTCGGACGAGGTCAACCGCCGGACCGTCGAGTTCATGAAGGACCACGACGTGGAGGAGCCGGTCGAGATCCTGGAGGAAGAGTGGTTCGTGGACGCGGTCATCAAGAACCCGGAGGGGGCCGGCGCCGTCCGATCCCTGCTGGGCAGGGACTTCCGCCTGCCCCTGGTCATGAGCAGCCACCGGATTCAATGCCCCGGCCCGGCCCAGCTCTGGCACCCGGACGCCGGGTCCATCTCGGCCCCGCGGCTGGACTACCTGCAGGTGTTCTACTACCCCAGCGGCGCTACCCGGGAGATGGGGCCCACCGAACTGATTCCCGGGAGCCATCTCAGCCAGGCCCGCAACGCCTTCCTGGGACGCCTACGCAGCCTGAAGCCGGCGGTCTCCACCGCTTCGCCCCCGGGTTCCATCATCATCACCGCCTATTCGATCATTCACCGCCGCAGCCCGAGCACCGCTACCGGCGTACGCGACAACCTGAAGTACAACTACTGGCGCACCACGCCGCCCCAACGCGACTGGGTGGTCGATCCCGACTTCAACTTCTCCTGGCACAAGAACGTGCTGCCGCCCTTCAGCGTTTCCGCCGCCCGGATGTTCGCCTGGCTCTGCGGGGAGGATTGGGAGCACATCGGCGGCCAGGCTTGGCCCTGCTTCATGGCGGGCGTCTACGACTTCGACCAGATCGGCCTGCCCAAGGGCCTGCGACGTCATCGGGAGGGATAATTAGCAGCGCCTTGGGTGGGACGACCCGTACCGGCGAGCCCTCTCCACCCCAATCTGTCGCAAAAGCACTGGAAGAACGGGCTGTCCCGTCCCGCCGCCAAAGAGGGCGGGGCTCTTCGCGACTCCTCCACCACCATGCCATCGGCTGACCACCATCCCGAAGACGAAGTCTCGCGCCGCCGGCGGCGGCTGGCCATCGCCGTCCTGATCATCTTCAACCTCACTTCCTATAACGGGGTCATGGGCGTTTTCAGTCCCCGGCTCCGCGAATATTTCTCCCTGACCTATGAGCAGTGGGGAACCATGTCGGGCCTGGGCAGTCTGGGCCAAACAGTGTCCCTGTTGCTGGTCGGGTGGGTAATTGCCCGATTCGGGGTGCGGCGGATCACCGAACTGTCCCTGGGCGGTGTCGGCGCCTGCTTTGTGTTGATCGGACAAGGCGCCAATCTGCTCGCCCTGAAAATCAGCCTGTTCTTTCAGGGGCTGTTTGGGGGATTTTCCAGGTCATCCCTCCCCGCCTACCTGGTGGCTCTCTATCCGTCACACAAACGGCGGATGATTTCGCTCCAGTTGACCTGCGGTTCCGTCATGGGCATCGTGATTCCGCTGTGGGCCGACCAGCTTCTGAGGTGGTCTCGCGAGGGGGGGCACCAGGAATTGGCCAGGCTGTTCTTCTCACCCTTCCTGGTCGCCGGGTTCATGGTCCTCTGCGGCTGGGCCTTGCTGAGCTTCAGCAGGCAGCCCGACTTCCAAAGCGTTCAAACTCCCGGCCAAAGCCTCCGCCTTCGCCCGCTGCTGGGCATCCGCCCCTTGGCCATCGTACTGCTGATAACCCTGCATGCCTCCGCCGACGGAGCCACCTACGAGTTCCTTCCCATGTTCATGGACCACCAATTCGACGAGCTTGTCATCCCTGCGGGCATGACTCTGGCGGGCCACAACGTGGCCTACCTCATCACCCGCTCCCTGCTTTCGGTCCTTCCGGAGGGATTGGGCCAGCGCGCCATCCTGACCCTGGCCGGCCCCATCGGCGGGTGCCTCTTGCTGGTAATGCTGTGGCACGGCAATGCCGTCAGCGTCCCCCTGATCTACTTCCTGGCCAGCCTCTTCTACGCCGCCGAATTCCCGGTGCTCCTCAGCGAAATCTCCTCCCGCTCCATGGCCCACTTCGCCGCGGTCATGTCCGGGGGCTACCTGCTCGGCAACCTCACCTCCTTCCTGCTGATGAAGGGAACCGGCCGCCTGGTGGACTCCACCGGCGACTTCCGGGTAGCCCTGAGCGTAGCAGCCTGCGGCTTCATCCTCTTTGGGTTGGTGGCTGCCCTGGCGGGATTGGGGAAACGGCCAAGCGCGGAAAAGGAGGCGGCAACCTGACCCAAGGACGAACCTCCCAGCAGTACCCTCGTCGTGGGCCGATGGGGCCGGTTCGGTTGCCTGCTCGACGCTGACCGACAATAGGGTCTAATTCAGACCAAACTTTCTCATTGATAAAATCCAGGCCACGGCTGTGGTATATAGAAACAGTATAATTTCTATACTATAATAACTCATGCCATTTGAGTATGATCCTGCCAAAAGCGTCACAAACAAGGCCAAGCATGGCATCGACTTCGACGAAGCCCAGGTGCTTTGGAAAGACACTTGGATGCTGGAGGCACCGGCAAAAACCGATGACGAGCCGCGCTATCTGGTGATCGGAAGGATTGGCGAAAACCACTGGGCCGCCGTCTGCGCTCATCGTGGGGACAATGTGCGGATCATCTCGGTGCGACGGGCCCGGAGACAGGAGATCGATCACTATGAAAGCAGGTGAGTTCGACAGGAAATTTGATGCGGGAGAGGATGTTAGCGGCCAGGTCGACTGGTCGAAGGCAAAGCGCCCAAACGAGCAGGTGAAGCGGGTGAATGTGGACTTCCCGGCATGGGTTGTGGCCGGGCTGGACGGTCAGGCACGGCACCTTGGCGTGACCCGCCAAGCGCTCATCAAGTTGTGGATCGCTGAACGGCTGCAGTCAAGCGGCAGCCCAATCTGAAGGCGAACTCGGGTCCGGCGTCCCGATGCCGTTGACGTCACCGGGGAACAGGGGGGCCTGATCCGGCGTGAAGTGCGACCACATACCAAAGAGCCAAACCGATGGAACGAGGTTGCCGGGATCGTGACAAGCCGAGATCGCCCCGATTCAACCCAGATCCTTCAAGGGACGTTGTGAATAACTGGAATTACCAGGTGCGGCGATTCGATGGCGCCTTGGCAGGGGTAGATTTCGTGCTCTCAACAAGCGGATGCTGACACCAACCCACAGACTGGCTCCTCGCTGTGAACGCCGTGCAACCTCTCGGGAATCGTTGGCAGCATTTGGCAAGTCATCGGCTTTTCCCTGACCAATAGTTTCGACTCCGAATCGGCGCAAAATTTTTCCTGTTATTCAACAACGTCCCCTATCCGCTTCCCTGGCGCACCACGCCGCCCCAACGCGACTGGGTGGTCGATCCCGACTTCAACTCCTCCTGGCACAAGAACGTGCTGCCGCCCTTCAGCGTTTCCGCTGTGGGCCGACCAGCTTCTGAAGTGGTCTCGGGAGGGGGGCCACCAGGAATTGGCCAGGCTGTTCTTCTCGCCCTTTCTGATCGCCGGGTTCGTGGTCCTCTGCGGCTGGGCCCTGTTGAGCTTCAGCCGGCAGCCTGACTTCCAAAGTGTTCAAACTCCCGGCCAAACCCTCCGCCTTCGCCCGCTGCTGGGCATCCGCCCCCTGGCCATCGTGCTGTTGATAACCCTGCACGCCTCCGCCGACGGAGCCACCTACGAGTTCCTTCCCATGTTCATGGACCACCAATTCCAGGAGCTTCTCATACCTGCGGGCATGACCCTGGCGGGCCACAACGTGGCCTACCTCATCACCCGCTCCCTGCTTTGGGTCCTTCCGGAAGGATTGGGCCAGCGGCCTGCTGCGGAGAAGGAGGCGGTCGCCTGATTGGGAACGCCCCCATCAACGACCTCGGGCCGGACCAGGAAGCCAACTCCTTTCCCTGCTCGACTCCGACCCTCAATATGGTCTATACTGGACTATATTTTGGTATCTTGAGGGAACCATGGACCGTAAGCATTCCGAGCGCCGCCGAGTCTGGAGAGTCGCCGAAGCCAAGGCGCGTTTGTCCGAAGTCTTGCGTCTCGCCGAAGAGGAGGGACCACAACATATCGGTACCAGGAAACCCTTCGTGGTCGTACCTGCCGGCGACTGGTACGCCAAGAGGCCGCCTCGCAAACCCATGGGACAATGGTTAGTAGACAACATTCCTCGCGGAGTGAACCTGGATGTTCCCGATAGGAAATCCCGGCGAGAAATCCCCTTTGTCGCCGACGAGGCCAAATGAACGGGTTTCTTCTTGACACCAATGTCATCTCGGAGTTGACCAAGGATGCACCGCACCCGCGGGTAACGGCATTCCTTGGTGCCCAAGAGGAGTTGTGGCTGTCAGCGATCGTCCTGCATGAACTGGACTTTGGGATCGACCTGCTATCCCCCGGGCGGCGCCGCAACAGCATCAGTAGCGCATTGGCTGGGTTCGTGGCGGAGTACGCGGACCGAGTCTTGCCGGTGGGTCGTCCGGAAGCCGTCCAAGCGGCCGCTCTGAGAGCACGGGCCCATCGCTCCGGACGCGTCCTCGATCTGGGCGATGCCCTGATCGGCGGGACGGCCATGGCCAATAGGCTCTCGGTTGCAACGAGGAATGTCGGGGATTTTGCCGGCCTCGGCCTCGATGTCGTCGATCCTTGGGGAACACCATGAAACTCGGTCGTCGACTCCTGCTGACCGTCAGCGCGGCGCTGCTGGCCTTGGCCGTCTCTCTCCCCGCCACCGCCCCGCGCGGCAAGCGCATGGTGTTTGGGGGAGGTCCGGCGGGAGGCACATTCCAGATCGTGGCCAATGCCATTCAGACCTTTGGCCCGATCAAGGCGTCGGCGGACTACACCGTCAAGGCCCAATCCTCTGCCGGGTCGCTGGAGAACCTGCGCAAGATCGATCGGGGCAGGATGCAGTTCGGGGTGGTTTACTCCGGGCATGTCTGCCTGGGGCGCCATGGCCGCCTGAAGAACGACGCCCGCACGTACGAAAACGTGCTGGCGATGTCTCACCTGTACGGAGCGCCGGCTCAGCTTGTGGTGCGCAAGGGGTCGGGAATCCGGAGTGTCAGGGATCTGGCCGGTAGGAAAGTCGGCGTGGGGAACGCGGGGTCCGGCGCCTTCGCCAACTGCGAGCTGTTCTTCACCCACATGGGGGTCTGGGATGCGATCGAGCGCAACGCGATGGGCTACAACGACGCGGCCGCCGCCTTCGGCAACCGTCAGCTCGAGGCCTTCTGGCTGTTTACCGCCCTTCCCAGCGGCGCCGTTATCCTGGCGGCCCAGACCAACGATATTGCCCTGGTCGATCTGGCGGCGGAGGCCAGGAAGAGCGGCTTCTTCGACAAGTATCCCTACTTCTCGATGGGTGCTATTCCCGCCGGCACCTATCGGGGCATCGATCAAGCGGTTTCCTCGTTCCAGGATTCCGCGCTCTGGGTCGCCAACGCCCGCGTCCCGGCTGACGTGGTCTACGACCTGCTCTCCAAGGTTTACACCGAAGCGGGGCTTGCCTACCTGCGAAACCAGAAAGAGACCTTCAAGCACATGAATGTCCGGAACGGGATCATGGGTGTAGTGACTCCTCTCCACCCGGGCGCGGAAAGGTTCTGGGAGGGGCAGGGCCTTCTCTGAATCGGGCCCGCGGGGCTGACATCCACCCTTTCCGGAGGGTGCGTTCCGTGGACGCCGGCAGTTCGCCGGGCTCGCCTCCCCCCTCCCCCCTCGCTAAAATATCGGGATGTTCGAGAAGCTGAACCGGGTCGAGCGATGGATCTTCGATATCCTGTCGCTGGCCTTGGTGGTCTTCTACTCCTACTCCTCGGTCCTCGATCCTGCCGCCACCCAGTATCACCGCGGAACCTACATCCTCATCACCTACGTCCTGGTGTTTCTCCTCTACCGGTCCAAATCCGCCTTGGGTAGAGGGGTCGACTATCTGCTGATCGCTGGGTCCGTCGTCTGCATCGGCTACTGGATGTGGAACTTCGAGGCCATCAACTACCGGGTCGGCGCCGAGACCGACCTGGATCAGTGGATCGCCATGGCGGGGGTGCTGCTGGGGATCGAGCTGGCCCGGCGGGTGGTGGGGAACGCTTTCGTCATTCTGGCCGCCGTCATGCTGGTCTACGGTGTCTACGGTGACTACGCGCCCGAGATCATCTCTCACGCCGGCGACACCTTTCCCGAACTCTGCACCAGCATCTTCTACAAGAGCGACGGCGTGTTCGGCATCATGGCCAACGTGCTGGCCACCTACGTGATCCTGTTCGTCATCTTCGGAGCCTTTCTGGAGGCCAGCGGAGCCCAGCGCTTTTTCGTCGACTTTCCGCTGGCGGCGGTGGGGCACAGAATCGGGGGACCGGCCAAGGTGTCGGTGATCGCAAGCGGCCTGTTCGGGTCCATCTCCGGCAGCGCCATCGCCAACACCGTATCCACCGGCAGCTTTACCATCCCCATGATGAAGAGAGCCGCCTTCAAGCCGCACGTGGCCGGCGGCATCGAGTCGGCGGCTTCCATCGGCGGCATGTTCATGCCCCCCATCATGGGTGCGGGCGGCTTCATCATGGCCGAGCTCACCGGCGAGCCCTACTCCACCATCATGCTGGTCGCCGTCTTTCCGGCCCTGATGTACTTCTTCAGCGTCTTCGTCATGACCCACTACGAGGCCAGGCGCCATGGCATCCGGGGCGAGAAGTCGCCGGCCGGCGCTGGGCAGATCTTCAGGCAGGGCTGGTTCTACAGCCTGCCTCTGGGGGTCATCACGGTGTTGATGCTGATGGGCTATTCCCCGGGCTATGCAGCCATCCTGGGGATGGTCGCCTGTATCGGGGTGAGTTGGCTGCGAAGGGATACCCGGATCGGTCCGAAACGCTTCCTGGAGGCCGCGCGCACGGGAGCCCGGAACAGTCTCAAGATCGGAGCTACCGTGGGCGTCATCGGCATCATCATCGGCGTGCTGACCTACAGCGGGCTGGTGCTCACCTTCGCCGATATCGTGATCGCGCTGGCGGGCGGCAAGCTCTGGCTCACCATTCTTCTCATCGCCCTGGCCTCGCTGATCCTGGGCATGGGTGTGCCCGTCACCGCCGCCTACCTGGTCACCGCCGTGGTGGCCGTACCTCCCCTGACCGAACTGGGCGTCAGCCCGATTGCGGCCCACATGATCGTCTACTGGCTGTCGCAGGATTCCAACATCACCCCGCCGGTATGCATCGCGGCCTTCACCGGAGCCGCCATCGCCAAGGCCAACATGTGGAAGACCGCCTTTTCCGCCTTCAAGTTCGCCAAGTTCCTCTACCTGGCGCCCTTCCTGTTCGGCTACGTCCCCGCCTTTTCCCTGGAGGGAAGCACCTACGACATCGCGGTCGCCTTCCTGCTGATCGCCGTCGGAACCTGGGGATATGCCCGGTTGCTGAGTGCCATCAGGCTGGGAGGGATCAAGAGTCGGTCGTTGGGTGGGTAGGTAATCGGAGGCGTGAGAATCAGGGGACACGGATACCCCTGAGCGGAAATGTCAGGGTTCCCACCAGCTTCACGGCTGCCTGCGGGTTGCGAACGGGGTTTCCCCCACTTGGCAGGGCTGGACCCTGCGGACAATCCTATTCGGGAGCTTTTTCCTGACGTTTGATGGTCAGGGGAGTGGTCTGGCCCGACTGCTTCCAGTGGCCCACGATCTCGGACCCGTCCGGGCTGAGGGTTCCTTGGAAGGATGCGCGCGGTCTGTCGAACCTGAGCCGAACGGCATTGTCCTTGAACCGTATCCGGGAGAGCCTCAGCCCCATCGCCCCTTGATCCAGGCTGTCGAGCGTCCCGCTGAAGCCTCCCTCCTCGTCCTGGTCGATCCTGAAGAGCAGCCGCAAACTGATCTGTGCGATCTCCAGGCGACCGAACCAGATCCCGTCCAGGCCCTCGCCCGGCACCCCTTGGATGGGGGGCAGTGGCGGCTTCGGGGCCGCGACCTTCGCCGGGTCGACGTCTCCGGTTCGTTCGAGCTTGAAGGGGACGCGGGCGCCCCCCTGGCTGAAGGTGCCGTAGAGTTGCCGGCCGTCCTTGGAGAGTTTTCCGATAAATTGAGGAGCCCCCGGCACTCCCTCCATTGAGAACGACGCCCGGTCCCCTTTCACTTTTACGTTCGAGAGAAGGAACTCCGACAGCCCCTGCACCGGAATGCTGATCTTGCCGGCCCAGACTCCCGCCGGAGTAGGAGCAAGATCGACGATGATTCCCAAGGCTTGACCGGGCGTCTCGATCGCTCCCTCCCAACGGCCCTGTCCCCGGGGGGTGGATTGCCGGGCATGAAGGGCCCCCTCCAGAGCGAACAGCAGCAAGCAGAGACAAAGCACAGGCGGTTTTGCGGCAGAGTTCATGGATGGCGTTCCTCGCGCTCAGCTCCAGACGGCGATGACCACCGCCTGCCCTATCAGGGATACCCCGTTGTAGCCCAGGTTTAGCCAGAAGAGTCCGGCTTTGCGGCCCTCGTAGGCCCAGGTCTGATAGGAGACCGGTAGAACGAAAGCGATCAGGGCCATCAGCGCCAGGTGGAGGCCCACCATGGCGTTGCCGCCGGCGCCGGTCATGGAGGAGACGCTCTCGGGTCCGCCCATCCCGGCGAAAAGCTGGGCCAGAATGAAGGCGGTGACCAGCGCCAGCACGAAGCTGGCCCCGTGGGTCTTCAGGGGATTGAAGTTCTTCCGGATTTCCTCTTCGGTGGTCTCCATGAGTTCGAGCCACCGCTTGCTGAACAACGGTCCATACCAGAGAAAGCCGACAACCATGGGAACGATTGCGGCCACCAACACCGCCAGCCAATTGACTTCATGCATGGTCCTGTCCTCCTTGAGGTATAGCTGATGTAGAAGGTCTGCTGGGGCAGTATAGATGATCGGGGAAGCCCGTGGGAGTCCTTATCCCAGGATGGTAAACAAGCGCGAAACCGGCTTCATTCCCAAGAAGGCTGCTGCTACACTACCCGGCAACCACCTGTTCCCGAGTCGACACACCATGAAACAACACCTGAACACCCTTCTTCCCTTGTGCTTGCTGTGGCTGCCGGCTTGCAACTTCACGGTCACCGACGGCACTTCGCCAACCGATCCTCCCAAACGGGGGCCGCGCACCCAGCCGGGCGCCACCATGCAGATCTATGCTCCCGAGCAGCACGACCTCTACGACGGACGCTTCATCATCTCGGGAGCGCGCATCTACCAGGTGGGCACCTTGAACGACGAGAGCCCCTGGGACCACATGGGGAATGACGGATCGAATCTGCGGCCGGTGGAGGGTACGGCCGAACTCGATGTCGACGAGATCGACAATACGGGAACGTTCCGAGCCGAGCTCGAACTTCCCGAGGGCAGCTACGTGATCGAACTCGAAGAGTTCAAGGAATTCTCACCCTGCCAGGACGGCGGCATCGCGGCCTGGCTCTTCGAGCACGGAGATTCCGGCTGCGGGGATGCCTATTGGCCCAAGAGCATTCTCTACGTGGCCGGGTGGGGGATCGGCTCCGCCACCTTGAACGGAAAGCCGCTCTACCGGGACTACCAGATTCACTTCATGGTCACCCAGGGAATGCGCGACCGGAACCTGGTGGCCCACTATCCTATCATCGGGAAAAAATCCCAGGCCGGTGCCGTCAACCCGGCCCTCCAGCAGTTGGACTTCTACATCCGCAGTCCCGAAACCAACGACGCCAATATTCCCAACCGAGAGGTGTTCGACCACTTCTTCGCCATGGAAGTGACCTGGAAATAGCCGGGCGAGGGTGCGACCCTGCGCTGTCTCATGTCTTCTCGGCGATGATCCCGATCATGGGCGGCGACGACAGGAACGTGCCCGGATCCTGTTCGCGAGCACACCACTCGGCTTCGAAGGCGCATCGATCCGCCTCCGTCAACAGGCCGGCTTCGACCAGGCGCGGCACGTAGCCGAAAAAGAACTGCGTCGGCCAGTCCCAGAACCCGGTTCCGGGTCGGATGAACTTTACCAGCGGAACCAGGTCGACCAGGCGGCATCCGGACTTTACAACCAACCCCGGCAAACGAGCCCCCACGTCCAGATCGCCGCCGGTGGGCTTCCAACTCTCCTTGACCGCCGCCAGCACGCGATCGAACACCGGGCTCCGCGGCTGGAGGGTGGTGGCGCGGTAGTTCAGATAGTCCCAGATCACCAGGCGCCCGCCCGGACGCAGTCCCGCCACCACCCGCTCGATGACCGGGGCCGGATCCCGCAGAAAGCAGAAGATCCAGCGCGCAAAGGCGCCGTCCAGCGAGGCGGGCTCCAGTTGCAGCTCCTGGACCCTCTCCACCCGCGCCGTGAGCTGGTCGATCCCGCGACGGCCCGCTTCGCGGACCAGAGCGTCGATGAAGCGCGGCGACTCGTCTACGGCGAGAACCCGGCCCTCGGCCCCGACCCGGTTCGCCAACTCAAGAGCGGCGAAACCCGGCCCGCAGCCAAGATCCAGCAGATGCGCACCCGTCCCGAACCCGGCGCGGTCCCAGAGGTCACGCGTTGCCTCCGCCCACAAGCGGTGCTGAGTTTCGAGGCGCCTGCCCTCCTCCGGATCGGTGCCGAGCAGGTAGGGTTCTTCCAGCTTGCGGCGACTATGGGTTGCAGGTTTCATGCGGTTTTCCTAAGCGGATTCGTTACCGACTGGTCCAGGACGTCAGTCACCTCGTCGATCGCCGTTCGGGATCTTTCGATCAGTGCGACCGGAGGCAATCCGTTTGAGCAGGCAACTGAACATCGAAGGCGCGGTGGATCCCTGACTGTGAAAGTCATCGGTCAGGGAAGAGTCTAGCAACCGTTGGGACCGCGGCGAAGGGGGAAGTCACCCGACGGAAGGTCGAGATGCGGTGGCAGTAGCTCCACGCGAGTCACGCCAGCAGTTCGCAACGCATGACCGTGACGGCTTGGCCCGAAAGCGTTACACGGTCCCCGCGCAGCTCCACCTTGACGAGGCCGCCACGGGCGGAGGCTTGCCACGCTGTAAACGCAGTCCTGCCGAGGCGGCGTCGCCAATAGGGTGCCAGGCAGCAGTGGGTCGATCCGGTCACCGGATCCTCGTCGATGCCGGCACTCGGGGCGAAGTAACGCGACACGAAGTCGATGCCGTCGGTGTCGGCCCGCGCGGTGACGATGATGCCTCGGCAGGTAGTAACGTTTCCGAGCCGCCTGATGTCAGGCGCGAGCCGCCGCACTGTCGGCTCCGAGTCGACCTCCACGAGGTAGTCGAAGCGGTTTCGCCCGACATAGATCGGATCGGCCCCGAGGGCGCCGGCCAGGCCGTCGGGAACGGATGCCGGCCGGTCCGGCTCCGCGGGGAAGTCCATCTTGATCCATCCATCGCGCAGGATCGCCGACAATCGGCCGGACCGTGTGTGAAAGAAAGCCGGCGCGTCCGGGGCCAAGTGATTCCCCTCCCACAGCACATGAGCGCTCGCCAGCGTCGCGTGGCCGCACAAGTCCACCTCCACCGCCGGCGTGAACCAGCGCAGGTCGAACGAGCCGTCGCCACGCTCTACCAGGAAGGCGGTCTCCGACAGGTTCATCTCGCGCGCGACCCGTTGCATCCAAGCCTCGTCGGCGGGAGCGGGCAGCAGGCAGACGGCTGCCGGGTTACCGCCGAATGGTTCGCTGGTGAAGGCATCCACCTGCGTTATCGTCAACATCGAGACCCCCTCTTCCGGTTCAGGAGTACAGCCGGCATATGAGGTGAATTGGCGTTTTTTCTTCGATCCCTCTATCCATGTAAGTTATTGAGCCTTTTGCAACATTCGTCGTGCAGCGCTAGGGACGTTGTTGAACTACTGGAATAGCATCGATCAGCCGCGGCTGAATGGCTTTGATTCAATAAAGTTCCCTACGCGCTCTTTACAAGTTATTCCCGTAATTCAACAACGTCCCCTATTCGTCCACGTGCTGCTTCCGCCCACAGGCGGTGCTGCGTCTCGAGTCGCCGCCCCTCCTCCGGATCGGTGCCGAGAAGGTACGGCTCCTCCGACTTGCGGCGAGTATGCGATGCGGGTCTCATTTGGCTTCCTAAAGGAATTCGACGCCAGACAGGCCAATATGTCAATCAACTCGTCGATCGCCGTTTGGGTTCTTTCGATCAGTGTGACCGGAAGTAGTCCTATTAAGTAGACAGCCGATCATCCGACGCAAGGCGGATCCCTGACTGTGAGAATCAGCCATCAACGAAGAGTTTAGCAGGGGTTGGAACCCCGATGAGGAGAGAGGAAGACCGTCATCGCAGATGGAGCCACAGCCGGCTCTCTCAGGTGAAAACCAGGAATGTGGCAGTTTATGGCTTGCTGGAGTAGGCCGGGAGGCGAGAAAATACATCCGGCCCGGCAGTGTTGAACGATTCAGGGGGGTGTTTGATGGAATTCCTAGTCAACCGTAACGGCTTCAGCGGGAAGTTCGCGCCTTTTACCGCTGCCCTGATCATTTTGGCCGGGTTTCAACCTGGATTTTCCGGTGCGCAGGAAGTCTCTGAAATACGGATGTCGGCGGAGAAGGGTGACGCCGAGGCTCAATTCAAGCTGGGCGTCATGTACGACAACGGTGAGGGTATGCCGGAGGACGACAGTGAGGCGGCAAAATGGTACCGAATGGCGGCGGAGCAGGGAGATGCCAATTCTCAATTCAACCTGGGCGTGATGTACGCCAACGGTGAGGGGGTACCCGAGGACGACAGCGAGGCGGTGAAATGGTACCGAATGGCAGCGGAGCAGGGACTAGCCAAAGCCCAAATCAACCTGGCAATCAGGTACGACGTCGGTAAGGGAGTACCGGAGGATAACCTCCAGGCAGTGAAATGGTATCGAATGGCGGCGGAACAGGGATATGCCCCGGCTCAGTTCAATCTCGGCGTCATGTACGACAATGGCGAGGGAGTAGCGGAGGACGACCGTGAGGCAGTGAATTGGTACCGAATGGCGGCAGAGCAGGGACATGTCCTGGCTCAATACAACCTGGGCGTCATGCACGACAACGGCGATGGAGTGCCGGAAGACGACCGTGAGGCATTGAAATGGTACCGCAGGGCTGCCAAGCAGAACGACGCGGAGGCCCAATTCAAGCTGGGCGTCATGTATGACAATGGCGAGGGAGTAGCGGAGGACGACCGTGAGGCTGCGAAGTGGTACCGAATGGCGGCAGAGCAGAGCTATGCCCCGGCTCAAAACAACCTGGGTACCATGTACGACCATGGCACGGGGGTGCCCGAGGACAACCGTGAGGCTGCGAGGTGGTACCGAATGGCGGCAGAGCAGGGGCATGCCCTGGCTCAATTCAACCTCGGCGTCAAGTACGACCATGGAGAGGGGCTGCCCAAGGACGACCGCGACGCGGTTAAGTGGTACCGAATGGCTGCCGAGCAAGGGCATGCCCCGGCTCAATTTAACTTGGGCGTCATGTACGACAATGGCGCAGGGGTGCC
>VXMN01000176.1:0-11353 GCA_009841055.1 Acidobacteriota bacterium
TCGTTTCCATCTTGCCAGGTCGTATGCGGGCGGGACGCCCGCGCTCCCGGGGGGGCTGCATCCCTTGGACGTCATTGCAGCAAGGGAGGTCCATCGGTCTTTGTATCCATTCGTAGTTCGTCCTTGTCGCCGGACTCTCCAAGACCAAATCCTGCAAATCCCGCGCATCGATGCAAATTACCCCTGTAAAACACAAGGTGTCGGGGCGTCCCACAGCGACTCAACCTTTTACCGCTGGCCGGGCTTTGCACTAAACTGGGTGCCGGCGGTCTGTGACAGCGCCCCATGACCGCTTCGGCAACGCCGCCGCCGGCCGGAGATTCAGGGATGCCTTCTCGAATGGACTCGATTCAGTTCGAAGTGATCCGCAACGCCCTGGTGGAAGCCACCGAGGAGATGGCGGTTTCGCTCAGGCGCAGCGCCTATTCCACCAACATCAAGACCCGGGCCGATTTCTCCTGCGCCTACTTCGACCACCGGTTGAGACCCATCGCCCAGGCCTTCGGGCAGGCGGTGCACCTGGGGTCGCTGGTGGAGCTGGTGCCCAGGGCTGTCCGCCAATTCGGCATCGAAAAGCTGGGAGAGGGAGACGCCATCCTGACCAACGACCCCTATTCCGGCGGCGTCCACTTGAACGACGTGACGCTCATCTCGCCGGTCCATGTCCGGGGAGAGTGCTTCGGCTACGTGGCCAACCTGGCCCATCACGTGGACGTGGGCGGAGGGGCGCCGGCCAGCATCGGCGCTTTCCGGGAAGTCTTCCAGGAAGGGATCGTCATTCCTCCCATCAAGCTGGTGCGGGGAGGAAAGGTGGTCGAGGACCTGTTCGCGCTGGTAATGGCCCAGATTCGCTCGAGATACGAGACGGCCGGGGATTTCCGTGCCCAGATGGCGGCCAACGTCACCGGGGCGCGCCGCCTGAAAGACCTGTTGAACCGCTGGGGCGCCGAGACGGTGCGGGCCGGCCAGGAGGAGCTGCTGGACTATACCGAACGGCGGGCCCGCCGGGAACTGGCTCGCCTGCCCCGGGGGGAGTTTTCCGCCGAGGGTGTTGTGGACAACGACGGCTTCACCGACCGGCCGGTGCGTCTGGCGGCCCGGGTAGCGATCGACGAGCGGGGAGTCCTGTTCGATCTGAGCGGCTCCGACCCGCAGCGGCCGGCCCCCGTCAACTCCACCTATGCCATGACCTATTCGGCTTGCGCCTACGTCCTCAAGTGCCTGATCGATCCGGATGTGCCGGTCAACCACGGGTTCTACCGCCTGGTGCGACTGACGGCCCCGGCCGGCACGGTGGTCCACGCCCGGCCTCCGGCGCCGGTGGTCGGCGGCTGGGAGACGCAGACCCGGCTGACGGACGTGATGTTCAAGGCCTTGGCGCCGGCTCTGCCCGAGCGGGTCCCGGCCGGAACCAAGGCCATGCAGTGCCAGGTGGGTTTCGGCGGCACCGACCCCAGGACGGGCGAGCTCTACGCCTTCTACGAGGCCATTGCGGGCGGCTACGGCGGACGGGCGTCCCGGGACGGTCCCGATGCCGTTCAGGCCCACGGCCAGAACACCGAGAACGCTCCCATCGAAGAGATCGAGATCAACTACCCGGTCCGCATCCCGCGCTACGAGCTGGTGGAGGAGTCGGAGGGGGCCGGCAGGCAGCGGGGCGGCCTGGGGCTGCGCCGCGATTACTGCTTCCCCGATCACGCCGTCTCCTTTACCATCCTGGCGGACCGGGACCGCTGGGGACCCTGGGGACTGTTCGGGGGACTGCCCGGCCGCAAGGCCAGCTATGTTCTGAATCCACAGGATGCGGCGATCCGGCTGGGCTCCAAGGTGACGCTCCAGCTCCAGCCGGGGGACGTGGTCAGCTACCGCACCTGCGGCGGGGGCGGCTACGGAGACCCTCGACAACGGGACCCGCAAGCCGTGGCCCGGGACGTGCGGGAGGGCAAGGTCGGCCCGGAGCGGGCCCGTCGGGTGTACGGGGTGGCCGTCGACCCGGTTACGCACCGCCTGGACGAGAAGCGCACCCGGGAGCTTCGCGAAGTATGAAGTTTGAAGGGTGAAGGGCGAAACAGCGGTTGTTGCAGCAAGGGGGTTCAGTGGCCTATCGGCTGGGAATCGACATCGGCGGCACCTTTACCGACGCCACCCTGATCAACGAAGCCACCGGTGAAATCCGGATCGGCAAGGTCCCCTCCACCCCCAGGGACCATTCGCAGGGTCTGCTGGAAGCCGCTCACCGGATTCTGAGCGAAAACGGCGTCGACCCCGCCGGGGTGACCTACCTGGTGCACGGGACCACCGTGGCCACCAACGCCATCATCGAGGGCACCATCGCCCGCACCGGCTTCGTCACCACCGAGGGGTTTCGGGATCTTCTGGAGATCGCCCGCCAGATTCGGCCCAGCCTCTACGACCTCCAGTTCGAGAAACCCAGGCCGCTGGTGCCCCGTTACCTCTGTTTCGGAGTGCCCGAGCGCCTGGATGCGCGGGGGCAGGTGGTGACGCCGCTGGACGAATCGGCGGTGGCCCGAGTGGCCGCTCGCCTGGCCGAGGAGGATGTGGAATCGATCGCCGTCTGCCTGCTTCACGCCTATGCCAACCCGGAACACGAGCAGCGGGTGGGGCGGATTCTGCGGGAGGCTCTGCCGAAGGTTCCTCTCTCCCTGTCGAGCGAGGTGGCTCCCGAGTTCCGCGAGTACTTCCGGGCCAGCACCACCGTCATCAACGCCGCCATTCAGCCGGTGGTGGCCCGCTACCTGCAGCGCATCGAGAGTCAACTGCGCAAGGAAGGACTGGAGGCCGAACTGCTCCTGATGCAGAGCAGCGGCGGGGTCTTCACCTTTGCCGAAGGACGGCGGCGGCCCGTGTTCATGGTGGAGTCCGGGCCCGCCGCCGGAGTCATCTCGGCAGCCTACCTGGGCAAGGAGTTGAACTTTTCCGACCTCATCTCCTTCGACATGGGGGGCACCACCGCCAAGGTGGGACTGATCCGGGACGGGACTCCCAGGATCACCAAGGACTACGAGGTAGGCTCCTCGGCTCAGGCCGGAACCGGCGCCCAGCGAGGGTCGGGCTATCCCATCCGCACGCCGGTGATCGACCTGGTGGAGATTGGAGCCGGCGGCGGATCCATCGCCTGGGTGGATTCAGGCGGAATCCTTCGGGTGGGGCCCCGAAGCGCCGGAGCCGAGCCCGGCCCCGTCTGCTACGGACAGGGGGGCAGCGAGCCCACCGTAACCGATGCCAACCTGGTTCTGGGTCGCCTGCAGCCGGACCACTTTCTGGGGGGCAGGCTCACCCTGGACGTGGAGGCGGCGCGCCGGGCCATTCGGGAAAGATGCGCCGACGCCCTGGGAATGGGCGTGGTGGAGGCCGCCCACGGCATCGTGGAGATCGCCAATGCGGCCATGGTGAACGCCTTGCGGCTGGTTTCGGTTCAGCGGGGCTACGACCCCAGGCGGTTCGCCCTGGTGGCCTTCGGCGGGGCCGGACCGGTGCATGCCAACCGGCTGGCCGCCGAAATGGAGATGCCCACCACCATCATCCCCCCCAGTCCGGGGACCACCTCGGCGCTGGGGCTGCTGGTCACAGACCTCAAGCACGAGTTTACGACCACTCTGATCCAGCGGCTGGACCGGCTCGACCTGGGCGCCGTGGAAGGGACCTATCGCAAGCTGGAAGCCCAGGGAAGGGAGACGCTCGGCAGGGAAGGGGTGCCGGCCCGGGACATCGCCTGCCAGTGGCAGGCGGACCTGCGCTACGTGGGGCAGAGCTACGAACTGAGTGTTCCCTGGGCGGAGAACCGGGTGGATGCCTCCACGGTCCGGCAGGCGGCCGAACAGTTTCACCGGGAGCACGATCGGGCCAATGGATTCAGCGCGCCGGAGGAGCCGGTCGAGCTGGTCAACCTGCGGCTGGCGGCCGTCGGCCGCATCCGAAAGCCCGGACTGCGGCGACGGAAGGCCACCGGGCGAGACCTGTCCTCGGCGCTCAAGGCTGACACCTCGGTCTATTTTGCCGAGAGTGGCGGCTATGTTCCCTGTCCCCTCTACGACCGCTACCGGCTGGAGCCCGGACACCGGATCGAGGGGCCCGCCGTGGTGGTGGAGCTGGACTCCACCACGGTCATCCATCCGGGTTGCCGGGCCGAGGTGGACAGCCACGACAACCTGATTCTGCGAAACCGGGCGCCCGGCTGATGGGATCTCCCGAACCATTCCAGGTGGCCGTATTCAAGGATCTGATGATCCCCATGCGGGACGGGGTGCGCCTGGCCGCCGACATCTACCGCCCGGCCCGGAACGGAGAGGTGCTGCCGGGGCCCTTTCCGGCCCTGCTGGTGCGCACCTCCTACGACAAGCAGGCGGAATGGCTCATCGACGAGGTGGCCGACTGCTTCACCCCGAGGGGGTACGTGCTGGTGCTGCAGGACCTGCGCGGCCGGCACCGATCCGAGGGAACGGGCCAGTATTTCCACACCGTCAATGAAACGGCCGGAACCGACGGCTACGACACGGTGGAGTGGATCGCGGCCCAGCCCTGGTCGAACGGCCGGGTGGGCGCCATGGGCAGCTCCCATCTGGCCCTGGTCCAGACCCACATGGCCCTCTACCGCCCGCCCCACCTGCGGGCCATCTGGCCCGACGTCAGCCCCACCAACAGCTACGCCCACCAGGCGCGCTGGGGCGGAGCCATGCAGCTCCACATGTTCGGGGCCCTGTTCCTGCACGCCTATGACGCCCAGGAGATCCGGGACGACCCCCCAGCCCGGCAGCGGGTGTTGCAGGGCATGGAGCGGATGGGGGACTGGGTCCGCCGGACGCCGTTCCAGCAAGGAGAGACGCCGCTGGCAGCCGTTCCCAACCTGGAAAGGACCATGCTGGACTACTATCGCCGGGGGGCCTACGACGAGTTCTGGCGACTCGAAAGCAACGACTTCGAGCCGCACTTCCAGCGCCACGCCGACGTCCCGGGCACCTACAGCGGCGGCTGGTACGATCCCTTCGCCATCGCCACCACCCGCTACTACGCGGCCATGGCCCGGCAGAACCGGTCGCCGCAGCGGCTGGTCATGGGTCCCTGGACTCACGGGGGCATGCGCGCCGGATATTCCTTTGCGGGAGACGTCGATTTCGGCTCCGAGGCGGCCTGGGGACGGGACCGCTACAACCGGGAACGGCTCTCCTGGTTCGAAGGCTGGCTGGAGGACCCGCCCCCGCCGCCGGACCCGAGTCCGCCGGTGCGTCTCTTCAGAATGGGTGGAGGCAGCGGCCGCAAGACCGGGGAGGGGAGGTTGAGCCATGGAGGGGAGTGGCGCTGCGAAAACGAGTGGCCCCTGGCCCGCACGCGCTACCAGGCCTATTACCTGCGCTGCGGCGGAGGGCTGAGTCCCTCCCCGCCGGCGCCGGGCGAGGCGCCCGCCGGCTTCACCTTCGATCCCTCCCGTCCCGTGCCCACCATTGCCGGGGCCATGACCAGCATCTTCGAACTGGCTCCCCTGGGCGAGCTGGCCCAGTCCCCCTGGTCCGGATTCATTCCCACCCGGGCCCGGATGCGCAGCCTTGTGACCGAAGGAGCGGCCGACCAGAAGGAGCAAGCGGGGCTGTTCGCCTGCCGGCCCCCGTTCCCTCGCCTGTCGCAGCGGGCGGACGTGCTGGTCTTTCAGACCCCTCCCCTTCAGGAGGAGGTCGAGTTGACCGGGCACATCACCGCCAGGCTGTGGGTTTCCTCCGGCGCTCCGGATACCGACTTTACCGTCAAGCTCCTGGACGTCTATCCTCCCAATCCGGACTATCCGGAGGGCTACGATCTGAACCTGGTGGACGGAATCCTCCGGGTCCGTTACCGCAACGGATTCGAGAAGGAAGAGCCCATGCGGCCCGGCGAGGTCTATGCCATCGAGGTCGACCTGCCGCCGACCAGCAACTGCTTCAAGGCCGGCCATCGGATTCGGGTGGATGTTTCCAGCAGCAATTTCCCTCGCTTCGACGTCAACCCCAACACCGGCGAGCCCACGGGAAGGCACACCCGCTCCCAGCCGGCCCGCAATACGGTCTACCTGGACGCCGGCCGGCCCTCGCACCTCGTCCTGCCCGTCATTCCCGGGAGGCAATCCCGATGAAGCCGCTCCATCTGCAAACACCGCTCCGCGAGTCCCGGCCCCTCGGCGCCCGCCTGGGCGCCCGGGTCTGGCTCAAGCTGGAGGCCCTGCAGCCCACCGGGTCCTTCAAGATCCGGGGCGTGGGTCACGCTTGCCGGTCGGCCCTTTCGGAGGGGGCCCGCGCCCTGGTGGCCTCATCCGGGGGCAATGCCGGCCATGCCGTGGCCTACGCCGGCCGCCGGCTGGGTCTGCCGGTCACGGTGGTGGTTCCCGAGACGACCTCCAGGCTCATGCTGGAGCGGCTCCGCGGTGAAGGCGCCGCCGTCATCCAGCAGGGCGCCGCCTGGGACGAGTCCCATGGGCTGGCCCTGGACCTGGCGCGCCGGCAGGAGGCGGCATACATCCACCCCTTCGACGATTCCAGGATCTGGGCAGGCCATGCCAGCCTGGTTCGGGAAGTGGCGGAGGCCGGGGTGAAGCCGGACCTGGTGGTGCTGGCGGTCGGCGGCGGCGGGTTGCTGTGCGGCGTGCTGGAGGGAATGCACCAGGCAGGCTGGCGGGATGTGCCGGTCTGCGCGGTGGAGACCGAGGGGGCCGACTCGCTTTACCGGTCGGTCGAGGCCGGGCGGCTGGTGACTCTTCCGGGCATCGATTCGCTGGCCACCTCCCTGGGAGCCCGCCGGGTCGCTTCCCGGGCGCTGGCCTGGACGAAAGCTCACCGGGTCCTCCCCTGGGTGGTGTCGGACCGGGCCGCCGTGGGGGCGGTGCTGCGCTTCGCCGACGACCACCGGCTGCTGGTGGAGCCGGCCTGCGGCGCTGCCCTGGCGGGTGTCTACGACCGGGCGGAACCGCTGCTGGGAGCGGAGACCGTCCTGGTGGTGGTGTGCGGCGGGGCCGGAGTCACCCGGGAGCTCCTGGCAAGGTGGTGTAGCGGATTGGGTCTGGATTGAGACTAGTGGAGAGTGGAGAGTGAAGGGTGAAGGATGAAGTTTGAAGGGTGAAGTGTGAAAGGTGGTTGGCCGAGGGTATCGGGGACGGGCAAGCGCATGATGAACTGACTGCGCTTGTCTGAACCCAACCCGAGTGAACCACAAAGACCAAAAAAAGAAATCCACGAAGACACACGAAGAACGACGAAGGGTCATGAAGAAAATCGGCAAGAGGTTTATCCCTATTCGTGTCCATTTGTGGTTCGTCTTCAAATTTGATCGACAGTTTCTTCCTCGAATGATCTGGCCGGCAGGGCGGGGGCGTCACTTATCTGTAAGGACTGCGCCGAAACCGACAAGATGCTTTGAGTGTCGATCAAATAGCTTTTCACACTTCACACTTCACACTTCAAACTTCCTACTTCACCCAGGCGCGCCGCCGTCCCATGCGACGGGGCGGCTCCTAAGGGGCGAATCAGGGGTGTTCCAGACAAGGAGGGTTTCATGCAACGTCGCACTTTCCTGAAACAGGTTTCCGGGACCGGGCTGGCGACGGGGTCCCTGTTATCGGGCGGCCTTGGGGCTGCCGGTCGCCAGGGGAGCATGCAGGGTCTGGCCGAGATCGGCATGGTGGTGGCGCACGGCAGTCACTCCCAGGCCGTCTGGGCCGACACCATGAACCCGGCTCCCGGAGGGATGCGAACCAACGGCATGGTCATCACCAAGGTCTGGAGCTTCCGGCCCGATTTTGCCGCTCGATTCGCGGAGCGCTTTCCGGGAGTCGAGTCCGTCAAAAACCTCGAGGATATGGTCGGGACGGTGGACGGGGTCTACATCGACGCCATGCCTGCCGTCTCCCTCTACCACCTGCTGGCCCGTCCCTTTCTGCTGGCGGGAATGCCGACCTTCGTGAATCGTCCCTTTTCGACTTCGGTGGAGAAAGCCAGGCTGATCATCGAGGCGGCCCGCCGGGGGCGGGCGCCGCTGATGAGCAGTTCCACCTGGGAGTTTGCCGAGAGCGTGGGGGACTTGCAAGACAAGGCCTCCCGGATGCCCCGAATCCTGGGCTATGCGGCTCACAATTCGATGAGCGATTACTACACCCACGGCGTCCACGGGATCTACTACATCGCCGCCGTGTTGCGTGAGGAACGGAAGAAGGGCCGGGGGAAGTGCCTGCAGGCCTCCTACCTGACGCCCGACTGGCGAACGCCGCCCGGGGCGCTGAGTTTCGTCCATGAGGACCGGGAGGGCGGGTTCTTCTATGGGCAGCTCCACCTGCAGTCGGACATGGACGGCCAGGCCTACATGAGGCTGTTCGGGGATCGTTCCGGAGATTTCGAGGGCAAGATTCCCGCCAGTCCCGGGTGGTTCCGATACAACACCTGGAATGCCATGCAACTGGTCATTCAGGAGATGATTTTGAAACGGACCGCTCCCGAGCAGGGCGACGACCTGCTGGAAAAGGCCACCATGTTCCTGATGGGTTTCAAGTCCGCCCTGCAAGGCCGGGGCGCTCCCGTGAGCCGCCGCGAGGTGGAGGGGTGGGAAGTCCCGCCTCCCTCGCTTTCTCTCAAGGTGGGAGGACATCCCTCCGACAGCGCTTTCCGGGAACCCTACACCGCGGACGAGCTCAAGAGTCTGGAGCGCTACCTTTCCTGAACGGAATCGACTTGACAGTCAAATTCGACCCCCACCAGCACACCCTGAGCCTGAGCGTGGGCGATCTCTGCTCCGAACCGGCCGGCTCCGGAAGCCTCAACCTGGTTCCAATGAGGGATCTGCGCGGCGAGCTGGGCAGGGAAGTCCACCAGGAGTATCAGTCCGCCCGGCGCGCCGCTTTCCCCGGTTACCGGACCGAGGTGCCTCTGGGTTGCGAGTTGCAGGTCGACGGATGCCGGGTGACGATTCAGGGCCGGCTGGACGGCGTCTATCGCGACAGGCAAGGCTGGGTGGTGGAGGAGATCAAGTCGAGGCTGGGTCCGGTGGAGGCCGGGGAGGAGTCGCCGGTGGTCCCGGCCCATCTGCTGCAGTTGAAAGTCTACGTGCACCTCTGGATGAAGACTCATGCAGCCGATGACGTGCGTGGCCGCCTGGTTGTCATCAGTTGCAGCGACCGGAGCAGCCACTGCCTGGAGGTCGAGTCGGACCCGCCGGCTATGGACCGGTTTCTGGAAATGCGGATCCGCGAGATCCTGGCGCGGTTGCAGCCGAGCGCCCGGCGGGAGGAGGCTCGTGGCCTGCCGCCACTGCGCTTCCCCTATCCTCGTATGCGGAAGGGTCAGGCAGAGCTGGTGGAATCCATCGAGGAAGCGCTCCAGTCCAGCCGGCCGCTCCTGGTTTCAGCTCCCACGGGTATCGGCAAGACGGTGGCGGCGCTTTATGCCGCCCTGAGGTTCAGCCGCCGCCACGGCCTGTCGGTGTTCTTTCTGACCTCCAAGACCACCCAGCAGCGCATTGTCGCCGACACGCTGAGCCTGTGGGAGGAGGCCAGGAGCGAGGAGGATGGATCGGGGCGTCCCTTCACCGGCCTGGTCCTCCGTTCCAAGGAGAAGATCTGCGCCAACGACGTGGTCTGCTGCCACCCCTCCCGCTGCGCCTACGCACGAGATTTCTACGGCAAGCTGGAGAGCAGCGACCTGAGGAGTAGCCTGGCGGACTTCACCGTGATCACCCCCGACCTGGTTTACCAGAGTGCGGTGGAGAACGAAATCTGTCCCTTCGAACTGTCGGTGGAGCTCTTGCCGGAAGCCGACCTGGTGCTGTGCGATTACAACTACCTCTACGATCCCAGGATCAGCCTCAAGCGCCGGTTTTCCGGGGACAGCCGCGCGGCGGTGGTGATCATCGACGAGGCTCACAATCTGTATGGGCGGGCTCGAGACTACTACTCTCCCCGCCTGGATCTTGGACGGGTTCGCAGCCTCAAGCGGAAGATGCAGGCCCTTGCGGGCATGGCGGATGCTTCCCAGGCCGCCATCGAGTTCGGGTCCGGGGAGAGAGCGGGGAATGCCGGGGGCGAAGACGCCGCCTTCGCCCGCGACGTGGTGGACTGTCTGAGCCGCCTGGAGTCCTACTTTGGAGAAATCCGCGCCGACTTCCGCGAGAGTTCGGAAGGCAATCCCTTCCCGGTCCGCCTGGACAGGCCCTTCTTTGACGATCTGGGGGACCGCCTCCACGATTTGCTGCGTCGCTACCTGTTGGATCCGAAGCGGCGCGCCGTTCCCCGCGGGGAGGACGAGTTCCTGGAAATGGCTCGCGGCCTGGAAGAGTTCCGCACCGTGCTCGAGATCGGAGGAGAGGAGTTCGTTCATCTCTACGATGAGACCGGGAAGTCCCATCAACTTCGCATCCTCTGCCTGAATCCCGCCCTGCAGCTCCGGGAGCGGCACCGCACCTTTCACTCGGTGGTGGCCATGTCGGCCACCCTGTCGCCGCTCGAATTCTACCGGGACGTGCTGGGCTTCGAACCGGACGCCATGATGCTTTCCCTGCCTTCTCCCTTTCCTCCGGACAACCGCAAGGTGGTGGTGGTTCCCGAGGTTTCCACCCGGTACCGGCACCGGGCGGAGACCGCCCCTCGGGTCGGAAGGATCATCGAACGGGTCGTGGCCGTGCGGCCGGGCAACTACCTGGCCTTTTTCCCCAGCTTCGAGTTCCTGGGCGGGGTTCGCCCCTTTCTCCGTCCCGACGGCTATCGCCTGCTGGTTCAGAAGAGAACCATGGGCGACCATTCCCGCAACGCCCTGCTGGAGGAGCTCGCCTCCAGCGACCAGCCTCACCTGCTGTTGGGTGTGCAGGGGGGGATATTCGCCGAGGGAGTCGACTATCCGGGAGATCTGGCCATCGGGGTCATCATCGTGGGGCCGGCCCTGCCCCGGGTCGGCCGCGAGCTCGACCTCACGCGGCAATACTTTGAAGAGCAGTACGGCCGGGGCTTCGAGTACGCCTGCCTGTTCCCCGGGATGAACCGGGTGGTGCAGTCGGCGGGGCGAGTCATCCGCTCCGAGACCGATCGGGGAGTCATCGTGCTCGTCGGGCAGCGGTTCGGATACGAAAACTACATGAGCCTGTTCCCCGGGGACTGGTACGAGTCGTCGCCGTCCGAGCTGGTCTCCGGGGCCTTCGAGGATGAACTGACGGGGTTCTGGGGCGAGCGGCAACCCGCCGGTGACCCGGGTTTCGCCTCCCCGTCTCCAATTTGACAGGGGTGCCGGCATCGGCTAGGATTCAGCGTTTCTTCGGCAGCGCGGGCCCCCGGCGGCGGCCGGGTTCAGCCCGTTATCGAGAGGCACCGGATGGGAGTGAGGAGAATCGCCAGTAC
>VXMN01000176.1:11363-15024 GCA_009841055.1 Acidobacteriota bacterium
CGCCAGTACCGTGCTGCCGACCGCCCATGGCGAGTTCGACCTGATCGGCTACGAGGCCTGCGCGGGCGGGGCCGCCAAGCCCTACGTGGTCTTGTCGAAAGGCGTCCTGACGGCAGAACCGGCGCCGGTGCTCCGCATCCAGTCGCAGTGCCTGACCGGTGACGCCTTCGGCTCGATCCGATGCGACTGCGGCGAGCAGCTCAGGGTCGCCATGCAGATGATTCAGACGGAAGGGCAGGGAATGATCATCTACCATCCGGAGGAGGGAAGGGGAATCGGGCTCCTCAACAAACTGCGTGCCTATGAGCTTCAGGACCAGGGAATCGATACCGTGGAAGCCAACCACAAGTTGGGGTTCGATGCCGATCAGCGCGACTATTCCGTCTGCGCGGAGATCGTCAAGGATCTGGGCATTTCCCGGGTGCGGCTGCTCTCCAACAATCCCGGCAAGCTGAAGGCGTTGGAGGATGCGGGAATCCGGGTTCTGGAGAGGATCCCCATCGAGATATCTCCCCGATGCTCTACCCGCAAATACCTCAAGACCAAGAAGGAGAAGCTGGGTCACTGGTTGAGCCAGGTATGAGGCGGTGGGAAACGGGGGGTAGGAGAGCACCTATGGCCGAGCGTCGCGGCAGAGTCGCCGCAAGCCGTCTCCCACCCGGCTTGACGGTTGCATGCCTGTTCTGTCTGGTGCTGGCGGGCTGTTCCGGCTCCCGCTCCGCCTGCCTGCCCGGGTTCGTGGCTCTCGGCCGGCAGGCGCCGGATTTCGCCGTTCAGGATCGGGACGGACAGGTGCACCGGCTGAGTGATTTCAGGGGCAAGGTGGTGCTGATCAATTTCTGGGCCACCTGGTGTCCTCCCTGTATCGAGGAAATGCCCTCCATGGAGTCGCTCCGCAAGGAGATCGACGAGACCCGATTGAAGATCATGGCCCTCAGTGTGGACGATTCCTGGGAACCGATCGACACCTTTCTCGAGAAGTCCTCCTACGGTTTCGGAATCTACGCGGATTTCCAGGAGAAAGTGGCCAAACTCTACGGCACCCACATGATTCCCGAGACCTATATCGTGGACAAGCAGGGGGTCATCCTGTGCAAGGTGAGCGGAGACCGCGACTGGATGGAACCCGCCACCATCGCCTTCCTCAAGAGGCTGATCGCGTCATAGCCTCTCCCGTTCCCAGACCGGTTCCGGTCAGGCCGGCCGTACCCAAGCGACCATCGGTGATCCGGAACAGGTCCGGGAACTTCGTCATCCAGCGCCGGTTGGCGTTGGGAATGTACTGGCGGCTGTTGGCTTCAAGCGCGTGAACCCCGGGCAGGCGTGCGGCCAGGCCGGCCGAGTGGACCAGGGACAGTCCCGGGCAGGTGAGGTCCTGAACGCAAAGGTAGGCCCCGTACTTTTGGGCGGCCGCGGCCAGCAGCAGGGACTGGGATAGCCCCTTGCAGGTCTTCAGGGCCACGCCGCTGTAACCCACCTCGCGGGCAAGCCGAAAGGAATCCAGGTCCACCAGGGCCTCGTCGGCCACCAGTGGAACCTTGCGGGCCGCCGGGTGCAGGAGGATCCTTGGAGGTCCGGCCAGATTGCGCGAGGTGGGCTGTTCCACGTACTGCAGCCGTGCCGCCACCGACGGCGCCCGATTCTCGATCTCTCCGAGGAAGTCCAGCAGGTAGTCCACGTCCCGGCATCCCTCGTTGAAGTCCAGGGAGTACTTCCAGTCCCGGACTCTCCGCTTCCTCTGGCCGGCGCTCACCACCCGCTCGATATCCGCCATTCGGCTCACGTCCAGGCGGAGGTCGCTCCCGTTCAACTTCACCTTGAAGTGGGTCAAGCCCTCGGCCGCAATCCATTCCGCCAGGGTTTGCGGCAGGCCGTCCTCCACCGCCGGGCCACCGTCGAGCGAATCGAGGGGATCGGAGGCACCGACCGAATGGTAGAGGTGAAGGGTGGGGGCCGGCCTGCTCCGCAGGTAGCCGTCCAGCCACTCCCCCTTGAAGTCCTCTCCGAGGTAGTGGCTGAGGTCCCGGTCCATGAACTCGGGGCCGTAGGCGTGGTAAGTGTCCACCCTGTTGACTCTCCCGAAGGCGTCGTGGACGGCCAGGTCGAAAGCGCTGGCGACCACCAGGGCGCAGAGCTTGGGGATGGGCTCGGCCAGCCGATTCTCGGCGCTGACCTGGGCGGCGGCCTCCAGATAGAGCGGCTCCAGCCTGCGGTAGACGTCGATGGGATGGGCCCGCAGGGGATGGCGGGCCGTGATGGAGGCGATCCGTTCCGCCAGCACTCGCATGGCCCCCAGAGACTGATCGTGAGTGACTTGGGAGGAGGGAAACGCCCATGCGTTGCCCAACGGCATGGAGCCCGCCCCCCGGGCCTGCCTGCCGCTCCCGTTTCTGACCAGCACCGAGACGTTCAGGAGGGTCAGATGGGTGATGGTCCGGCCGCCGAACCGGTAGGGCATGCGCAGTCGGAAGTCTTCGAAGTCGTGATCGACCTCCAGGATGCGAATGTCGCCGGGCCGGGGGGAGGAGGGGGGCTTGGAGGAGGTCACGAACGATTCCCTCAGGAAAGCGCCAGATCGCGATGGAGAACCTTGGCAGTGTAGCCCTTCAGGTTCAGCATCCCGCCGATCTGGTTGGCTACCGCAACCGATCGGTGCCGGCCTCCGGTGCAGCCGAACGCGATCGTCAGATAGCTCTTGCCCTCGATGGCGTAGTTGGGAATCAGGAACAGGAACAGGTCCTCGAGGCGGTGGAGAAACTGCCGGGTCTGGTCGAACGATTGAACGTAGGAAGCCACGGCGGGGTCGTTCCCGGTCTTGTGCTTGAGATGGCGCACGAAGTTGGGATTGGGCAGGAAACGGACGTCGAAGACCAGGTCGGCCTCGGCGGGAAGGCCGTGCTTGAATCCGAAACTGACCAGTGAAATGAGGAGAGCCGTCGAGTCCCGCTCCTGGAATTTGTCGACGATGAATCGTCTCAGTTCGTGAACGTTGAAGGGACTGGTGTCGATGACCTGGTCGGCCAGTTCCCTCAGGGGAGCCAGGCGACGTCGCTCCTCGGCCAGGGCGGCGGCAATGGGCTCGTCTCCCTTGAGCGGATGCGGCCGGCGGGTCTCGCTGTAGCGACGGATCAGGGAACCGGGAGTGGCTTCCAGATAGACCAGGGAGATGGCCAGGGGAGTCTTCTTCAGAGATTCGAACAACTGGGGAAACCTGGCCAGTTCGTCGCCCTCGCGCACGTCGATGACGATGGCGGCGCGCTTGATTTGGGCCCGGGCCTGGTTGCAGAGTTCGGCGAACTTGGGAATCAGCTCCAGGGGGAGATTGTCGACACAGAAATACCCCATGTCCTCAAAGGCCTTCAGGACCGTGTCTTTGCCGGATCCGCTCAGACCCGTGATGATGACAAAGGGAATTCCGGCTTGCATGTTTCCAGCGATCCGGTGAGAAACAGGGCTAGGGTTCAATCAGCCCGAAGTTGCCGTCCTTGCGCTTGTAGACGACGTTGACTCTCTCGGACTCGGCGTTTCGGAAGACCAGAAAACTGCCGTTGCCGCCGTTGACTTCCTGGACGGCCTCCTCGACGGTCATGGGTTTGGCGGAGAAGGAGGTTGACTTGATGACGCGCGGGGCTTGCGACGGGGGCCGGTTGGAGCTCGGGGA
>VXMN01000098.1 GCA_009841055.1 Acidobacteriota bacterium
GTCCACCGTCAGGATCTGTCCGGTGACGTAGGCGGATTCGTCGCCGGCCAGAAAGACACAGGGCCCCACGTAGTCCTCCACCTGCCCGACTCTGCCGGCGGGAGTGACAGCCGCCCACTTGGGGTCGAAATCGGGATCGTAGGCCCGATTGCGGTCGTTGCTGGTGGCTGCGGGGGCCACGCAGTTGACCCGGACGCGCGGCGCCAGTTCCAGGGCCAGTTGCCGGGTCAGGGCTTCCAGGCCGGCCTTGGCCATGGTGTAGCTGGAGTGGAAAGGGATGATCTGCCTGACGGCGATGGAGCTGATGTTGATGATGGACCCGCCGCCGCCTTCCATCATCCTGCGGGCCGCGGCCATGGAGCCGAAGAAGGGACCTCTCAGGATGGTCGAGACCACGTCTTCGAAGTCTTCCTCGGTCACTTCGAAGAAAGGCCCGAAGCGGGTGCGGGCGGCGTTGTTGATGAGGACATCCAGGCGGCCGAAGCGCCGGCAGACGGCCTCCACCATGCCTTCGAAGTCCGACCTGGAGCCGATGTCGGCCTGGAAGAGGCCGGCCTCGCCGCCCGCCTCCGACACCAGCCGGACGGTCCGTTCCGCCCCCTCGGGATCGGTCTTGAAGTTGACCGCCACCCGGGCGCCCTCGGCGCCCAGCCCGATGGCCAGGCCCCGTCCAATGCCCTTGCTGGCCCCGGTGATCAGGGCCACTTTGCCGGCAAGTCTGCTACCCATGGGTCCTCCTTGAGCGGTTAAATCCTGAGTCGCCCGCAACCCCGTCGAACCCCCCCGGAGCTACAGGCCGACGCCGGCCCGTTCAGCCACCCGGCGGATGAATCCGGCGGCCTCGGCGTACTCCGGCTCGGTGGCCAGGTGCTCGATGATCAGGGGCGTCTCGGGAGAGAGTCGTTCGATGCGGCGCAGGTAGGTGTCGTAGTCCAGGACGCCCCGCCCCGGCAGGACCTCCTGGATGGCCACCGTCCTGGAATCCAGCGCGTGGTGGATGTCCTTGGCGTGACAGGACCGGATCCAGGGTCCCAGCAGGTCGAAGCAGCGGTGGATCACCTGCCCGCTGGAATAGAAGTCCTGGGGATCCCGGATGGCGTTGGCCGGGTCGAGGTGCACGGCCAGCCCCGGTCTGTCCACTGCCTTCAGAATCCGGAGGTACACCTCCGGTCCGTCCAGCAGGGTCCAGGGAGACATCTCCAGCGTCAAGCGGGTGCGGCGGGGCTTGACCTCGTCCAGAACCTGCCTCACCCACTCGACTACCGCCTCGAAGGCCTTCTCCCCGAAATTGTCGGGATGGTGGCCCACGTGGGCAAAGGGCGAGCCGCTGGGGTCGAAGGAGCCGACCACGGTGGCGCAGCAGACCGCTTCCAGCTCGTCGGCAACGGCCAGGGTCTCGGCGATTTTCCTCAGATTTGCCTGCCGTTTTCCATCGTCGGGATCCAACGGGTTGACCCAGGCGGCCACCTCGGCCACCACGATGTCGGCGGCGGCAAAGGTCCGCTTGATCTCGGCAAGCTCTTCCCCGGCGGCCGCGAAGGCTTCAGGCCAACTGACGGCCCGGTACCCCTGCTTGCGGCACTCCTCCACGTAGTCCCGGGGATCCCTGGACCTGAGGTAGTCCTCGATGGTGGCCCCGAGCCTCATTCCACTCTCCTTCGCCGAAAGTTTCCAGCGGTCAGGCTTGCGGCTTGAGGATGCCGATAGGCTCCCCCAGGTTCACCACCGTGCCCTCGGGGGCGACGATCTGCGCCAGAACGCCTTCGGCCGGCGACTCGATCTCGGTGAGAGCCTTGTCGGTCTCCACCTCGACGACGGCCTGGCCACTCTTCACCGCATCGCCCGTCTCCACCAGCCAGCGCATGACGGTGGCCTTGGTGATGGTCAGATCCTGGTGGGGCATGATGATGGGAATGCCGCCTTCGACCGGCGGCGGTTGCGGCGCTTCCGGGGTTTCCCGCGGGATGTCTTCAGCCGCCTCGGAGACCGGCGGGGCGGACGCAGGTGGGGTTGTCGGGCCGGGTGCCGGCGAGGTCGGCGGGGCCAGAACCGGCGAGGCTTCCGCGCTGCCCGCCAGACGCCTGGGCGCCGGCGCCACCCCGGCCAGGACGGACTCGGCGGCACGGCGGATGCGGTCCACGTTGAGGGAGATGGACGCTTCCAGGGGAGGGCTGAAGGGGTGGGCCACCGGCTCGGTATGCAGGCGGCCCACCGGGGCATCCAGCAGGTCGAAGCCGTGCTCCATCACCGCGGCCGCGATCTCTCCTCCCAGGCCGCACATGGAGAAGGCCTCGTCCACCACCAGCAGGTGGTGGGTCTTCTCCAGGCTTTGGATAAGCGTGTCCACGTCCAGGGGAACGATGGTGCGCAGGTCGATCACCTCGCAACCGACCCCCCGGGATTCCAGTTGTTCTGCCGCCTCCAGGCAGCGATGCACCAGCGCCCCGCAGGTCGCCAGCGTTAGATCGTTCCCCGCTCGCACCACGGCCGCTTGACCGAAGGGGACCACCCATTCTCCGGCCGGCACCTCGTCCTCGCTGGACAGCAGCACCTTGGGCTCCATGATGATGACCGGATCGTCGGTGCGCAGCGCGGCGGTGAACAGGCCCTTGGCATCGGCCGCGTTGGAGGGAACCGCCACCATCAGGCCGGGACAGTGGGCCCAGATGGGATAGTAGGCGCCGCTGTGGTGGGGGCCGGCGCTCTTGATGACCCCCATGGGGGCCCGAATCAGGAGCGGCACGCTGAACTGGCCGTTGCTCATGTAGCGCAGCTTGGCCGCCTGTTGAATGATCTGGGAAGCGGCCTCGAACATGAAGTCGCTGAACATCAGGTCGCTGACGGCCCGGCAGCCCCGGGCCGCCGCCCCGAAGGCAGCCCCGGTAAAGCCCAGCTCGCAGATGGGGGTATCGATCATGCGATCGCCGCCGAACTCCGCCCACATCCCCTTGGTGTGGGCGAAGCTGCCGCCGCGCTGGCCGATGCCTTCGCCGAAGTAGATCAGATTGGGGTTGCGCCTCATCTCGGAGGCAATGGCGTCCCGGGTGGCCTCCAGCCAACCCTGCCTGTGGGTTTCGGGGCGCGACGCCTGCCCCTCCGGCGTCCGGATCAGAGGTCCCCAGACGGAATCGTGAACCGTGGTTTCTGACGGCATGGGAGAATCCAGTGCGAACCTCTCGGCCTCGTCGATCTGCGATTCAATCCGGGCCTCCAGGGCCTCCAGGTCGGATCTGGCGGCTGCGCCGCTGCGGGTCAGTCGCCGGCCCAGGCGCAGGATCGGGCACTTGCGCTTCCACTGGTCGATCTCCTCCTGGGACCGATAGGTGCCCGCCAGCGGTTCGCCCTCGTGATGCCCCACCGTGCGGTAGGTGCGGGCTTCAATCAGCGTGGGTCCCTGCCCTTCCCGGGCCCGCGCGGCTGCTTTCCCCATGACACGATGGACGGCCAGCACGTCGTTGCCGTCCACGGACTCCCCGGGGATGCCGTAGGCGGCCGCGCGACTGGCGATGCGGGTGTTTCGGGTGGAGGTGGTCAAGGGCGTGCTGGTGGCGTAGAGGTTGTTCTCGCAGACGAACACCACCGGCGCCGACAGGGTGGCGGCCAGGTTGAGAGACTCGTGAAAGGCGCCGTGACTGACGGCTCCGTCCCCGAAGAAAGCCACCGCAATGCCGCCGCTGCCGCCCGCCTTTTCCGCCAGCGCCGCGCCCACCGCCGCCGGAATGCCGGCTCCAACCAGGCCGTTGGTCCCCAGCAGGCCGGTCTCGGCGTCATACAGGTGCATGCTGCCCCCGCGGCCGCCATTGCATCCGGTGGATCGGCCGGCCAACTCGGCCAGCGCCTTTTGGGGCGACAGGCCCTTGGCCAGCGCATGGCCGTGCCCGCGATGGGTGCTGGTGATCACGTCCTGGTCACTCAGGTGAGCGCACACCCCCACGGCCGTGGCTTCCTCGCCCACGTAGAGGTGAATGAAGCCGGGAATCTTCCCCTCGCGGTAGAGGCGCTGTACCCGCAGCTCGAAGGCGCGGATCAACAGCATGCGTTCGTAGAGCCGGAGCTGGTCGGCACTATCGACCGTTGGGGCTGCCCGATTTTTCCTGGTGTCGGATCGAGTCATTGCGCCATGAACCCTCCATCCACAAAGAGCACATGCCCCGTCACCATCACCGAGGCCTGCGAGATTAGAAACAGGCAGGGTCCCACCATGTCGGCGGGTTCCGCCAGGCGTCCGGCCGGAATCCGCGACAGGATCTTCTCCAGCAGGGCGTCACGGTCTTCCAGGGCGGGGTTTTCCAGCACCGAGTCCAGCATGGGGGTGCGCACCTGGCAGGGAGCGATGGCGTTGACGCGAATCCCGAAGGGCGCCCATTCCACCGCCAACTCCCGCACCAGCGCGTTGACGCCCGCCTTGGAGGCGGCGTAGGCCCCCGTGCCCCGCCCGAAGGCTGCCGAGGAGGCGATGCTGCTGAAGTGCACCAGGCTGCCGCCGCGCCCCTGATCCAGCAACACTCTCCCCACCGCCCGAGAAATCAGGAAGCTCCCTCCCAGGCTGGTGTGTATGGACCGGTCGAACTGCTGCTGGCTCATGCGCACGATGGGATTCAGTTGCTGCTTGACCGTCAGGTTGACGGCAAAGTCCAGGCTTCCCAGGAACGCCACAGCCTGCTCCACCGCCCCGTCCACCTCCGCCTCCCGATCGACGTCACACCCTATCCCGATAGCCCGTCCTCCCATGTCCCGGATTCTCTCGGCGCCCTCCTCTGCCGCAGCCTCCCGAAGGTCGCACAGCGCCAGTTCGGCGCCGCGCCGGGCGATCTGATCGCACAACACCGCCCCGATGCCGCCGGCCGCGCCGAAGACGATGCCCTTGCTGCCATCGATGGCAAATAGCGTTGAGGTATCGTTCATTGAATTTTTCCGGAGGCGTATTCTAGCAGAATGTCCCGCGGGCGGGGATTTTCCTCGGATGTTGGCGGCTGCCGGAGCCTTCATGCTCCCGAGTTTTGGTGGTATAATACAGTGCATCGGTTCTCCCATTAGAATTTGGGTTAACTCCCTCCCCAAGAATAATTTGCAGATGTAGAGAACCGATTGCGCCTGCCTGAGGCGAGAAATGCCGACCGGCACCGGCTCTGGGCTCCTCCCTCCCCAGTGGATTGTGGTTGGGGGCGTGAAAGAAAAAACCGGTACTTTGGGAGGGAGCATGAGCGGAGAGATGATTGCTGTCCTGTCGGTGGGGATCGGCCTGGGTCTGTTATCCACCGGGCTGTTTGCCTGGTTGCGGACTGACATGGTGAGAATCGAGGAGCGATTGCGGGCCGACATGACAGTGTTAGGGAAGCGTCAAGGAGCCGATTTGACGACGGTTGAGGGACGGCTGCGAGCCGACATCAAGCAGTTGGACGACAGAGTCGGGCGGCTCGAATACGGTCAGGCCAAACTGGAGGGGCTGCTGGAGGGCCTGCGGGAGGCGATCGCCGGCCGAGCCGCCAGTTGAAGGGTGCTATTGGATGAGATTCCCTCGCGACTGTTCGATCAGTGGTTGGATCAAAGGAACAGGAGCATCTTCAAAAGCCCGGGAGCGTGGCCCATGGACGCTGATTGCCTTGCTGTTGCTAGCCGGCCTGCATATTCAGGCAGGCACCGCTGGCGCGCAGTCCCGCATTTACCTGCGCGTCGCTCCCGAGATCGGCGGGATTACGGTTGAGCACACCAAGAGAGTAACCATCCAGGGCGGATCGAGTTCCAGCACCTCATCCTCTTCTGGCCTTGCGCTGCTCGGCAACCTGTCGGCTGGGCTGGACCTGAGCCTATCCCACAACTGGTTTTTGGGTGGTGAGGTGGAGGGTGTCGTCTCCAGCCGGCGCAAGCTCGAGGGCACGATCTCCCCGACCCCGAACGGGAACGTCCACGACGTCTGGCCCGGCAGGTGGGATTACAGCGACTTGGCGGGGGCGGGCGGCAACATCATCTTGGGGCGAGGAGTCGCAGCCGGTCTCGCCGAGGTCTATGCCCTGAGCGGGGTGCGTCGAAGCTGGACGGAGTTCGCATCCGGAGGAACGAATCCCGAGACCGGAGTGGCGGGCGAAGACCGCGAGCGCCAGGGCAGGTGGTCGTGGGGAATCGGCGCGGGAACCATGCTACGTCTGAAGTGGCCGGTCGACTTCCGAGTCCGCTACTTCCGCTCGCTCACCGACTGGGTCGTCGATGCGCCCGATGTGCGTCTCGACTACAGGTACAAGACGAACGGGGTGCTGATTTCCGTCGGGCTTCGTCTTTTCGGCTGACCACCCTAGCCGAAGATGACGACCTCACTGAATCTCCCCCGGCTTCCGTGGGCAGAGAAATCTTCACGGTTCCACAAGGAATGCGGGATGCACGCCCCGCTCAGGGGCGTCGGTAGCGGACCTCCACCTCCAGTTTTTCGATCAGGATGGGCTCGGCCGCCGTCGGCCGGGGCCGGGTGATGCGCAGGCCGACCAGGTTGGGGCCGGGGGCAAACAGGGCCGGCGACAGCCGGTCGAAGACCAGCCAGCCAGCCACCGGGGTGGGCTTGCCCAGGTGGGCGTTGTTCAACCGGGCCTCGATCAGGTTCTCAATTCCCTTGGCGGCAGGGATGTTCGCCAGGCGGCTGTCAGGATGGCCGATGGTGGCCACGGCAACTTCCTGGAGACGCTTTTCCCGGGGCAGTCCCTCGGCCGAGGGATCCGATAGAAGCACCCGTAGCGAGAGCCGTTCCAGGTGCTCGCGCTCGGCTCCGGGGTCGTCGGCCACGGCGATGGTAAAGAGGCTGTCGGCCTTGCCGTCGTTGGCCAGCGGGGCCGGCAGCGGCGCCAGCATGTTGGTGTTGAAGTACATCCAGCGAGGCGTGGTCCAGTCCTGGGGGTTGGGGATGACCGTGGGACCGTGGCCGCCGCCGCGGCGCTGCACCACGAACCGCTTGTTCTTGCGGTGCAGGGTCTTGGGGCTGCCGACTTCCCGGTAGGCCGCCAGGTGGGTTTCCCAAACCCCGCGGAAGGGAAAATCGGGGGCGTGATTGAAGTTGAAGGTCTGGATGCCGTCCGCGCCCTGGCGCCACCAGTTGGCGGCCACGCCGCGATAGATGTCGATGGGAGGTGTGGCGTAGCCGTCGGAGGCGTGGTGGTCGTCCACGCTGGGATAGAGCTTGACGTGGGTGCCGGTAGTGATGCGGCGAAAGGCGGCGATGTCCACGTCGAAGCTGCGAACGCCCAGCGCCAGCACGTCCACCAACCCCTCCCGCACCCAGGTCTCGATATCCAGCCCGTCGAAGCGGCAACCTGCCAGGTTTTCAGGGATTCGAGCTCCGATGAGCAGGGGCCGGCCCCGTTTCCGGGCCGCTTCTTCGGTGATGGCTCGGAACTGCCGCATGAAGTCGGTCATCTTGTCCCGGTTGGCCCAGGCCTTGCCGGGGGGCAGCACCGGGCACACCCGGGCGAAGTCCAGCGAGATGCCGTCGTAGTCGAACCGCTCCGCGATTTCCCTCAAAATGCTCAGCTTGTAGCGGCGCACTTCGGGAATGGCATAGTTCCACAGGCCGACCGGACCGGGCCAGGTGTGGATCAGCCATTCCGGGTGCTTCAGCTTCATGGGAACCTTGCGAAAGGGCCCCAGGTCGTTGTCGGAGCCGTTGATGCGGAAGTTGTAAAAGGCCTCGATACCCCGCTTCCTGGACTCCTCGGCAAAGATGGCGGCGATGTCGATGCCCTGCTCCTTCCAGCGGCGGTAACCCTCGGCGTCATAGAGCGGCATGATCCGGCTGGGCCAGGGCGACACATTGCCCTCCCCCCAGCACCACCAGACGCTGTCGATCTGAACATCGGCCGCGTCGATGACGTGGAACTTCCACTCCACCAGTTCGGCCGGGTCGCGACCTCCAAAATTGCGGTCGCCGGAGATGGTGTCGAAGTTGATGATGATGCGGCGGTCCCGGCCGGCGGCGGCGATGTGCTCGTCGGAGAGTTGCACCGGCTTGGCGCCTGCGTCCGCACGGAACTGTGGTTCCGTGGCGCAGCCCGATAAGGTCAGGACCAAAACAGTGAACAGCGGAAGGATTCGAGGAAGGGACATGGGCGTGGTTCCTCCTATACCGGCTTTCCCCTGGCGAAGGGGCAACCGCAGCAGCAGGGGCCGCCCTCCCGAGACTTACAGATAGATCCACACGATGACTGTGATCCCCAGGAAGAAGGCGCCGCAGATCAAAAGGCCGGCCTGCATGTACCAGGGCGGCCGGATCCGGGCCGGCAGCAGGGTGCGGTTGACGTAGAGGGTGTGCAGGGCCGTGGACGCCAGCGCCAAATTCCCAAGAATGGCTCCGATGATGGCCAACGTGAGGGGCTCGAACAGGGACAGCCAGACCAGGCCCCAAACGGCGTACACCCCCAGGATGGTGTAGTAGATGTAGCGCACCTGGGGGCCGCGGAGACGTTGGGCTCGCCGGCTGCTCGACCAGAGCACGTCGGTCCAGCGACGGGCAATGGCCTCTCCGGAGAAGATCTGGCCCGGCGCCAGAATCAGGAAACCGCACAGCAGAGTGGCGGGCCAGAGCAGCCACTGGAGATCGGGGTACCTGCGTGCGGCGCCGTCGGCGATCATGGCGGCGACGCGGTGCCCCTCCACCGGCACGTTCCGAAGGAATTCCAGAGAGACCAGGCAGGGGAGGGCCATCCCCAGGAAGCAGTAGAACGTCCACACCACCAGTTGGTCCCGCTGCACGTAACGCATCCAGCCGCGCCAGCGCCCCAGGTTCGCTTCGTCCATGGGAAAGGTCTTCCCGATGTGCAGGAGCGTCACCGAGCTGCCGCCCACGGCGCTGGGGATGGCCCCCACCAGCTTGCCCATCCCCCACCCCTTGTCGCGGGCGTAGTTGGAGCAGAGAGCGTTGCCCGTGCCCCCGATCCCGGCAATGGCGGCGAAGGCGGCCAGAATGGCCCAGTTCAGGTCGGGCAAGCGGCCATGTTCCCACAGGTAGCCGAGCATGCCCACTCTCTCCACCCCCTGGTAGGCGAACAGCGACTCGGCGCGGCCGGCCACCGCGGCTGGAAGATCATCCAGGCGATCGTAGGATTGCGCCTGTCCGCCCTCGAAGACCTCGATCCGGTCCAGCTTCCAGGTCTGATCGGCCAGGACCTGCCCGGCCAGCAGCAGCCGGACACCGTCCTGGGTGTCCTCCACGAAGAAGCGGCCCTCGCGGGCGAGCGAGTTGGCGCGGTCGACCAGGGCTTGACGCACCGCCGCCAGATCGGCCGGCACGGCGGCATGCATCCCGAACCTCTCGGGCTCGGGGCCGCGGGAGGCCACAAACTCGGTGATCAGCGTCTGGCCGGGCTCGACCGTTCCCTTGATGGTGTAGCGGTCGCCCCCACGGGACTCGCTCAGCTCGAAATGGGGTCCTACGATGATGGTGTCGGCCCGCAGCGGCAAGGCTCCGAACCGGAAGAAACCGGTCACCACTTCGTGCAGGCTGGCATAGGAGACGGTGAAGACGGACAGGATGCAAAGGAAGCTCAGCGCCACGATCACCTTGAGGGACATCAGGCGTTCAATGCTGCGGTAGATGGTGCCGCCGAAGATCAGGGGGAGAAAGGCCAGCAGGAAAACCGCGTAGCCGAGCACCTTGACCAGCCGCACCTCTGAGAGGGTGGTCCCCAGCAGCTGGACGGTCCCGTCGCCCGGCAGGTGGCCCAGAAGGGCTGCGGCCAGAGGCACCGCGGCCGTGGCCGCCATGAAGGGCCAGATATTGCTGACATCCATCAGAAGATACCAGACCGCCCAGACTTTCGGCCCGGGCCGGGTCCGCAGGAAACCCACATAGACGGGTTCGCCGCAGTAGAGGGCGTATCGCATCACCTCCAGGTTGACGACGAGTTGGCAGAGGATGCTGATGGTGGCCAGCCAGAGGATGGTGCCGCCGTACTGGCTGGCGACGGCCGGACCGAAGAGCCACTCGCCGGCGCCGATGGCAACCCCGGCCATCATCATGCCGGGACCGATCAAGGCCACCCAGCTACGCAGTCCCATTGCCGGGGGAGCGGGGAGGTTGGCCATGGTCCAGCCCGGAAGTTGTCCGGCGGCCACGGTGGCGGTTCTTGCGGCAGGGGTATCGTTCATGAGGACAGGGAACCTCGCGTCCCGGTTTCAGGGGTCAACTCAGGGCAACCGTTTTTCCCGTACGGGCCGACTGATACAGCGCCAGCACGCTCCGGAGGAGGGCACGGCTGAGATCCAGTGAAACCACCGGGGGGGCGCCGTCCAGGATGCAGGCCTCCATGGCCTTGACTTCCGCCTCGTAGGAATCCACGGCCGGAATCCGGATCGTTTCCTGACCACGGTCGGTGCCGGTGAGGGTCAAGCGCCCTTCCTTGGGGGGATTGCCCGGCCAATCCGCCCCCGACAGGTGGTCCATGACGGTCAGCATCCCCCGGGTGCCGATGATCTGGGCCCCGCGCCGAGGGGGCGATTGCATGCCGCAGGAAATTTGCGCCACCATCCTGTTCGGGAACCGCATCTGGGCGATCAGGGTGAGATCCACGCCCGTGGGCCCGAGCGTCTGCTGGGCCCAGACCTCGCTGGGGGGTGTCCCGTCCGCCAGGGCGATGGCGAAGGCATTGGGGTAGACGCCCACGTCCCACAATCCCCCTCCGGCCAGTTCCGGCTGCAAACGAATGTTGCCGCGGTCCTCAGGGGGCAGACAGAAGGCGTCCCAGCAGGTCACCAGTTCCACCTCGCCCAGGCGTCCCTCAGCCATGATCTGCTTGATAGTCTGAATCTGCGGATGATGGAGAAAGGAAAACGCCTCGAAGATCGTGACCCCGTTTCCCCGGGCGGCGGCTTCCACCGCCTGCAGGTCCTCCAGGGTGGTCACCAGAGGCTTTTCGCACATGACGTGCTTGCCGGCCCGGGCGGCGCGAATGGTCCATTCGGCGTGCAGGGTGTTGGGCAGCGGGTTGTAGATGGCGTCGATCTCCGGGTCCTCAACCAGATCCTCGTAGCTGCCGTAGGCCCGTGGGATCCGGTTCGCCGTGGCATAGTCCTTGGCTTTCTCCAGGCTGCGGCTGGCCACCGCCGCCAAACGGCTGCGCCCGGAACGCTGCATGGGTCCCACCATGGCCACGTTGATCCAGGCCGTCGACAGCAGACCCCAGCGGACCTTGTCGGTGACGAGCGCCATGGCGGCGAAGGCAATCCTTCCCTTGTCGCTGCATTCGCCCTCGGGGCCAGTCCGCCAAAGGCGAGCAGGAACGATCAGTGTGTGAAGACCCGGAACTCACGGCATCATAGGTGGGAGCCTGGAGGCTGTCAAGGCGGGGAGCGGCGGCGGAGTGGCCTGGCGCGGAATGCAGGCTGCAGGATTAAACCGGGCTACGGGCATCCTCGGCTTCAACCGCAACCGCCGAGTCCATATGAGGTATGATCTGCAAAACGATCAGACCCGACCCCTTTCGAGCACCCATGGGAGGAGCGACACCGTGTCTACCTTTCGGCAAATCCGCCTCGTCCTGGTTCTGATGGTCGTGAGTTGGCTGCAGCTTGCCCCGGGCCTTGGCCAATCCCGTTCAGCCTCGGATTGGCTGGCCCATGACCCCGACCGGCCCCGGCCGCCGGTGGTGTCGCCGGCACGCCAGTCTCTGCCTGTGGCTGCTCCCGAGGATGCCGTGGTGCTCTTTGACGGGACCGGTCTGGAGGGATGGACAAGCGAGGACGGCGGGCCGGCGCAGTGGAGAGTGCGGGACGGGGCCATGATCTCGGTGCCCGAAAGCGGTTACGTGTATACCTCCCAGGCCTTCGGCGACGTGCAGCTTCACGTGGAATGGGCAGCTCCCCTTCCGGTGGTCGGCAGCAGTCAGGGGCGGGGCAACAGCGGCGTCTACCTGATGTCCAAGTACGAAGTCCAGGTTCTGGACTCCTACCGGAACGACACCTATCCCGACGGTCAGGCGGGCGCCGTCTACGGTCAGTACCCGCCACTGGTGAACGCCAGTCTTCCACCCGGGGAGTGGCAGGCCTACGACATCATCTTTCGCCGCCCGCGCTTTCACCGGGACGGACGGCTGGCCTCGCCGGCCAGGATGACGGTGTTTCACAATGGAATCCTGGTGCAGGACAACGTCGAGCTCTGGGGTCCCACGGCCTGGCTGCAGCATGCGCCCTATACCTACCACCCCGACAAGCTGCCGCTGGCCCTGCAGGACCACGGCAACCCGGTCCGGTTTCGCAATATCTGGCTGAGGGAGCTGCCGGAGCATGCCGAGCCCGAGCCGCCCCACCGTCCCAGCCCACCCGCCATCGCTCTGGCCCCTGGAGTGTTGCAGCGCTATGCAGGCCGCTACCGGACCCCGGACGGACACGAGTACGTGATTTCCCTGCACGGAAACCACCTGAGGGCGTTTTTTTACCGGAAACCGGAGATCGAGCTGGTGCCCCGCTCGGAAACGGAGTTCGCCCTGCGCTGGACGGCGGCCCGAGTGCTGTTCGAACTGGATGGGGAGGGACGTCCCACCGCACTCATCTTCGAGATCGGGGGCGACCAGCGTCGGGTAGAGCGGGTTGACTAGGCTGGGGTACGTTCCCTCCTGTCCTCTTTGCGCCAACTCCGGGGGAAGGCGGATCTCCCATCCCTCCGCAGTTCCCAACCAACAAGAAGAGTCCACACGATCAAAGGAGGCTGGTCATGGACAGGGCGCGTCGCCGCTTCATTCAGGGACTGGCACCGGCCGCGGTTGCCGCGGCCCTGCCTGGGAGGCTTGGGGCCTCGGCTTTCACTGAGGAGGGACAGAAAGGGCAGGAGCCTTCGTCACGAATATCCGCACAGGAGCTCTCCCACGGGGCAGGCTTCACCATGACCCGGCGGGAGCTGGAACGGAAGGCGCTGCGCATCCAGGCTCTGCTGGAGGAAGAAACGCTTCAGGTTCACGGACTGGTCCCCATGTTCGTGCGAGCCTCCGACTACCGACTGCCGACCGCCGAAGACTACGCCGGGGCCTACCGGCATCGCCACCTGCATGGGAAAACCGAGGCCGAGTTGGGCCTGCCGCCCATGCATGTCTGGCGGGCCTGGGAGGATACGGCAGCCGATACCGCCTTTTACCTGGCCGCGCTCTCCTGGCAGTACCGCTGCACCGCCGATTCCCTGGCGCTGCGCCGCTGCCGGCGGACGCTGAGAGCGCTCAAGACCGTCTACGACCTGGGCGCCCACGCGATGGAGCCCGGCTTCCTCTGCAAACCCTACGGGGGTAAGGCCAGCAACCAGACCTCGCCGGACCAGCTCCAGTGCGTGGCCTCGGGACTGGACGCCTACCGCCGGATCGCCGGCCCCGACGACGCCGCGCTGATCGGCGAGATGTTCCAGGGGTTCGCCGACTTCCAGATCCGCCACGACTACTACCATCCCGGGACCTATTTCGCTGTGCCCCTCAAGCCGCGCTACCGCCTCTGGGGGCCCGACTGGCAGCCGGGGACCAAGCCCTGGAGCATCGGCATCATCTACGTCACCGTGATGTACCACGCCTGGCGCAGCAGCGGCGATCCGGAGTATCTGCGCCAGATCGAGCGCTGGTATGCCGGATGCGGCCTGGACAATTTCCCCTCCGGCGGGAGCGGAAGAAGCTATCGCGAGCTCTACCTGCCCAGCCTGCTGATGGAGATCGACCCCTGGCGCCACCGGATCTGGCGGGCCATGACGCTGGGCACCTTCCGCAACGTCAGGGGAAGCATTCAACCCGACGCGACGATTCTTCAAAATGGCCGCTGGGGCCCCGGACCCTACCGGTCGGGCCGCTCGGCCATCTACGCCCGCGGCATGGTGACCGCCCAGCGCTGGTTTCCGGAGGAGCCCCTGGCCGAGACCGCCCGCCGTATCCTGGAAGCTCTGGACGTGCCCACATTTCGCTTCATCCTGCCGCCAGCGGAAGGGGAATCTCTGGCGCCGGAGTGGAAAGTGGAGACCGAGCTGATCGACCACGACTCCCTGACAGCCTGGTTGTGGACCTACTGGGAGGGACGCTTCTACGGGTACTGGTGAGTCCCCGCTGTGCTTTCAATGGGAGGGCAGGCCTTGCCGACCCAATCCGAGGCGCCCTGGTTGCCGGAGCGCGATTCCGGCCGCGACCGCCCCCCGGAGCAAATGGTCCCTCCACACGAGTCGTTATTGAGAAGGGTGGCGACCAGCAAGCCCTTAAACGGGTGCGGAGCTGCTGGATCAACCCTTGCCACCATGGGTCTGCAACCGGTAGATGATTCGCATCAGCACCAACTCCTCGTAGCTCACGGACTTGTCAAGGGCATCGAAAACCGGGCGCAGGAAGTCCGGGCCCAGCTTGTCGAAGACTGCCAGCACCTGTTCCTGCACTGCTGTTGACAACCGGGACTCGGCGCGGAATCGCTCCAGGGACAGCCCATTTCCCGATTGTACCTCCCTTTCCAAATTAGAGAAGATCGTCTGGCGTTTCACTCCATAGGCTTGACTCAGTTGAGTTACCGATTCTCCGTTTCGGAAGCGTTCGCCCACTTCCCGGCTGCGAGAATTGGAACGTCCTGAAATAGACTTGGAGCGGCGAGCGGCTTTGGGATTCTCCTCGAATCCCTTTTCCCGACAATAGGCGGCGATGATGGGCAGGAAGGTGTCGGCGTACCTGGCAACCTTCACCTGACCAATGCCATGCAACCTTTCCAACGATTCGGTGGAATGAGGGAAATAGGTGGCCATTTCCTGAAGAGACCGGTCGGAAAAGATCACGTAGGGCGGAACGTCTGCAGTGTCTGCCAACTCTTTGCGCTTGGTGCGAAGTAGTTCGAAGAGCTGATGGTCGTACGCGGGGACTTCATCAGCCGAAACGGCGCGACCGGTGGACTTCTCTCCTGTTTCCACCGGCGCCCCCCGCACCTTTTCTCCCTTGAGGAC
>VXMN01000342.1 GCA_009841055.1 Acidobacteriota bacterium
AAACCGCTCCCCGGCCACCCCCCGGAAGTAGGCCTGCCCCCCGGTGGCGCCGTAGAGCACCACGTTTCCGATGAGGATGTTGTCCTCGGCCTTGAAGGTCGCCTCCCTGGGCGGAAACACAATCAACTTGCCGCCTGACAATCCCTTGCCGATGTAGTCGTTGGCGTCGCCCTCCAGCCTGAAGGTGACGCCGGCCGCCAGAAAAGCCCCGAAGCTCTGTCCGGCCGACCCGCGAAAATCCACCTGAATGGAATCTTCGGGAAGCCCGGAGTTGCCGTGGCGCTCGGCCAGAGCGGAGCTCAGCATGGTGCCCACGGTGCGCTGGGAGTTCCTGATGGGGTAGCTGAGGGAAATCCGGGTTCCCGTCTCCAGGGATTCCCGGCAGTCTGCAATCAACTGATGGTCCAGCGCCTTCTCCAGCCCGTGGTCCTGTTCCTGGATTTTGTGGGTGGCGATTCGCTCCGGAACCTGGGGCCTGTAGAAGATTCGGGTGAAGTCCAGCCCCATGGCTTTCCAGTGCTCGACCGCGTCGGTCACGTCCAGGCGATCGGACCGGCCCACCATGTCCTCCACCCTGCGAAAGCCCATTTCGGCCATGATCTCCCGCAGTTCCTCGGCCACGAAGGTGAAAAAGTTGATGACATACTCGGGCTTGCCGGCGAACTTGCGCCGCAGCACCGGATCCTGGGTGGCAACGCCCACCGGGCAGGTGTTGAGATGGCACTTGCGCATCATGATGCACCCGGAAGCCACCAGCGGAGCAGTGGCGCAGCCGAACTCCTCGGCGCCCAAAAGGATGGCCACCGCCACGTCCCGGCCCGTCTTGAGCTGGCCATCGGTCTGAACCACGATGCGGCCCCGCAGGTCGTTGAGCACCAGCGTCTGCTGGGTCTCCGCCAGGCCCAGCTCCCAGGGAACGCCGGCATGCTTGATGGACGTCTGCGGGGAAGCGCCGGTTCCTCCGTCGTGCCCGCTGATGAGCACCACGTCGGAATGAGCCTTGGAAACCCCGGCCGCCACAGTACCCACCCCCACTTCTGCCACCAGCTTCACTGAAATCCTGGCCCGAGGATTGGAGTTCTTGAGATCGTGAATCAACTGGGCCAGGTCCTCGATGGAGTAAATGTCGTGGTGGGGTGGAGGCGAAATCAGAGAAACTCCGGGGGTCGAGTGGCGCACCCGGGCGATTACCTTGTCCACCTTGTGTCCGGGCAACTGGCCCCCTTCTCCCGGCTTGGCCCCCTGGGCCATCTTGATCTGCAGCTCCTCGGAGTTGACCAGGTACTCCACCGTCACTCCAAAGCGTCCCGAAGCCACCTGCTTGATGGCGCTGCGGCGCCAGTCCCCGTTGGGATCCCGGACATAGCGGGCCGGGTCCTCGCCTCCTTCTCCCGTATTGCTCTTGGCCCCGATACGGTTCATGGCGATGGCCAGGTTCTCGTGGGCCTCCTTGCTGATGGACCCAAAGGACATGGCGCCGGTAGCGAACCGCTTCACGATCTCGGAGGCAGGTTCGACCTCGTCCAGCGGAACGGGGTCGCCCTTCTTGAGCTTGAACAGGCCCCTGAGCGTGCACATGTTTCTGCTCTGGTCATTGATCAGGGTGGAGTACTGCTTGAACAGGCGGTAGTCGCCGTGACGGGTGGCCACCTGCAGCTTGGCCACCGACTCCGGGTTGAACAGGTGAAACTCGCCGTCGCGCCGCCACTGATACTGTCCGCCCACATCCAACAGGTGTTTCCGGGACTGTGCCTTGGGGAAACCCTGGCGGTGGCGGGCGATGGCCTCTCGTCCCAGAACCTCCAGGCCGATGCCCTCGACGCGGGAGGCGGTACCGGCGAAGTGGCGTTCGACCAGGCGTGAATTCAGCCCGATGGCTTCGAAGATCTGAGCCCCCCGATAACTCTGGATGGTGGAGATCCCCATCTTGGCAATGATCTTGAGCAGGGCCTTGTTGATCGACTTGATGTAGTTCTTGAAAGCCAGCTCTTCGGTGATCTCGGCACGAAAGAGCTTTTGCGCCACCATGTCGGCCAAGGTCCGGAAGGCCAGGTAGGGGTTCACCGCCCCCGCCCCGTATCCGATCAGGAGCGCGAAGTGCATGACCTCGCGAGCCTCGCCGGTTTCCACCACGAGGCCTGCCTTGGTCCGGGTGCCTTCCCGAATGAGGTGGTGGTGGACCGCCGACGTTGCCAGCAGGGCGGGGATGGGCACGCTTTCGCCATCGACGCCGCGATCGGAGAGAATGATGATGTTGTGCCCCCTGCTCACCGCCCGGGAAGCCTGCCGGCAGAGCGCTTCCAGGGCGGTCTCCAATCCGCCGCCGCCGTCGCCCTCGGAGAATTGCATCTTCAAGGTCTCGGCGCTGAAGTCGTTGACCGAGGCGTGCCGGATTCGGGCAAGCTCGGGATCGGTCAGTACGGGGCACTGCAACTTGAGCAGGCGGGCGTGCCTGGGGGTTTCGTCCAGAAGATTCTGCTCGCTGCCGATATAACTCTCTACCGACATCACCATCTCTTCCCGGATGGAATCGATGGGCGGGTTGGTCACCTGGGCGAAAAGCTGCTTGAAGTAGTTGTAGAGCAGCGGCGACTTGTTGGAGAGAACCGCCAGCGGAGTATCCGTGCCCATGGACCCGACCGCTTCTTCGCCGTTCCTGGCCATGGGAGCCATCAACAACCGAAGATCCTCCACGGAATAACCGAAGGCCTGCTGCTGGGCCAGCAGGTCTTTGACCGCCGGTTCTTTTTCCGCCGGCGCCGGCGGCAGTTGGGACAGCTCGATCCGGTTGGCTTCGACCCACTGCCGATAGGGCCTTCGGGTGGTGAGGGCCTGCTTGAGCTCGGAGTCGTCGATGATACGGCCCTGCTCGGTGTCGACCAGAAACATCCTGCCGGGTTGGAGCCGGCCCTTGTAGAGGATTCGCTCCTCGGGAATCTCCAGCACGCCCACTTCGGAAGCCATCACCACCAGGTTTTCCTTGGTGACCACATAGCGGGAGGGCCGAAGTCCGTTTCGGTCGAGCACCGCGCCGATGCGGGTCCCGTCGGTAAAGGCAATGGAAGCCGGGCCGTCCCAGGGCTCCATCAGACAGGAGTGGTACTCGTAGAAACCCCGCTTGTCGGGGTCCATGCGAATGTCCTTGTTCCAGGCCTCCGGGATCAGCATCACCACCGAGTGGGCCAGCGATCGGCCGCCCTGGACCAGGAACTGCAGGGCGTTGTCGATGGTGGCGCTGTCGCTGCCCGTATCGGACACCAACGGGAAAATCTTGGGAAGGTCGTCCCCGAACAGGTCCGAGGAGAGCGTCCTGGAACGGGCCCGCATCCAGTTGCGGTTGCCGCAAAGCGTGTTGATCTCTCCGTTGTGGGCCAGGTAGCGGTAAGGATGGGCCAGCTTCCAGGAAGGGAAGGTGTTGGTGCTGAAGCGGGAGTGAACCAGGCACAGGGCGCTCTTCACTGAAGGGTCGGCCAGGTCCCGATAGTAGGCCGGGATCTGGGGAGCAGTCAGGAGACCCTTGTAGACGATGGTGGCGGCCGACAGGCTGGCGATGTAGAAACTCTCGCCCTGGTCCAACCCCTGTTTCTCCACCTCCCGCTCGACCCGTTTGCACACCACGTAGAGCTTGCGTTCAAAGTCGGCTCCCCGCTTCAGGCCGGCACTCTTGCCGATGAAGACCTGGCGAATGACCGGCTCCGACTCTCGAGCCAGACTGCCGATGGCCTGGCTGTCGACGGGCACATCCCGCCATCCCAGGAGGTCTTGCCCCTCGGCCTCGATCACTTCCTCCAGGATCCGCTCCAGGCGGGCACGGTCCTCATCCTCCCGGGGAAGGAAGACCATGCCCACCCCGTATTCTCCCGCCGGGGGGAGCTTCAGACCAAGGGCCCGGCGGTCTCGTTGCAGGAATTCATGGGGAATCTGGATGAGGGCTCCGGCCCCGTCTCCGGTCTCCGGGTCGCAGCCGCAGGCCCCTCGATGAGCCAGGTTGGACAGCACTTCCAACCCCTGGCGGACGATGAGGTGGCTGCGTGTCCCGTCCACGTTGACCACGAAGCCCACGCCGCAACTGTCGCGCTCAAAGCGAGGGTCGTACAACCCCTGTTTTTTCGGCAGTCCGTCCTGATGCATGGAAATCGCCTGAACCTCAACCGAGCCTGCCGTCAAATGGCGACAGAAACACCCTCGAAGCCGGCACCGGCGGATCCTGGAACGGGCCCGCGGTGCTGCCTTCCAGCTAAATCAGTTGGCTAAAGATGCTTGAGTTGGGGAAGCCAGCAAACTTGATTGACAGCCGGAAAGGGCATCTTGACTCATCGAACCAAGGATTGTACCAAACTCGGACCCTGGAAGTCTCGCTTGTCCTGCCTGAAACCCGGTTGGAACGAGCTGCAACCCGGGGACAATCCCGATGAGGAAACGGCTCCCGCCGAATTCTAGAAGAAAGGCGCCGCCAAAATAAATTTATATTATTTATGCCTTCGATAAAGAGCGCTGATATAACGTATAATCTTGCCTCCATGTCCAAAGGCACCCGGATCCTGATTACCGTCTCCCTCCTGGCCGTCCTGGGCTATATCGTCTACTCCTCCATGGCATTGGACCAGTACAGTTGCGAGGTCTGCATGGAATTCAGAGGGAGGACCGACTGTCGCAAGGCCGTTGGCGCCACCGAAGCCGAGGCCCTGCGAACGGCCCTGGACACTGCCTGCGCCCAGCTCTCCTCGGGCATGACCGACTCCATCGCCTGTTCCCGAACCCCTCCCAAAAGCGTTGCCTGCGAGAAACGGTAGGGCGCCGGAGCCGTCCGGTCTCGGAGCCCCAAGGGTTGACTGCCGCCTTCCTGACGCCCATTTTCCCTGTGTTAAGATTAGCGCCCTTAGAAACGAGCTCGGTGGAGGCCGGCATGGATGATCCGGGTAGCGCACGCGACGATCGGCAAACCCGGAAAGGACTTCTGGGCAGGTTCAAGGCTGCCGTGTCGTCGACCCGCAGGAACCTGGTGGCCCGCATGGACCAGGTGCTGCAGGCCCGGAAGGCGATTGATCCGGAACTTCTTGAGGAAATCGAGGAAGTCCTGGTGGGAGCCGATGTAGGAATCGATACCACCACTGTGGTCCTCGACAGGGTCAGGGACCGGGTAGAGCGGAACCGCATCAACGACGCAGGCCAGCTCAAAACCTGTATCCGATCGGAACTCCTCGATATCTTGCAGGCCGGTTCCGCCCCGAGCGACAGGCCATCCGCTTCCGGCCTCCAGGTCCTGTTGGTGGTCGGGGTCAACGGCGTGGGCAAGACCACCACCGCCGGAAAGCTGGCGGGCCTTTGGGTCCGGGAAGGGCGGAAGGTGCTGGTGTGCGCCGCCGACACTTTCAGGGCGGCGGCGGTGGAGCAACTGGAGGCATGGGGCAAGCGGGCCGGAGCCCAGGTCATCCGCCAGCAGGCGGGTTCCGATCCGGCCGCGGTGCTCTTTGACGCCATTCATGCCGCCAAGGCCAGGCAGGCGGATATCCTGATCGTGGATACTGCAGGGCGACTTCACACCAAGAACAACCTGATGGCCGAACTGGAGAAGATGAAGCGGATTGCCTCGCGGGAGGTCCCGGGAGCGCCGCAACAGATTCTGCTGGTGGTGGATGCCACCACCGGACAGAACGGGGTGGTGCAGGCCCGGGAATTTACCCGGTCAACCGGCGTCAGCGGGATCGTATTGACAAAGCTTGACGGGACAGCCAAGGGCGGTGTCGTCATCGGCATCTCGCGGGACCTTGGAATTCCCATCCGATACGTGGGCGTGGGCGAGCGGATCGAAGACCTGGTCCCCTTTTCCGCCGAGCACTTCATCGCCTCCCTTTTCGAAGGAGAAGCGTAGGGGCCGGCCCGGGGCTGTTCGCGGACCGCTCACCGGCGCGGGCCACCGAGGGGATTTCCTCGGGACCGTTCCGGCTGCAAACCCAACCCGCCCATCCGGCGCCTGCTGGCGCCGGCCAGCCCTCGACATTCCACCATGTCCGAACGTGACCACTACTACATGGGGCAGGCCATGGAGCTGGCCCTGCAAGGAAGGGGGCTTGCCAGTCCCAATCCCATGGTGGGTGCGGTCCTGGTTCGGGACGGCCGCGTCGTCGGCCGGGGCGTTCATCGATACGGCCAACGCAAGCACGCCGAGGTCTGGGCCCTGGAGCAGGCCGGTGACCGGGCCCGGGGAGCCACCCTCTACGTCAACCTGGAACCCTGCTGCCACCAGGGCCGCACCGGGCCCTGCTGCCGGACCATCGTGGACTCGGGCATCGCCCGGGTGGTGCTGGCCATGAGAGACCCCAATCCCCTGGTGGCGGGCAAGGGCATGGAATGGTTGACCTCGGCCGGCCTCCAGGTGACTGCTGGCGTCCGGGAGGAGGAGGCGCGCAGACTCAACGAAGCCTTCGCCAAGTACGTTTCCAGCAGAAAACCGTTCGTGACCGCCAAGGTTGGAGCCACTCTGGACGGCAGAATCGCCGCCGCCAGCGGCCCTCCCCAATGGATCACCAGCCCGGAGTCCCGCCAACGAGTGCACCGAATGCGCCTCGAGGCGGACGCCATCCTGGTCGGCATCGGAACCGTGCTCCAGGACGACCCCTACCTGACCGACCGCAGCGGGCAGCCGCGAACCCGGCCCCTGCTGCGCGTGGTCCTCGACTCTCGACTGAGACTCCCCCTGGACAGTCACCTGGCAAGCACCCGCGACCAGGGTGATATAATCGTTTTTTGCGGCCTGCGACCGAACGATGACCGTCGGTACCGGCTCGAGCAGGCAGGGATCGAGGTCATTCCGACAGCCGGAACCGCCGGCCGGATTGCCTTTGGCCCGGTCCTGGAGGACCTGGGACGACGCCAGGTGGTCGGCCTCCTGATCGAGGGGGGAGCCGAGGTCAACTTCGAAGCTCTGCGCAGCCACGTCATCGACAAGCTCGTTTGCTTTCTGGCTCCCACGATCCTGGGTGGAACGGCAGTCGCCATGTTCGGAGGCGCCGGTTTCCCCAGGCTGGACCAGGCACGTCCGCTAGCCTTCTCCAGAGTCGAACGGATCGGCCCCGACCTCATGATCGAGGCTTACCCGCAGCGCTCGGGCGCCGCCTTGGACTAACCCCTATGAACCGGGGGGGGGATGTTTACCGGAATCATCCAGCACGTCGGTCGGGTGAAGTCGCTGAGGCGGCTCGGAGACACGGCTCGGCTGGAAGCGCTTGCCCCCGGTCTGAGCGCGGAGCTCCGAACCGGCGACAGCGTGGCCGTCAACGGCGCCTGTCTGACCGTGACCGGCCGGAACGGCAAGGCATTTCAAGCGGACCTGTCCCGGGAAACGCTGGAGCGGACCAACCTGGGAAATCTGAGCTCAGGGGACTCCATCAACCTGGAGTTGCCCTTGTTGCCCACGGCGCGATTGGGGGGCCACTTCGTCCAGGGCCACGTGGACGCCGTCGCGCGCGTGGTCAGGATCGAAAGGCAGAAAGCCTTCGCCCTGTTCCGCTTCTCGCTGCCCCGGGGCATGGGAACCTACGTGGTGGAGAAAGGGTCCATCGCCGTCGACGGCATCAGTCTGACAGTCTCAGGATTGGGGAAAGACTTCTTCGAAGTGGCCATCATCCCCCACACGCTGGAACACACCAACCTCTCCCGGCGAAGATCCGGTGACCCGGTGAACCTGGAGTGCGACATTCTGGCCAAGTACGTGGAGGCTGCCCTGAACCGGCGGCGACACGACGACAGCCGGGACGGCCTGTCCGCTCAGCAACTCCGGGACCAGGGGTATTGACAGACGGTTCCCGGGACAACCATTCCATCCGGTACCTGCCGAGGAAGCCATTGGAAAGTTATTTTTCAACCATTGAAGAGGCCATCGAGGACATCAGGTCGGGAAAGATGCTCATCGTGGTCGACGACGAGGATCGGGAAAACGAAGGCGACCTGACCATCGCCGCCGAGAAGGTGACACCGGAAGCCATCAACTTCATGGCCCGGTTCGGGCGGGGCTTGATTTGTCTTTCGCTGACGGGAGAACGCCTGGACGAGCTGCAGATTCCTTTGATGGTAAACGAGAACAGCTCCCGCTACGGCACCGCCTTTTGCGTTTCGATCGAGGCCAGAGGCAAAGTTTCCACCGGAATCTCGGCGGCTGACCGCTCCCAGACCATTCTGACGGCCATCCACCCCGAGACCCGGCCCGGCGACCTGGTCAAACCCGGTCACGTGTTCCCCCTGCGAGCCCGCCGAGGGGGTGTGCTGATTCGGGCCGGCCAGACCGAGGCGGCCGTCGACCTGGCTCGCATCGCCGGCTTGAGACCGGCAGGCGTCATCTGCGAAATCATGAACGACGACGGCAGCATGTCCCGGGTCGGAGAGCTGCACCGGTTTGCCACGGAACACGGGCTGAAGATGGTTACGGTGGCCGATCTGATCAAGTACCGGCTGCGGACCGAATCATTCGTGAAGCTGGTGGCCGAGGCCGACCTGCCCACCGAGTTCGGCACCTTCCGGATGCTGGCCTTCGAGAGCGAGATCGAGCAGGAGACCCACGTGGCCCTGGTGTTCGGCACTATTCGTTCGGAGGAACCGGTGCTGGTCAGGGTTCACTCGCACTGCCTGACGGGGGACGTCTTTCATTCGGTCCGATGCGACTGCCGTGCCCAGATCGAACGCTGCATGCAGGCCATTGCCCAGGCCGGCAGCGGCGTGCTGCTCTACCTGCACCAGACCGGAAGGGGATTTCAGCTCAAGAAGGAGGACGGCTGCTATCGCATCGCCTACCACGGCATGACTTCCACCGAGGCGGATGTCTACAGTTGGCGTCGAGCCCAGCGGGACTACGGCACGGGGGCCCAGATTCTCTCCCGGCTGGACCTCAAGCAAATTCGGCTGCTGACCAACCACCCTCGCCGCATCGTCGGACTGGAGGGTTACGGGATTCGGGTGGTCGAACAAATACCCATCGAAGCGCCTACCCCGGTCACCCCAGCTCAACCCATGGCATCCGAGGAGAACGGGTAGCCGAATGCCGGCCGGGGGATCCGCCTCACGGGGACAGGAGCCGGCTGTCGGCCGGCAGGCGGGCATCGTCTCCCAAGACCACCCCTTCCCCGACCACGGCGCCGGGGCCGATGCGACAGCCTTTGCCCAGGATGCACCCCCGCAATTGGGCCCCTTTTCCCACCTGCACTCCCTTCCACAGCACTGAACCTTCGATGACCGCCCGTTCATCGACCTGGCAGTCCCGATCGATGGCGGAGCCGAGAATCCGGGCCTCGTCCCCGACACGGACTGAATCGGAGACCACGGAATTCCGCACCAGGCCGGCGCAACCTTCCTGCTCAGGAGGTGCCGCCGGGTTGAACCGGAAGCCGGATACAGGCGACACAAACCGCCCCCCCAAAATGTCCCGGTGAGCCTGCAGGTACTTTTGCGGGGTTCCTATGTCGATCCAGTACCCCCGAGAGATATAGGCAAAGACGGGCAAGCCGCCGGCCAGCAGACCTGGAAACACCTCCCTTTCGAAGGAGGTGTTCACGCCGGCCGAAATGGTCTTCAGGACTTCCGGTTCCAGCACGTAGAGCCCGGCATTGATGGTGTCGCAGGTGACCTGGTCCCGGCCCGGCTTTTCCAGAAAACGGGCCACCCGGCCATCGTCCCCGGTTTCCACCAATCCGTAGGCAGCAGGGTTGTCGACTCGGGTCAGGGTCAGGGTGGCCGTTGCCGCGCGCCTCCGGTGGGAGCGAAGGATCTCCGTCAGGTCGAAGTCGCAGAGAATGTCCCCGTTGAATACGACGGCGGGGCCGTCCAGGAATGGCTCCGCATTCTTGAAGGCTCCGCCGGTACCCAGGGGAGACTGCTCAACCACGTAGCGGAGCCGAATCCCGAATCGACTGCCGTCTCCCAATTCCGCTTCGATCCTGTCGGGCCGATAGCCCAGGCTCAGGATGGCCTCGGAAATGCCGTGGCGGCGCAGCAAGTCCAGCTGATATCCAAGAAAAGGGACGTTGGCGATGGGAACCACCGGCTTGGGCACCTGGAGCGTCAACGGCCTGAGCCGGGTTCCTTCGCCGCCCGCCAGAATCACCGCCTTCATGCAAAGCTCCCTTTACTCAAGAGGTCCGAATTCAGGACAGCCAGGACCGGCGGCGCTCCACCTGGACTCCCACGAAACCCAGTTTTTCGCTGAAGGGGCTGGTCTTGCCGATTCGAACCCTGACCTTTCTGACCGGAAAGTCCTTCAGCACCTCTCTGCAGATCTGCAGAGCCGCTTCCTCCAGCAGGGTAAAGGTTCGACTTTCGCACAGCTTCTCGACCCGTCCATAGACCGCGCTGTAGTCCACCGTCTTGTCCAACCGTCCGTCCCGGGCTTCCTCCAGCGGCTGCCACAGGGTCAGGTCGGCTCGGCAGGGTTGGGCCTGACCGCGTTCCCGTGGGGTGGTTCCCACTTTCATCTGCAGTCGAATGTTCCTCAGCAGAATCTTGTCCATGGCCGCACGGCCCCCCGCAAGCTCGCAATGGGCCGATGATAGCATGGGGGATGGAGGGGATGGTTCGCCGTCGGGAGACTTCTCCCCGTAGCGCGCCTTGACGGGCTTCACAGACCGGAGGGTTTGCCCCTCTTTCGTCTCGACGGAGAGCTACGTCGTGGCCGGCGAATCATCGAGGGAAAAACGACAGATCATTGGCATGAAATTGCACCACAAATGAACACGAATAGACACGAATACTGATGAACCCCCTTGAACCCCCATCGGCACCCAAACGGCTCCTGTCGTTTCGTCGCTCTAGCATTGCTTGGTGCCCTTCGTAGAATACCTCCTCGATTTCGCCCTCCAAATCGACAACTCATCAATCCGGTAATTGGTGTTCATTCGTGTCCATTCGTGGTTCGTCGTTCCTCTTCGTGGATTTCTGTTTTGTCTTTCGTGGACAGCCCTCAGCGTCTCAGGCAGGTCCGCCGACACTTTCTAGCCCTTTTCGGACCATGGCATAATGAACGGGGAATTCCTTATGCGAGCCCTGGAAGAAAAAACGGCCGACCTGCCTGTCGAACCGGGAGTGTACCTCTACAAGGACGGCCGGGGCGACATCATCTACGTGGGCAAGGCCAAGTCGCTGCGCCACCGGGTCAGAAGCTACTTCCAGGATTCCCGCCCCACCGACATCAAGCTGGACCAGCTTCGCTCGGAGATCGCCGATCTCGAGTGCATCGTGGTCGACAACGAGATGGAGGCCCTGGCCCTCGAGAACAACCTGATCAAGCAGCACAAGCCCAAATACAACATCCTCCTCAGGGACGACAAGACCTACCCCTGTATCAAGCTGACCGTCAACGAACCCTTTCCGCGCATCCTGGTCACCCGCCGGGTCAGGAACGACGGAGCCCTCTATTTCGGCCCCTTCTTCCCGGCCAGCCTGGCCTCACGGATATTCAAACTGATGAGTCGCCACTTCCAGATCCGTACCTGCTCCATCGGAATAGACGGCCGGCGGCCCAGGGTGTGCCTCGACTACCACATCAAGCGCTGCATGGGGCCTTGCGTGACTGCAGTGTGCAGCCGGGAGGAGTATGCGGGCAGGGTCCAGGACCTCAGGTGGTTCATGGAGGGGAAGCGGCGCGAGCTCATCAAGAGTCTGCGCGGCAAGATGTCGAAGGCCGCCGATGAGGAACGGTTCGAGCTGGCGGCCCACCTGCGGGACATGATCCGGACCATCGACCAACTCGCAGAACCGCAACGCATGTCCTCCAACCAATCTGCCGACATGGACGTCTTCGCGCTCCATCGGGAGGAAAACAAGGCGGCCGTGCAGCTATTCCATTTGCGAAGCGGCCGCGTGGTGGACCGGCACCAGTACTTTTGGGAAGACCTGGCCGGCGGCGCCGGAGACGGAGACATTCTGGCATCGCTGCTCAAGCAGTATTACTTCGGCTCCAGCTTTACCCCCGACGAGGTCGTGGTTTCCTGCGGGTTCGAGGACCAATCCATCCTGGCTGCCTATCTTTCGAGCCGGAAGGGAAGAAAGGTGGTTGTCAAGGAGCCTCACCGCGGTCCGAAAAAGCACCTCGTCGGCCTGGCTCAAAAGAACGCCCGTCTGACCTTCGACCAACGCTTCCGCACCCTGAACCCCGGCAGCCGGATGATCGGCGAGGCTCTGGCCGAATTGATGGACCTGGAGAACCCTCCCAGGCGAATCGAGTCCTTTGATATTTCCAACATTCAGGGGGCGGATTGCGTGGCCTGCATGGTGGTCTGGGAGGAGGGCCGAATGAAGAAGGCCGACTACCGGAAATTCATCATCAAGACGGTCAGCGGGCCGGACGACTTCAAGAGCATGGTGGAAGTCATCTCCCGCCGCTATCGCCGACTCCTGCAGGAACGCCGCGCCCTGCCCGACCTGGTGCTGGTGGATGGGGGAGTGGGACAGCTCCATGCCGCTGCTGCCGCGCTCGACGCTCTGGACCTGACCACCCAGCCTCTGGCCAGCATCGCCAAGAAGGAAGAGCTCATCTACGTCAGAGGCAGCGAGCAGGAACCCATCCGCCTGGACAGGCATTCTCCGGTCCTGCGACTGATCCAGCGCATCCGGGACGAAACCCACCGCTTCGCCGTGAGCTTCCATCGCCGGCGCCGCTCCGGTCGAACCCTCACTTCGGTGCTCACCCGGATACCCGGGGTCGGCGACAAGACCGCCAAGCGGCTGCTGCAACGATTGGGGAGCGTCCCGCAAATCGCCGCCGCGCCGCTGGATCGCCTGGTTGCCGAAACTTCTCCCCGAATCGCCAGGAACGTCTACGATCATTTTCGCCAACCGGCGGCCAGCGGTCGCTGGTCTCAGGAAGGGTGATTCAGTTGGAGTCGGCGGAAACGGTCCGGGCTCGGCGCGGGCGGGTCTCGGCGGCCTTGGCCTGTTGAGCCAGGGCGGCGCCTTCCCGGAGAAGTTCGTGGATTCTCTGCAGGGTGCGGGCGATGTCGGTCTGGCGGGAGAAGCTGGCTTCGGGCTCGCCGGAAACCAGGTTGGCCAGTTTTTCGATCTCCTGCTCCAGGGACCAGTCGTGGGCTTCCCGCGAAACCAGGCCCTCTCTGAGTAAACCGGTTCGCCGTTGCTGGTCGGAAAGAGAAGCCTCGAGCTTCCGGATCTGTTCCTGGAGACTCTTCGATTCGTTCTGCCTTTCGACAGTCAGCCGTGAAAGACTTCCCCTGAGTTCCTCCTGGCTCTGCCGGGCCAGAACCAGCCTGGACTCCGCCGAGCGGAGTTCCTGCTTCAACTGGAGGGAGTCCTGGACAGCCGCCTCTTTTTGCCGTTGCAGAGCCTCCAACAGCCGGCTTAATTCAGCCAGGCTCTCCTGGAACCCGGCAGCCGCCTGCTCCTGGCCCTGAAGTGCCGCCTCCAGCGACTTGGCCTGTGCCGCCAACTCGGTCCGGCGGCGGCCGGCGATCCGCTGATATTCCTGCTTCTGCTGGGTCAACTGCTGAACCTGTTCCTGAAGATCCTGCAGCGACCGGGTTGCTGCCTCCAGGCGAACCAATCGATCTTCGGCCTCTTGCTGAGCTCCCTCCAATTCCGGCTGCAAGCCGCGAATCAGGGAGTCCTGCTTCCACGAGGAATAGGCTAGAAAAAGAAGCGCCAGCGCCACTGACAGAACCGTCAAGGCACCCAACCGATTGTGCACTCCCAACCCGAAGAGCCGGAACTCCAGCCTCTCTTTTCCCAGCCGGACCAATCCACCCAGGGCCAGGTACGACGCCCCCAGTCCCAGCAGCACCAGGACGATCGGCACTACGAATTCCATACGGGCTCCCAGTTGGGATTGGCCAAACCTGGCTCAGTCCGACACCCCTTTCTCCAATAGCACGGGCCAAACTACAGGAAACAAACCCGATCTTGCAAGCAAAAGACAACCCGCACACAAGTGCACGGCACCCATTGGACGGCTTCGGATCCTGTGCTATGATGAGGCGTTTATTGCAGATAGCCGGTTTTCAACCCTGTCTTGACCCGGAGGATGGATGTACCCACTGGACGAAATTGCTTCCCTGCCAAAGCTGGAACCCAAGTCCGAAGGAATAGAAACCCCACGCAAGAAAAAGCCCCGTGCCATCGCCGTCATCACGGAGTGCTGCACCGGCTGCGCCGGATCCCCGGCCTGCGTCCCCTATTGCCCCGTGGCCGACTGCATGTTCTGGGTGCCCGACGAAGACCACCCTCCCTTCGGCCACATCGAGGTCGACCCTTTTCTCTGCATCGGCTGCAAGAAGTGCACCAGCCAGGGACCCGACGGATCCTTTCTGGACGGCTGTCCCTGGGACGCCATCGAGATGGAGCCCATCGACGAAGTGGAAGCCGTGGTCGGAGAGATGTCGATCTAGGGAGTATCGGGAGGGACTTCTCCGGGCATTGCCGGGCCGGCTCTGCCGCGGATGGCGCTTATGGTGAAACCCGCCTGCTGCCGAACGCGGTCGGACAGCATCGGATTTTCCGACAAGAATGGCTGAATGAGCGGCAGGTCGCTCACTTCCCCGATGAAATACAGGGCCCGCAGCGCTTCCCACACCTGGTCCTCTTCAGGCGCCATCGAGACCAGCGGCTGACCCGCCGTAACCGTCGTCCCTTCCTCCGCCAAGCTTGCTTCCACATAGCCCGGCACGGCAGCGCGAACCTCCTCGTGAGTCCCGGCATCCACCTGAATGCGGGCCACCAGGGCTCCCGCGCGCAGGCTGTCCCCCTCGCTCCGCTGGAAGAGTAGCTCGCCGGACGCCGGAGCCAAAATGCGCCGGCCGGCCAGCATGCCGCGCACCTCCTCCCGGCCGCTTGCCTCCCCGAAAGCCACCAGAGAGAGGGCGGCGTTGCGTCGGACCAGGGGGTAGGCATCCAGA